>JAJYZJ010000006.1 GCA_021800035.1 archaeon
AGAGAAAATTTATGGGCGCAGGCCTCACGAGGCTTAGTGAGTAATGGCCCTCATTCATTACGTAATCAAGAGGCTTATTTACGCACTTGTCGTGCTCATAATAATCGCAAGTATTGATTTCTTGATTTTCCAGTTTATTCCGGAATTCGTACTTGGCCTGAATCCCGCAACTCTTCTTTTGGGCCAATTTGCGAATCGAATCCACGAGGCCGGGGCGCTTGAGAAGGTCCTAATCAGTATTGAAAACACGTACGGGCTCAATCAGCCGTGGGACATTCGCTATGTCAAATATATAGAAAATATGTTTACCTTTAACTTTGGGATTTCGCTTGACTTGAGTACGGGGACTGCAGTCTCCTTGGTAATTAGCAGGGCCCTTCCAAACACGGTTGCGCTTGTAGGCTCAGCTACAATTGTCGCAGCCCTAGTCGGAATCGCGCTCGGAGTAGTGGCCGCAGCCAAAAGGGGTAAGGCAGGTGATATCGCAATCGTGGACACTGGTCTACTTTTCTTTTCAATGCCTTCGTTCTGGCTGGGTTTAATCCTCCTCGTCTTCTTCGGCGCATATCTCAAGATATTTTGTGTGAGCCAGTCAATTTGCACCGTCGACAGGGTGGGGCTTGCCTACCTGCATGGTTACATCATGGCCCTGATACTTCCTGTAATAAGTCTGACCTTGATTACGCTGGGAACCTACTTGCTTATAATGCGGAGCAATCTGATTGATGTGTTTACCGAAGACTACATCAATATTGCAAGAGCAAAGGGAGTCCCCGAGAGGACGATTCTATTCAAGCACGCCTTCAGAAACGCGGTGCTTCCGGTTGTTAGCGTCGTCGGGCTCTCACTAGGATTCATTCTTGGCGGAGCCGTGATTACGGAGACTGTATTTTCGTGGCCAGGGCTGGGGCTAACTATAATCAGCGCAGTGGATGGAAGCGATTATCCGGTCGAGCAGGCGATTTTCTTTATTATCGCACTGATGGTAGTGGTCGGGAATCTCATAACGGACCTGCTTTACGCTGCGCTGGATCCGCGGATCAGGTACTAGTTATGGAGGGCTTGACAACTCATGAATCATAGAAGTGGCGACGGCGTCGGAGGAACAGAAGAGAAGAGACTGGTTAGGCCTTCAGGCAGGTTCTCTACAAGGGCGAAGCAATCTCTATCAGCCTTTGCCCATTCAAAATCAGGACTGATTGGCGTTGCTATCATCATAATCTTCGGAATGATGGCCCTGTTCGCACCTGTAATCGATTCAAACAACCCAATCACTGGGACGAACTTGGCCGCCCCTTACGCTGTACCTGCTTGGGCAACAATCTTCCCTCAGTATTCTCACTATCCACCAAATCTACAGGAGCTGACAGACTCGACATTTTCGAGTCCGAGTGCTCTGTCTGCCTGGAGTTTTAAAGAAGGCCCAGGGTTTTCGTACGGTTGGCAGGCTTTTCCGGTTACCGGGCAGCGAGCGCTTTCTTACATAATAGCAAACAAAGGTGAGGGGAGCCTGTCAGTGAATTTTACCGGAACCACTGCTTCCACCTTCAACCTGTCCCAGACCTTCAGCTATACCAAGTATGACCCTCCGAACCGCTTTGCTTTTTCGACCTTCGTTTACCCGAGCATCGCGAAGAACGTAACCTATACAGTTACCGCCTATCTGAAGACTCCCGCGGGAAAGGTTTACACCGTGGGCGTCGCACAAAGTTCGCCGCTCTACAGCGGTACATGGAATCAGATATACGGAGACTCGCTTTCAAACCTTCTATCATATAACACGGTCGCCTCGCTCCAAGGATTGTCCAAGACTGTTTTTGATGAGCACGGTAATTAC
Source organism: archaeon (assembly GCA_021800035.1). Classification (GTDB taxonomy): domain Archaea; phylum Thermoproteota; class Thermoprotei_A; order Marsarchaeales; family Marsarchaeaceae; genus JAKAWJ01. The sequence continues at coordinate 1,838 of JAJYZJ010000006.1, forward strand.
ACGCTCACACTCTCAATAGTGGTGAGCCCCACAGAGAAGGGAACAGACCTCAGGCTGCATGTCGGAGACATGAGTTTCTTCATATTTGGCTCGGCCTACGGAGTGTTGGGCACGGATAACCAGGGTAGGGACATATGGTCACAGTTCGTTCATGGCGCCAGAGTCTCTTTTCTAGTGGGCATTTTGGCAGCCTTGGTGACAGTAGCAGTGGGAGTAGTGGTCGGGCTTGCGGCGGCGACGTATGGAGGTCTCGTAGACCAACTGCTTATGCGGGTTACCGACATATTCCTTGTTTTACCGGGCATACCCCTGCTAATAGTGCTGATATCGGTGCTCGATAGGACCCCGATTTTTGCAAATAACCCTGGAGATTACATTTGGCTCGTTATATTTGTGATTGCGATATTATCGTGGCCTACGGTTGCAAGGATCATTAATTCACAGGTTCTCTCGCTCAAGGAGCGACCTTACGTAGAAGCCGCAAGAGCGCTTGGAGCAAAGAAGAGTTACATAATGTATCGCCATATACTTCCTAATGTGCTGGGCCTGATATATGCCAACCTGGCGCTCACAGTACCAACTGCGATTCTAACTGAGGCGGCGCTTGACTTCTTGGGATTTGGAAGCGGTCTGATCACCTCTTGGGGTACAATAACCAGTTATGCCTCCCAGAACTGCGCTGCGTCAGCCGCTTACTCATACTGCTGGTGGTGGTTCGCTCCTCCTGGGGTAGCAATAATGCTTCTCTCACTGTCCTTTATACTTCTTGGTAATACGCTGGAAAGCATATTCAATCCGAAACTGAGGCGGAGATAGAAAGCGATTGGCAGTTCTCGAAGTAGACAAACTAAAGATGTATTACTCGACACGGGAAGGGGACGTGCGAGCGGTTGACGACGTCAGCTTTACGCTGGAAAAAGGTACGACCCTGGGTATAGCCGGAGAATCGGGCAGTGGCAAGTCCAGCCTGGCGTACACACTCATGAAGCTTCTACCGCAGAACGGAAGCATTCGAGGAGGTAAGATTACAATTGCAGGAGTTGATGTCAGCGATATGCCCGAGGGCGAAGTGCGCTCCAAGGTTCGCTGGAAGCACATTTCACTCGTTCCTCAGTCCGCGATGAATGCTTTGAACCCTGTTTTCAAGGTGGGGGAGCAGATTTCGGAAGCGATACTCGTCCACCAGGACACAGACCCTGATATTGCTATTGAGAAAAGCAAACAGATGCTAGAGCTCGTGGGAATTGATCCGAGGCGGTATGACAGTTATCCGCATGAACTCAGCGGCGGAATGCGTCAGCGGGCTATGATTGCGATGGCCTTGGTGCTTAACCCGGACATCATTGTTGCCGACGAACCCACAACTGCGCTAGACGTGATTGTGCAGGCTCAGATAATTCAGCTCCTTAAGGACCTGAAGCGCACACTTTCAATGTCGCTTATTCTGATAACTCATGACCTCTCTCTTGTGGCCGAAATGAGCGACATGGTGATCATTTTTTACGCGGGCCAGATTGTGGAATACGGGAGCTCAGAAGCGCTTTTTGTGACTCCTGCACATCCCTACACCTTTGGCCTGATTCATGCCTTTCCAAACCTCAAGGGTCCGAAGACCAAGCTGATATCGATACCAGGGTCTCCACCCGACCTAGTTGCACCGCCATCTGGGTGCCGATTTAACCCGAGGTGTCAGTTTGCGACTCAGATTTGTCGCGAAGTAGAGCCGGAGCTCAGGAGTCTCAATGGCGGGCGCCTGGTGAGATGCCATCACGCAGAAGAAGTGCTTGCAAAATCGGTGAGATAATTGACTGAAGCTGACTCTAGCGCGGAAGATAATCTGATTGAGGTGAGGGATCTCGTAAAGTATTACCCTCTCAAGACAGGATTCAGTGCATCCATCTTGGGTTCAAAGGATTTCGTGCACGCAGTAGATGGAGTGTCATTTATCATCAAAAAGGGCGAAATTTTCGCGCTTGCCGGAGAAAGCGGATGTGGCAAGACGACCACCGGTCGATGCATCCTGATGCTCGTCAAGCCGACATCAGGAGAGATCATCTATGGAGGCAGGAACATAGCTAAGTTGCCGGATTCCGAGATAAGAAAACTCAGAACCAAGCTGCAAATCGTCTTCCAGGACCCATACGAATCTGTGAACCCACGCTTCACGATATATGAAATCGTTTCTGAAGGATTGTTCATAAACGGCCTGGTTTCGACCGACGAAGAGGCGATGGAACGTGTCAGGACGGCCCTGTCATCCGTGCAGCTCACGCCGCCAGAGCAATTTATGTTCAGATATCCGCATGAGCTCAGTGGGGGACAGAGGCAGAGAGTCTCGGTTGCCAGAGCTCTTGTTCTGAACCCCGACTTTGTAGTAGCGGATGAACCGGTATCCATGCTTGACGTATCAATCAGGGCTGAAGTTCTCAACATAATGAAGGACCTCGTCGACAAGCTGGGAATATCATTCATATTTATCACGCATGATCTTGCAGTTTCAAAACACATAGCTGACCGGATTGCAATAATGTATCTTGGAAAGTTTGCTGAACTTGCTCCAGCCGAGGAGCTAGTGGCCAACCCACTTCACCCTTACACACAGGCCCTCATGGCCGCAATTCCTGTGCCAGACCCAAGAGCCGAGAAAATAAAGGTGCTCGTAAAGGGCGAAGTGCCTAGCGCCGCACGCATTCCCTCAGGGTGCAGGTTTCATCCAAGGTGCCTCTACGCGACCGAAATCTGCGTCAGCCAAGTGCCAGAGTTCAGAATGGTTGCTCAGGATCACTGGGTGGCTTGTCATTACGCTGGGCAAGTCGGGATTGCAAAGCAGAAATAGGTAGGAGAGTGGATTCTGCAGATTACTTGAGCCGCAAGGAAACTGGCTCTCCTGTATCCAGAAGTTAAAATTATTCAGAACGAGTTCACGGGCGTTGCGAAACGGTCCTTTGACGAACCATGGACCGCGAGTCACACGTCCTTCAAGCAAGGTTTAGCCCCTGTGAACTGCCAAGGGAAATTAACTATGGCTCCCAGCTTCTGCTCTCTCAGACAAGTTCAGGCTTCTGGGAAAAGGGCCGTATCGTTTGTAAGTCATACCGCTCCCGAGCAGCTCATTACCGTGACCCCCTTGCTATATCTGAACCAGGAAGCCGAGGTAATCACACTCTGAGTTGGGGGTCATAGCCCTTCTAATCCAATCCAACTTTGGTTCACGAAATTGCTCAGACTTTGCGGACTGTCTGGTTAACCTCTGTGACAAGCAAAACAGTTGGGCTGGTCGTCACGAGTGAACGGCAACGATTCGCTTGTTTCTGAATTCCTCTTCCGGGCTCCATCCGGCCTACGGCATCAGTATGCCTCGGAGGCTGAGGGATATTCTCCCACCCAGGCAAGATACTTCGAGCCAGTTACGGCGCTGGAAAACTGCCGCATTAGCCAGCGGCGTCGCTCAGGCACAGTCGCTGCTCTCAATGCGCTCACCAAGTTCATCCTTACATTTATGAGGTGGATTTCGCTGTCCTCATGCCAGTCATTTTCGGGGATTTGGTCAGGGTGGACTCCCTGCCTGTGTAGGCAGCACCTCTGCGAGCAAGGGTATGCGTAACCATTACGCTCGAAGAGCCTGGCCGCGGACTTGCGATCACAATACCCCATTATCTTTTCACTTTCGCCAGTCCATAGGTAAGGAGTGAAGCCCTCTCTCCTCCAACCTCCGCCTTCGGCGAAGCCGTCGAACCCCTCCGAAAGAAGGAGAGGACCTCCTTCGTGAGCACCCAGAACGATTGTCGTGAAGGCATTGGTTCTCCTTATCTTGTTGAGAGTTTTGAGGAGGTCCCGTAGGCCAAGTAGCTCATCACTCTTGTAGGAATCTGCTTTGAGCAGTTTGATTACGAGGAGGTGTGGATTCAGCCCGGAATCTGGCCGATTTGTCTCACTCTCAAACATAAATTGCTCAAGGCCCCACCTGAACGCGGCCGTCGAGAGAGCACTCCGTTCAAGCGCGAAGAAGTAGCCTACCCCGAACGGCTCGACCGGCGTGGGTTCCATAGTCCTGACAGCGCGTTCATTGAGCGCGATTGCAAAGTCAACAGAATCACGGTTGTCGCTGTTAACGGGTGGGGTGATTGGCAGAAGCATGGTAGCATTCGCCGCTGCTTGAGTCATGAGCGATGCCTCAAGGAAGTCGCCGCAGTGTTTCAAGCCCTTAAAAATACCGCTCTTTTTGCGGTCTAGCCCCCCGAACCTTTGCATCGCTCTCAGGCTGGAAGAAGCAAGTGATTGTATCGTATCTTCAAATTCCCCGGCGTCGTGGGAGTCTGAGCGAAAAATCAGCTCTGGTTCAGGATCGAAGAATACCGGCAGATCTGCAAGCTTTTCCAGTCCGGGTTCTCCGTTTTGCGCAGCATTTCTGAAATCCTCAAGCTGTGACAAGCCTATTACTAGTCCCGAGGGTAATTTTTCGAGTTTGTCTGAGCGAAGTGCAGCGAGCAGGGCCGGGATAGATGGCGGAGCGTACAGGAAGGCAGGAGAGTCAAGTATCACCTTTTTCCCGCATGAAAGCACGCGAGTAAATTCCGGTTGTCGGCCATGATTAACGCCAAACCCACCCTTAGATGCGAGGTTGCGCTCTTCGAGTCTTAGGACCGCCATTTTCTACTTGTATTCGCCAGTACTAAAGGTGATATTATAAAATTGTTGGGCAGTAGAACCCAATCCCTCAAGCACTTTGGAAGCTTCCGCTAGCGGAATAGATATTGCTCCTTGCACTCTGGGCAGATTGTCTGAACCCTTTGATATTTCCTGTACCACCACGTAAACTCCGGTCAACCCATTTCCCATGACTTGCAGCCTGTAGGCCCGCCCGCTTTCTGTAGTAAATGAGGTATCCGCACCAGGATGATCCAGCCGAGTGTTTATATAGTATACACCTGTTCGCTCCTCAAAATAAACTTCGCGAGTGGCGCACAGCCATGTAAGGTGACGCTTGACAATATGGTCGCTCAGCCCAGTATCCTTCACAATATCGGTGATTCTCGCACCGGTTCTGAAGTGGGCTAATGAGCTGCGAACAAGCTCAGCGTTCGCTCGCGCCAAGGTCTTCTTCGAAAATGACTCTAGGACACCACCATTCATTGATGCCTCGTCAAGGTGACTTCTGGTCGACCGCTTTCCGGTCACTTTGTATAGTCACCTTCCAAAGTGACTAATACTTAAGTATTTCTGTACCCATTATCTTGAACTACAGGGCTGCTCCTCTTTCGTGCCTAGCTATGTATGTACTGACTTCGCAATTGCACATGCTGGAGAACGTTCGATTTGTAAATGAACCGCAAGTCGATATTCTGTGCAGTTCAGGTACTGACCACTACAGCTGTGAAGCCTGCACAGGGGGTTGACCAAAAAAAGCCCATAACCTATTCTTCCTTCTGCCTTCGAAAAACTCCCCTTCGCGTTAACGCAACTACTGGAATAATCCTCTTAGTCTTTAGTTGGTAATCCTTGAAGGCCGGATACAATGCTGCTTGTTTAGCATACAACCTATCTCGCTCCATCCCCTTTACTTCTTCTGCATGAACGTCTATGACCTCGTCCCCAACCTCAATTCGAGCCTCATCTGGATGGGCCAGCAGATTGTGGTACCAGTCTGGATTCTTCGAAGCTCCGCCACTTGACGCGAAGACCAGAAACCGGTCACCGTCTTTGAGATACATGACTGGATTCACTCGAATTCTGCCGCTTCGTGCACCTTTGTGATGAAGAAGCAGCAAAGGAGAGCCCTTGAAGTCTCCTCCGACCTTTCCGTGATGCCTCCGGAACTCCTCTATTATCCGCTCGTTCCAGTTTTTGACCATATGCCATTCGCTTTCCTCTTGCGTCGTTTAGTAGTTGTGGCCATGTAGATAAATGCAGTCGCGTGACATCAACCCCGCAAATAGCGAGTCCGCTTGAGCGCGAGTTATTCTCGGCCTTTTGTATGGGCGAGGCAGCAGCCCTCTGCCCGAGCCCGAGCGTTCTAGTGCGAAGCAGGTCGCCACCGGTATTCCAAATGCATCCTCGATTTAGTGCGTGTGAAGAGAATGCAAGACTCTGGTGGAGGGTGAAGTTCCCTGGCGGCACGTTCGGGCTCTGGAGGCTCATCAACTAGGAACCGTCGTCACTCGCGCATCTACCTCATGTTCGACTGGATGATAGCAGTCTTCCGCCAGTCCTTTATGCAACCATCAAGGTGTCCGATTGATGCCTCGAACTGTGGAACTCGGGAAGGATTCTCTACGACTAAAGTTCACTGGATTAAGACATTTCGAAACATTGACTGCCGAGTTTGACGTGCCCTACGTTAGAATGAAGAGCGTAGATACTGGACTCTTTCAGTTTCCTCCGGGAATCATGTGGCGCGAAGGCTTGAGCGTTCCGTTTACTGATATTCGAGAAGGTCATTTCGAATTTGAGGGCAAGTGGTATTTTGTTTCATTTGAAGACAGAGAAAAGGTAGTGACAATCTACCTTGATGGTTTTGATTTCAAGGGCAAGAGCTACTCTGTGCTCGCGTTTCAGGTAAATGACTCAGAAGCGTTTGTCGAAGAACTCCTTAGGCGCGCCCCAGGTATAGAAAGAGTTGAGGCGTGAGCCAGCTCAGTAGCCCAGTGACTCATCTCTTGGTCTCCACTACGACTGTCCTGCTCTGCTCTCTCATAAATTGCAAGAGATAATACGGCCCCCCGACTCCTTTTCCGGTTGATCCACTGCCCTTCCACCCTCCAAACGACTGGGCTCCTGGCCACGCCCCTGTAGTCGCGCCGCCCCTTCTGTTCGCATAGCACACGCCGAACTGGATATTATTAAAGAAGTAGTCAATCTCTCCTGGGTCTTCTGAAAATATTCCCGCGGTCAAGCCGAACTCCGTGTCGTTCGCCAGTTTAAGTGCTTCCTCTAGGGAGTGGTAGCCGGCGACCAGAAGCACTGGAAGGAATAGTTCTTCCTTGAATAGGCTATGGGTAGGAGGGAGGTCGGCGATAACGGTTGGCTGTACGAAATAGCCATTTGCGAGGTCACCCTCATTCAAAACTTTTCCTCCTGTCAGTATCCTGCCTCCGGCGGCATCAGCCGTCCCGACGGCAGACCGGAATTTCTGGAGAGCAGCCTCGTTGATAACCGGACCCATAAAGTTTTCCTTCGCGCGAGGGTCGCCCACTTTCAGCTCATTGGTCATCCTGACGAGCTTCTCAAGAAAGCTCTGGAGCACCGTATCCTGAACATACGCCCTTGAGGCTGCGGAGCATTTCTGGCCTTGGAAGCCGAAGGCCGCCCTAACAACTCCAGTGACCGCTTTATCAAGGTCCGCTTTACCAGAGACGATAACTGGGTTCTTGCTTCCCATTTCTGATATTACCGGTTTGGGCCACGGCTGTAGGGTGGTGAATGTCTTTAGGAGGTTCATTCCGACATCTTTGGAGCCGGTAAATGCCAATGCCGCGACTTCCGGATTCTTAGTAACTTCGGCTCCAAAATTTCCGCCTGGGCCAGTGAGCAGGCTCACTACTGCTCCCGGCACCCCAGCCTTCCTGTAAATGTCGTAAAGCTTCAGGGCAGTGAGGGGCGAGTCGCTGCTCGGTTTCATTACGACGGTGTTGCCAGTCAGGAAAGCACCCGCGGCCATGTTGTTTGCGAGCATCAGTGGGAAATTCCAGGGGGAAATCACTGCAAATACACCGTGCGGTCGCAGTACGCTCAGACTTTTCTCTCCAGGGACCGGCGATTTCAGTTTCGTCTCAAAGTAGTCGCTGGAGCTGATCTGACGCAGATAGTAAGAGAAAAAGTCAATTGCCTCGTAGGCTTCAGCTATTGCTTCAAATCTGCTCTTTCCCACTTCAAGCGTCATCAAGGCTGCCAACTCAAAGATCTGAGCCCTAATCTCATCCCGTATCTTTCTAGCGATTAACAATCGCGACTTCCAGTCTGTCGAAGCCCATGTTTGGAATGAGGCTTTGGCCAGCGAAATCGCTTCTCTTGCGTGTTCGCCCGTTGCCTTCTGGAAATGCCCGATTACAACTCTTCTGTCAATGGGTGAGACTTTGGTGAATTCTCCAAGCTCGGAGGTAACTTCCGTATCGCCAATATGAAGTGGATAATGTCTGCCAAGTTGGCTTTCGACTCGCCCGAGAGCCGCTTCGAACTCAGGATGTATACCCTCATCCGCAGTCAGGGTAGCGTAGGTTAGTTTTTGCTTTGCCATAATGACCAAATCAAAATATCTCAACCATCTAAAACTCTTACGGAAATGAGATTCCAGACAGTGGAACAGCCCTTCGAGAGTAGTTGAGGAAAGGGAGGGGAGAAAGGAGAAACAAACACCAATGCGGTTTGAAGTGGGGCGCAGAAGAGTTCAGAGTTGAGGCGCCAAGAAATTATATCAGAGATCGAGCTAGAAGCAACATATTACTTGGGTGTTCCCGAATTCTCCTCACCGCATATGAATACCACTCATCCCCAAACGGCAAGTAGTCGGAAACCTGATAACCCGAATTGATCAGCTTAAGCTTCAAATCGTCGCGAATTCCTCGCAACATTGCAAACTGGAAGTCCACCCTGTGGGAGACTGACAGCCTCTTTGCTGCATCAATCAGTTTTGAATCATGAGTAGCGATTGTGAAGTGTTCCCCTCTTTCGAACAGAATTTTCATCAGTTTTGAATAGTTCTCCGCTATCTCTCTTCTATCAGGATAAACCAGTCTGTGGGGTTCGCTGTAGGCTCCCTTCACTAACCTGATTCTCCCACCCATCTCTAGGAGCTCGTCCAAGTCATCCTCGCTTCTTCGTAGATAGGCCTGAATTGCAACTCCAGCGTTCTTGTGTCTTTTGAATATATCGGCGTAGAGTTTCAAGGTCTTGGAGGTTAGTGCTGAGCCTTCCATATCAATCCAGAAGAGCTGACCCAGAGCTTCGGCCTTTCCAGCCAGTTTTTCTACCCTTGCTCTTACAAGATTTTGGTCTAAGAGCAGTCCAAGCTGGGTAAGTTTGATGGAGACACAACCTTTGATGTCATTCTGATTAATTGAATCTTCGAGCGCTAGGTATTCATTAAAGTGTTTTTGAGTCAAATCGAAATCGGTGATGTCTTCACCCAGGCGATTCAGAAGCACACTTTTTCCTTCCGAATTGGCCTCCTTGGCCGCCATGATGGCACCTGCCATTTCTCTACCAGCGATCCATTTTTTGGCGAAACGAAAAAGCAGACGATTCCTCAAATCAACCATCTTGATCTCCTGAATTTCTATTATGTAGCGAAACTATTAGAAGTGGACTGTGCAATTGCCTGCTTTCGTGTACTTGTGTATAGCTGTGCGCGTCACGTCCGGCCTTTGGTCTGAAAAGGAGTCTTGCGGTGGCTTTTGAGCCGTAAAAAGCAAGTTCTGGCAAAAGCTTGTGGGTTTTGGGGTTGAAAAGCTTCTGAATCTCAGCTGTGCAATTATGTGGGGATTGCCTAAGGTTTATTTCATTGGTGAAGCCTGACAGTGCGTGGAAGAGTTTCCGTCGGCAATTGTGGAGCAGCAGCTGAACTCAGGCGCCGTGAAGGACATTGGTGCCTTTGGGATTGATCTTGTTAACGGAACAACCCTTTTGGACTATAACTCTTCGAAGATATTTAAGGCAGCAAGCACAATCAAGATACCCATCGCCTGTGCCTTGGAAGCCCAGATAGAATCGGGTAGCGTTGAGTATGGAACCGCGGTGCAGCTTCACCGCAGTGACCTGGTTGGCGGTTCGGGGCTTTTGCGACTTATGGAGGGGTGCGTGAGGCCGACTATTGGATGCATGGAAGAGCTCATGCTAACAGTAAGCGACAACACTGCAACTAACATTTTGATAGACGTTATTGGAAAATCTTCTGTTAACAAGCTTCTGTCTTCCTACGGTTTCACCGATATTCGTTTGGCAGGTAAACTCATGCGCCCAAGAAAGAAACGTTTCAACTCCGCTAGCGCGAGTGATATGGCGGGGTTAATGTCGAAACTATACAATGGCGAGGTAGTTTCAAGAAGGGCCTCCAAACGGATTCTGCATATACTTGAGTTTCAGCAGCACCACTCTTTAATTCCGGCGGCTCTACCTAATTGGGGCATTCGCTTTGCGAACAAGCCTGGCTCACTCGAAGATTTAAGAGCAGATGTAGCACTGGTGTGGACCAAGGAATTTGCGTTCGCTGTTGCAATCTATGTTTCGGGATTCAACGACTTCTACAGGGCGGAGTCTGCGGTGAGAGAAATTGCTAGAGCGGTTTTTCTGTCAGCATCTCTCCCGGTGAGGAGATAGAAGCTGCTGCAAGCTGCTGAGCTTAGAGCCGAGATTGGGCGGGTTGCAGTGTACCAAAGGAGGCTAGGGACATTATTGAGCCACTACAGAGTACCCACCATTGAAGATTCGTCCCCTTGGTAAGGCTTTTCTGGATGTGCGAGTGCAACCTGAGCTAGGCCTAATTTGACAATATACTGTTCGAAATGCGGAGCACCGAGTCCCGATGATGCCACTTTTTGTGCCGCCTGTGGAGCAAAAATGGAAGGAACAACCAGTTCTTCGTCAGTAGCGCAAGGCTCCGCAGCGTCAGCCCCACAACCACCTCAAAATCAAGCGACTTCGACCGGCTCGAGCTCAGCAGCCGGAGAAGGACAAACAAATCAGACTTCGGCCAGTCAAGCTGTAGGCTCAGGTCAATCCTTTGCCGAAAGGGCGATAGAACTTTTCATGAGGCACTGGACCCTTGTATTTCCCGTCGTGGGACTGCTGGTTCTCGAGCTTATCATCTACCTTGTGGGTGGTCTGTTCAGTCTCGGGTTAGGACTCGGTCTTGCATTCGGATTTCATCCTTTTGCTTTGCTTGTCACTGATATTATCTTTTCAATAGTAACGGGGTTTGTTGTAGGAATACTTACAGCTTTTGTAGTAGCAATCGTCCTAGAAGAATCTAAGAGCGCGGTATCGGGCAAGACTTTCACAATCGGTGGTGCATGGAAGGAGGTCAAAGCCAGAATGGGCGTAGCTAGTGCGGTGGCAGTCGGTCTCGGAATTGTGTTTGCGCTGTTCTCTTTTGCGCCATTCGCTAGCTGGCTTCTTGACGGGCTCTCGATAGGTTACGTCACCATAATGTTTGCGCTTATCTGTGGTGGCGGCAAGGGGGCAGGCGACTCGCTCAGAGGTGCGGCTGTAGTGTACAGCAAGATGGCGGATAAAGACGGCTTGACTCTCTTAGCTTACCTCATCTCGTCTGTTTTGAGCGCGATACCGATACTTAACTTGGCAACCATCCCGTATAATGCCATTCTAATTAACCTCTATCAAACGGAAGCTTCGGCAGTGTGATTACTAGGAAAGGCTGCCAGCGCCGTAATCTGAGTACTGCTGGCTGGTATCGCACACCGTAGCTTTTGATTGTGGCGCGTATCTCATACCCTTTTTGCCTTCCTCCAGTCACTAGGTCGAGCAGTTCTGCCTTATTTGTGACTTTGGCGCTACTGGAATCTGCCACAAGAGCTCCCCTGACGAAAAATACTTAAGAATGCCCGACTATGCGAACACCTGAAAAATGTTCTGCATGAAGTGCGGTGCAAAGATGCTAGATGACGCGTCGTTCTGTTCGAGTTGTGGCGCATCTATGAAGGGGCCACAGCAACCCGCACAGTCGGGCCAGGCGCAGACGCAGAGCCAAGGCAGTCAATCTGCAGCTTCTGTCACATTGCTTAAGTGTCCCAGTTGCGGCGCCCCGCTTTCTCCCAAGTTCGGAGAAGCGGTGGTCACCTGCGAGTTTTGCGGCGCGAGTGTATCGCTTGGTTCGGAAGGGTGGAAAAATGTCCAGAAGCACACCTTGCTCCCCGTGCGTCTGTCAGAGCAAAGCCAAGCGCTCGAAAAGGTTCGCGAACTCATGGACCGCGGTATGTTCCACAAACATGCGTTTGAAGAATCCAAAATCAAGGAGGCCAATCTGGCCGTAGTGCCTTACTGGCTTGTGCCATCTTCGGCGTCGACCACCGTGACTTTCATGTGGGGCGAAGCAGGCGGTGGTAACAGCGGCTTCGTAATAGGTGGAGCACGCTCGGGACCGGTTTTCGCGACCGGTGGTGGGGGGCAGGTGATAAACAAGACCGCTGAGCTCAACGAAAACTACAACTTTCCTGTGGTCGCTGTTCGCGGGCTAAAGGATTACCAGCCCATAGATTACCAGTTCTCCCTCCAAGAGAGGACACTATTCCAGTTAGCAGGATTACCGAAGGGATTGAAGGTGTTAAACGGGGACGTAGGGGAAGAAGAAGCGAAGGCACAGGCAAAGACGCTTGTAAAGGACCTGCAGTATAAAAAGGCACACGATCTTCACAAGCATCACACAATCGAAAAGATAGAAACCCAGATAGAGGTCACTGAGGGAGAACTCCTGCACGCGCCAGTTTGGAGGCTCAAACTTGAGCATAAAGGAAAGGAAATCGACGTGCTTGTCGACGCAGATTCTGGCGGAATATTGAGTTCTCGCGGGCTTTAGTTTCGAACCCTAACCCACCTTAGCAGGTGTTCTACCAAACCTCCTGACACCTATTCGTTTGAAACTGTAACATGGGGTCATGCGGGCTCAGCGACAACCCGACTTCTGATTGTTCCAATCGACGATATCGTGCCTTCTACTACATCCCCCGCCTGGAGATAACGGAAGCCTCCTCGATAGGCCACTCCGGCGGGGGTACCAGTGCTAATTATGTCTCCAGGGTAAAGTGTCGTCCCAATACTTGCCCTTGAAACCAGATGCGGTATATCAAATATCATATCATTGGTGTTTCCCTGCTGAACCCGTTTCCCATTTACCCTACACTCCAGATCGAATGGCCCGGAGCCAGCTTCGTCGACAGTTACTAGCCAGGGTCCGGCGGGAAAGGCCGTGTCCATGCCCTTTCCGAGTGTCCAGTTTTTTCCTTGGTCTGACAAATCAGGATTGAGTTCGTTGAACTGGAAATCTCTAAAGCTTACATCGTTTGCTACGAAGTAGCCAGCTATGACATCGTGGGCTTCGTCCGGTTCCACATTTTTTACCCTCTTGGAGATTATCGCGGCAAGTTCTATTTCATAATCCATTTTTCGCGATGCCCTTGGTTTAATGATATCATCGTAAGGACCGGCAACTGCAGAGGTTGGTTTTAGAAACAGGAAAGGTGCGGAAGGTTGTCTTTCCCCGGACTCGGCGACGTGTGAACGATAGTTATACGCGGCGCATAGAATTTTAGAACGTCGACTGATTGGAGCATCCAAGTGCAATGCCTTGACAGCTACCTGTTGGAACCGAGCTAGTATGCCACTTGCTTTCCACTCAGCCACAAGCCCAAGTCCTCCCTCCGAAAGAAATGAATCAATTTCCCCAAATCTGCGCGAAACATCCAGTCCCTCACTGCTCGCCACTTCAGCGAGGTTTATTGCGCCGGAATCTTCCACTAACCACAGGTTCTTCTCTGGGGTTTCGTCACGCTTGGGCGTAGGTGATGCATAGCAGATTTTCATGATTCCCAACACTATTTGGGCGAGCGAGTATTAGGAATATCGGCGAGGAACATGAAATGCTCAGCGTAGGAATCCTTTCCGTGTTTATCTCTTTTAGGAATGTTCGACCTGAAACCATTCTCGTAGACTGGTGGCACCGCTGGTTTCCGGCCAATCTTCGTGGGCCATGGATTCCAACCCAAAACAGAAACACGAGGCAAGCCAAATATTAGAGGAATAATTCACACGGTAAGAATGGGTTGCACATTCAAAAGGGGGCTGAGCGGAAGTGGAGCATACCTTATTGTGTTCTTGATACTCGTCGCCACCCTGAGTGTTTCGTTCTCCGGTGAATTTGCTACCGGGGCCAGTTTTCCCAGGTGGGTGGCTGACGACATACTCGGGCCCAACTCGTCAGGCTCCAGTTATCAGGGCACGGTTCTTACTAAAGGGGATTATCTCGCGTATGAATTGTCGCTTGGATTGGGGCAGTTCGTAGTGTACCAGGCTCTTGTGAATTCCAGTGCAAAGGTCATGCTCCTCACGCCAGCAGAATATTCTTTGTTTCAGCAAGGGAAGGGATTTTTGGCGAACTACTCAGCCACTATTAACACATCCGAAATCAACCTCGTCAAGGCTCAAGCTGGGCAGTTCTACATTGTCCTAGCCTCGAACGGCTCCCCTGTATACGCATATCTCGGTTATGTGGTGGCCTCCGGAGGTTGGAGGCCGTTTGCGCTTAACAGCTCAAACAATCTTACCATTATGGTTCCCAATCTGAGCAAAGTAAGTATTGAGTTAATCGCGACTCAACCCGTAAATGCGAGCGTTATTTACCCCGCGTCACATTTTCCGAGCCCACTTGAAGAGCTTTCTTACAGCGTCACCCGAACCATGACGCTTACCGGGGGAAAATACACACTTCGCCTCGCATCCGCGGCTGAGGGCACGGCCTTCGTATCTGCAGCGCTTTCGCCTACACTCGTGAACCCCGGAAACTATGTCCAGAACTCGATGCCCACCGGAGTCACGTCTTATGGCGTGTTTGATGTCAACGGGAAGCTCGAGGGCTATACGGTTTACACGACAGCCGTGCTGGGTTACGCGAACGTTTCGAGCATATCAGCATTTAATCCGATGCCGCCCGCAAACATTTCTGAAAGCGGCGCGAGTCTGCAGCTTAACGCCATGATGTCAGTGAATTCCCCAACTGGTAAGCAAACATACTGGCTACAGAACGTTCTGGACATTGTGACTGGAAACCATACCCTCGCGTACGCTGACAATATTTGGAACGTCTCAGCGCCCTATGCGAATCTGACGCCCTACCTCGTATCAGGAGAGGGAAATACTGGCCCGGCGACGCATCAGAATTATTACGGATTTGAGTCAAACTTTGCAAACTACACTCTCCCTCTCTCAATACTGCTTGTGACAAGTGTCATTTCCTCAGGTCAAGGACCGGTAGTCATGTTTGGTTACAGACCCTACTCGAACGGAAGTGCTAATTCAACACCAGTCTACTTTGACAACGTTAGCCTTCGAGTGCCCGGTTCGGCGCCGAGAATTGAGATAACTCCCTATAACACTACCCCCGATATGCCGGGATTCTCTGGCTCGATTTATGACTTGGAACTGGTCTTTGGCGGCGAAGGGAATGGAGAAGCCACTACTTTCAGCTCGCTCAACGCCTCACTGGGGCTCTACTACCTGTCAGCCATAACATCTGCGAAGTGGGAAATTGCTGCAGTTCCTTCAGTCTATACATACGGAGTAAACACTGGGGAGACTGCGACCAACTTGGCCGTATCACTTTTGAATGGCTTTGCTGCAGTCACTACCGGTGTAAAGGACTATGGATTGCTGAGCAACTTCTTTTCTCCCCCCGCTCCAAACGGATATGAGCTTGTGAAAGGTATTGGGCTGAATAGCTCGACTGCGACGAGCAGCACGAGTGGGGCGAGTAGCTCCAGCACGTCAGCAAGCCCAGCGCCTACAAGCATCACTCAGTCCACGGGTGTGGGGGAGCCGGATACAACAATTGCTGTCAACACTTATTCGAACACATTAACTTCTCTCATAGCTCTCTCCAGTATTCCCTCTCGATTGATTGTGGGTGCCGGGGTTGTTGCTCTGATCCTTATCATTGCCTTAACCGCAGTTAGCGGGACGAGGAAACGATCTCAATTTGGCCACGCAGGGGCATAGCTCCGTGAGGTGTTCGCGCCTCACAGACTACGCTCTGAATCATAATACTGTTAACCTCCGAGCATGACAATATTGAACGAAAGCCAGAATTCAAGATAATATTGTCATAGACTACTTTGATTTGATATTGAGTTAATGTGCCAGCGTCGCGGTGGTAACAACATTGTGAGTTTCTTTAGCACGGCAAACCAACCTGTGCAGAATTGATCACAGGAGCCACTTCCACGGTGCAGCGAAGAATGAGGGCAATTCTTGGCAATCTGCACTCTACAAATACCATAAATTTAGCACTCTTTTGTGCCGTAACTGGTTTTGGCAACCCGCGCTTCCTGCAGGATCAGATCCTTTCCTTTAGGGAAAAGCTCTCAGGTATGTGAACTCTGAACGGGGCTGGCAGTAACAACATTTCTCAAGGCTGGGCGACTTTTGGTTTTCCTGAGCGGTGGGTGAGCGCAGACTTGACCGGTCATTAGAGTGACCTTTCGTGCTATCTACGTGGGGGGTCCCTGCCAAACATGCACTCCGCGTCTGATGGAGTCATATCTGAAGAAGGCTGCGACAATCATTGCACGCCTCTCCTAGAGGCGTCCTGCCAAGCTCATGATTTAGCCCGTCGTGTGTGAGATTTGTTGAAAGCGGCATTGAATGCATCGAATTTTGCTTACGAGATTTTCTCCATGTGCCGATGTTATCTCATCTTTTCTAGGCTCGAGCTGAACTCGCTACTAGATCCATCCCTTACCGAGCAACGGCGGCTGAACCCGCAGATTCTGCAAATCCTAACGACGTATGTTTGTTTACATTGGAAAACTAGGCTGTTCCAATGGCCCAATACGGGTCACTGGCATTCCGGCCCGAAGCCAAAGCACTGCAGCCTGACAGTGCCGATTTCGTTCTATTCTAGTATTGCTCGCTCCCCATAAGTGTTTTGGTCAAGTCCATATATATTTTGGACGAAACCGCAAAGCATTTTGGGGCGAATTTCTGTGTATCGCGAATTGCCGGAGCAAGCTGCGATATCATGGAGCGGAGGAAAGGACAGTGCATTGGCGCTGCATAGGATAAAGACTTCGGGGAAATACAACCTAGTTTCACTGGTATCGGTCGTGAACACGGACTATGCACGGGTGAGCATCCACTACACCAGGCTGGAGCTCCTTAGGGCTCAGGCAAAGAGCCTGCGCCTCCCGATAATTCAGGTTTCGCTGAGAAATGGTGCATCGAATGAGGAATACGAAAAGGCGCTTGGCGCACACTTGAGGAAGCTCCGTGAGGAAGGAGTAACCACTGTGATATACGGGGACGTTTATCTTGAAGACGTGAGAGAATACAGGGAGAGACTCCATGAGAAGTATGGTGTAGCATGCGAATTTCCCAACTGGGGGGAGGACACTTCCGAACTTTCGAGGGCGCTAGTTACTTTGGGTATCAAGGCCGTCCTATGTTCCGTCAACCTTTCTACACTCTCACCGGACTATGTCGGCAGGCGCTACGATGCCACTCTGATTGAGTCCTTGCCAAAGGGAGTAGACCCATGCGGGGAAAAAGGAGAATTCCATACGTTCGTGTTCGACTCTCCGGACTTTTTTGAACCAGTGCATTTTCAGGTGGGAAATCATTTTGAGCGAGATGGGTTCGCATATGTTGATTTGACCCCCGCACCGAGGGTGTGACTAGGGGCAACAGAAGGCATATACGGTTCAATGAGCCAAACTTTAAGCAAGTAGCGAGCGGGAAAATGGTGCAGGCTGCTAAAAAACCTGAAGCAACTTCTGAAAAACAGAAGATGACCGAGACTGAGAGGGAATACCAGCTTAAGAAATATGGCGCCGAGCATGAAGACATAAGGTACTGGGTAAACGCCTGCCTCCAAGGAGAAGGGGAGATGCGGAATACAGCCATTTGGATCCTGCTGGGGTTACTTGGGAGAACGGTACTGTCAATGAAATTCCTAGCCGAGGTGTTCATTCCCTTTATGAAAGAGGCGCTTACAGAGTGGGGAAGTGACGCCGAGAAGTTGAACGCGCTTCTAGTCCTGAATACGGTAATGCAGACTCTTGAAACTCCTGGCAGGGCGCTCATCTACCAGCGGCTCAAAGGAGAGCTGGAAGAGGCTTCCAAGGCAAAAGGGGAGCTTGGAACGGTGGCACTAACCGCACTCACACAGCTCCGGCCCTAAGGGGAGTGGCTGACCGTGCTGGGTATATCTTTTGAGACCCTGAGTGCGCCGGCTATGGAAACTAGAGCCAAAATTATTGCCGTTTGGCTCAACTGTACGACCAACGAGAACAGGCTTAAGGTTCGCGAGAGATTGACTGGGTTTATCGGCTAGGCGGACGCAGAGGTGGTGATGCTAGCCAAGAAAATTCAGCTGGCCCTTCGCGAATCACGACATAAACCAGAAAAACCCGGGCTCGAGCGGTATACTTCAAAACGAGTACAACCTTCTCGGTATACAGTAGTTACCTTGGCATCTGGGGTACCGCTATGTGGCCGGAGCATGTGTTTTGCAACATCACTCCAAACGAGTACGCCACAGAACCGCCACAGGATTACCTGAGCCAGCAGATTGGAGTCGGTGGTTACATGTTCAATTCGTGGAGTCCGACCGGGACGTTCTATACGATACCTTATTTTCCGTTTTATTTCCTTGCTAACCCCTATTCCAACCTCTACAGCGTGAGCTAGGTCTCGGCAGACTTGTGGCCGAAACCTTCACCTCACAACGAGAGAGCCGCGTGTCTTCAGTAACTTTGGTTAGTTATCGCTTCTTTGCGCCTACTGGAAGAGGGGGCACAGCCTCTGCTACCCGGATCCTCGCGTCCACTACGCGGACACCCTCCCCGTTTGCAAGAACCAGTACGGGATTCAGGTCAAGTTCGGCAATCTCGGGTATGTCTTCCACAAGTGCGCCCACTCTAAGAACCAATTCTCTAAACGCCTTCACATCGTAGATGGGTCCCCCGCGATAGCCGTTGAATAGCGGATAGGTACGAAGAGATCCCAGCATTTCATCCACGTCTGATTCGGTAAGTGGAGTAAGTTTAATTGCAAAATCTCTGAGGAGCTCTGTCGTCACCCCTCCGGCGCCACAGGCAACTGCAGGCCCAAACAGAGGGTCATACACAATCCCGACAAGCATCTCCAAACCAGAAGGTATCATCGGCTGCACGAGGTAGCCCGTGACCTCGAAGCCGGCAGAGGCGACTTTATCTATCATGTTCCTCGCTGCCATCACTGCCTCGTCTTGGCCGTTCAAGTTGAGCGCGACCGCACCGGCCTCAGTTTTGTGCAGCAGCTTGGCTGCTACAGCCTTTACCACCACCTTTCCGCCGAGCTCTTTCGCGGCCCTGCCTACCTCTTCTGGTGTCGTTACCCTGTAGGTCCTGACGAAAGGTATCTTGTAACACCCAAGAACAGACTCCGCGTCTTCTGGGGCGAGCCATGATTTTCCGCTTTTTAGAGCACGCGCGACGATTGCTGCAGCCTCGCTCTTGTTCGTGTCTGTGAATGTAACTGGTGTGCCGGGAGGTCTGGAACGCCACACTCCATACCTGACCGCATGGGCGAGCGCGTTCGCAGCGTCCTCCGGAAACCTGTACGATGGAAGTCGAATTCCATCTCCAGTGAGCAAGCCAGATATCCCATGAGTGGCCATGAAACACGTGAGCACGGGGAGGCGGCCGCCTAGCTGCTTGACGCTCGAAAGCACAGACCGCGCTACCGACTCGGGCTCTATGGAGGCTGGCGGGATGAAAATCACGATCATCGAGTCAACCGAAGGATCCTTTGCCACCATTAGAATCGCTTTAGCGTAATCCTCCGCTGTGGCAGAAGCGATCATGTCCACAGGGTTTCTGACCGAGGCTTCCTCTTTCAAGAAAGTCCTCAGTGACTCCTGTGTCGAGAGACCAAGCTCCGGGACTTTTAGACCGAGGGACTCGCAGGCGTCGGCAGCTAGTATACCAGCCCCGCCCGCGTTGGTGATTATGGCCACCCGGTTTCCTGCTGGAACTGGCTGGGTAGAGAGAAGTGCTGCTGCATCAAACATCTCGCTCAAGGTGTCTGTTCTGACGACGCCCGCCTGATGAAAGAGCGCTTCAACTGTGACATCCGATGCCGCCACCATTGCGCCAGTATGGGACTGTGTAGCTCTGAAACCCGCGGAAGACCGCCCGCTTTTGACGGCTATTATTGGCTTCTTATTCGCAACACGCTTTGCAATTCGCGAAAATTTTCTCGGATTGCCGAAAGATTCCAGATAAAGCAGGATGACTGAAGTTCTGTCATCGCTGTCCCAGAACTGTATCAGGTCATTCGCGGATATGTCGGCTTTGTTACCTACAGAAACAAATGCGGAAAGTCCTAAACCGAGCGAGTTTATGTAGTCAATCACGGCGATTCCAAGCGCTCCTGATTGAGTCAAGAAGCCGAGATTGCCTTCTCTCGGCTTCTGCGGAGAAAACTGAGCATTGAGCCTTACAGCGGGGTCTGTATTTGCGATTCCCATACAGTTCGGACCGATGAGTCGCATCCCTGAATCTTTGCAAACCTTGCTTAGCTCCTTCTGGAGTTCGGCTCCTTCATTGCCAACTTCTGAAAAGCCAGAAGTTATCACTACAAGCCCCTTCGCTCCCTTCTGCGCACATTCCTTCGCAACCCCTACCACGTATCTGGCGGGAACCGCAATAAGGGCCAAGTCTATTGATTCAGGACAGTCAAGCACGGAGTGATAGGCCTGCACCGATTGAACTATGTCCGCGTTGACGTTGACAGGGTAAACCGTGCCGCTAAAACCAGCTTCCATGATGTTATGGAATAGCGCCCCTCCAATCGTATCTGGATCTCTAGAGGCACCTATGACCGCAATACTCTTCGGCCTGAAGAATGCCTCAAGCGCCGCAGTTGAGGCGACTGCCTCACGCCTTTCGAATGCATCCAGGGCAGTTGGCGACAATGAGGTCGGGAATGTGGCCCTGATGAGACCTGGTTCTACTTTCAGGTCGGTTTTCAATCCGAGGCTTCGAAGAACCTCAAGCATTTTGGTATTTTCTGAAGATACAACCGCTTCGAAGACCGTCACCCCAGATGCAGCACCAGCTTCAGCTAGCTGGCCCATCAGAATTGTTCCGAGACCTCTTCCCTGAAAGGAATCAGACACAACTAATGCAGCTTCGGCCTTGCCCGGGGAAATTAGGTAATACGCCGCGTGACCCACGACCTTTCCCTCCCTCTGCGCAAGGAGAGCGAACCTGTCAGGTGCAGGCAACAGCTTTTCAATAATTTCCTCATTACTCACATGTGCTCCAGCAAATCTGTAAACGAGTGATTCAGGAGAGAGATTTCCTAGGAAGTCCAAGAGGAGAGACCGATCTTCAGGCGTTACCGGTCGAACGTTTACGAGTGAGCCATCTTTGAGCACTGCGTCTGAATTGAATTCGATTGCAAATTTGTTTTCCATTTAACACTCACAGTCCGGAACTCGGTGCTGCTTTCCAGCTCTTCCGTGATGCGTTCTATACCCAACTGTTCGGCTCATATCGAGACCCTATCGAAGTTATCAGCTCGCCTTTTTGCAGCACTGGATTGACTTAACTCTTACTGAGTTCACCCTATCAACTTATCACTGGCTAGCGGGAATACTTACGCGTCTTTGCCGTGGGAGGATGCCGCTCGAAGACTGAGAAGTAAATACCGTTAGGAATATATCAACCTTTGAGTGCTTCTTGGTAACAATTCAGCCCCACCTGAATTGTCAAGCCCTACTTCGGGAGTGCTGATTCCCTACCCAGGCGCTCCTTACTAGGTTTAAAATAGAATTCCGGGGAACACATCTCTTTCTTTATGTCACCCATTTTATCAGGATGACCACGCTAGACAAAAAACATTCAGGGATAATGGTTGGTTGGGTTGCCCTCGACAAATGTATTATGTGTCCCGTTCGCTATGATTACTGCTGATCTAGTGGGCAGCCTAAATCAAGGAAAGGATTTGAATTTTGGCGTTTACCGCGTTCGTAGGTTTTGCCCGGTTTGGCGTCGTGTTGCAGCCAATTTTACAGACCACTTCTAATATGCCACAATTGCATTAACAGTCTGGCCATACGCAGAGTGCGGCGTTTGGTGCTCCCAAGCCAAGGCTCGGCGGGCACGCACGTGAAATATGGCTCTTGACCAAGTGCAGCAATAAGAAAGACATGCTGGAGTATGCCTAGAGGAAATAGTAGGACTTCTGAGTCTTACCGCAGTGGATGTCGGAGGTATCATCGGTTACGACGAGTTCCCCACCACTTAGTGGTCACCGCCATACCTCGACACACGAATCGCCATTGTCAAAACTTCCGGCCTGTATCCCCGCTAGAATCATCGGTGTGTGCTATAATCTCGTTACGCTTTCAGTGTTCAGCGTCCCCATATTTGTGTGGGCTTATATATCCAATTCTCGCACGAGTGGACAAGGTGTCAGTGCTTGAGAAGCTTCCTATCCGTCTCCGACTTCGGACGGCCGGAGATAGAAGGAGTTCTCGCAAGAGCGGAGTCGTTCAGAACTTCGATTAGGGAGGGTGATATTCCTCCTTTACTCAAGGGGAAGGTGATCGGACTGCTCTTCGAGAAGCCCTCGACCAGAACCAGGACAAGTTTTGAAGTTGCAGCGCTCCGGCTGGGCGGTCGCCCGCTTTACTTAGCAGCAAATGAACTGCAGCTAAGTAGAGGAGAACCAGTGAAGGATACGGCAAGAGTGCTGGGACGTTACCTCGACATCCTTGTAGCAAGAGTCAATTCCCATGACACGCTCGACGAGCTATCGAGGTATTCGGGGTTACCGGTAGTAAACGCTCTGAGCAATCTCGAACATCCCACACAGCTTGTCTCAGACCTGCTTACGCTGAAGCAAGTCAAGGGAACCCTGCAGGAACTGAATTTTACATATATCGGCGACGGTAACAACGTGTGCAACTCATTGCTTCTCGGCGCTGCGACTGTTGGTATGAATATCAAGGTGGCCTGCCCAGAAGGCTACGAACCGAACCATGCGATACTCGAGCGAGCGAAATCGTTGTCCAGAATCAATGGTAGCAAAGTAGAGGTGGTGCATGACCCGATAAAAGGCGCAGCCGAGGCTGATGCGCTCTACACGGACGTGTGGGTCAGTATGGGTCAGGAAGCGGAAACTAAGAGACGGATGAAATCCTTCCAGGGCTATCAGATAAATTCCGCACTCCTCAAGGTTGCCAAAAAAGACGTCACTGTTATGCATTGTCTGCCAGCTCATCGCGGACTAGAGATTACGGATGAAGTTCTGGAAGGAGAGCATTCGGTCGTTTGGCAGCAGGCAGAAAACAAGCTGTACGGCGCGGCCGCTGTCCTCGAATGGATAGCGGGGAGGGGCGATGGTAGTGAGCGCTGATGGATTCAGGCGTAACCGCTGAGTGGGACACGCTCAGGGAGGTAGTGATTCACCGGCCCGGAATCGAGATGTTTTTCGGGCTACTTGAACCATTCGCCTTTCTCTACGAAAGAGCGTTCAGTATGGATGAAGCAGTATATGAACACTCGGAGCTTGAACACGCCCTCGGGACAACCGGTGCAAGAGTCCACAGACTGAAGAGACTAGCTGTCCACCTTGCAAAAGAAAATACCGCCATGATCGAGCGAGCTAGAAAATATGTAATGAACGTGGTAAATTTCAGAGGGCCACTACATGAAGTCAGGAAGGCCAAGCAAGAGTTCAAGGAAAACATCACTGACTTGGATCCCGAAACAATTTTCAACATAATGCTTCTTAGGCCCAGCGTCATTCTTGAAGAAAAAAAATCCTTGAATGCGATATTTCCTCGCGTGACCCTGAACGTTCCACTCGCCAATCTATATTTCATGCGGGACCAGCAGGCAGTTTCAGATTTGGGAGTAATAGTGGGTAGAATGTCCAAACCCCAGCGCGTGATGGAACCATTCATAACGTCGACCGTTCTTGAAATTTCTGGCGCAAAAATCGCCTATAGAGTCCGACCTCCTGGTAGATTCGAGGGAGGGGATTTTATTCCCGCGGGGGAGTTCGCGATGCTAGGCATTGGAGACAGGACAAACAGAAGCGCGGTGAATCAGATACTTGAAAATGGCGTGAACTTCGACGAAGTTGCCGTAGTTCATCAACCGTCTCACCCATTGATTCCGGGCGACGAGCGTGACCCGATGATTGACATGCATCTCGATACGTATCTTAACCTCGCCGGAAATGGCATCGCGGTAGGCTGCCTTCCGCTGCTTAAACGAGCCCCGGTAGAAGTATTCAGAAGGACGTCTCAGGGAAGGTACACCAAGAAGATGGGGGGGCAAAACCTCTATGATTACCTTTTGGCCCGAAAGTTCTCAATCGTACCTGTTACCACTCTTGAGCAAATGAGTTATGCTTCTAACTTTCTGTGTACAAAAGACAGGCAGATACTGGCCGTCGAAGTCGACAAAGTTGTGAGTAAAGTAATAAACAGACTTGAGCACAAGGAAAGCCACAACCGGCACCGCTATGCAAGGCTTCTGCAGGAGGTAAAGCAGGAGTATTTGCAACTCCGGGGAACTGGCCAGTTCTTCCCCCATAAAAAGGAATTTCTTGAGCTGGGGGTTGAGTCCACAGCGATTCAGCTCCAAGAAATAACCGGGGGTTATGGCGGGGCTCACTGCATGACATGTGTGCTCAGTAGACGCACTTGATTGGGGGTAGCTGCAATTGAAGGTGCTCGTATCGCTTGGCGGGAACGCAATACTCAGGCATGGCGAGAAAGGAACTGCCGATGAGCAGGCCGCGAACGTTAGGAGCACTTCGAAGCAACTCGTCAGGTTGGTTCAAGGAGGAGCGAAGCTCGCGATTACTCACGGGAACGGGCCGCAAGTAGGAAATATTTTGCTACAAAATGAACTGGCAAGAGCAGAAATTCCCGCAATGCCGCTGGACATATGCGGGGCCGAGAGTCAGGGCATGATAGGCTATTTGTTGGAAGTGGGACTGGAAAGCGAACTCAAGAGGGCAGGGCTGGATGCCCCTGTCTCGGCAATTGTGACCAGAGTGGCTGTCGACCCCCTCGACGCAGCGTTCAGACGCCCGACCAAACCCGTTGGTCCCTTTTATGGCGAAACTGAAGCCGCAAGGCTGCGGGAGGAACGGGGTTGGCAGATCACAAGCGACAGTGGCAGAGGCTACAGGCGAGTAGTCCCATCCCCAAAGCCCCTGGATATACTTGAGAAGAAGATAATCCGGAGGCTCTATGACGCTGGGACCATAGTTGTAAGCGCGGGCGGAGGTGGAGTCCCTGTCGTCGTAAATGAGAAGGGCGAGATTTATGGTGTTGAGGCTGTGCTCGACAAGGATCGAACGGCCGCATTGCTTGCCACTGTTTTGGGTGTTGAAACATTACTTATCCTCACTGATGTTGAAAGAGTATATCTGAATTACGGAACTCATGATGAACGACCTCTGAACAGTTTGGGACTAGAGGAATGCAGGAGGTATCTGGACGAAGGGCAATTTCCGAGTGGGAGCATGGGTCCGAAAATAGAGGGCGCAGTCAGCTTTTTAGAGGCAGGGGGAGTTCGTGCGATAATCGCATCATTGGATAATGCGGAGAGAGCCCTCAATGGAGAAAGTGGGACCTTGATCGAGAGGTAACCAGATATAGGTGCGAGCGGACTGACTATACTTGCAACCAGGGAGCCGCTCCGATATTGAAGGCCCACGAACATTGTGCGAAAAGTTCTCTGGGAGGGGAATAAATCGATTTCATTATCTAAGCGTGATTGTATTTCCGGACTGCGCTTTTTGCCTGTGGCTCCTTTGACAACCGCGCCTCCCGCAAACTCCAATCCTTTAGGGAGGAAAGGATGTCAGTAGCGGTGTTAGCTTTATCATCAGCCGAACTGGAGGGCGTCCTCAGGCGCCAGCTCTCAAACCCAGGCGACGGAAGATTCCTGTTAAGGTTACACTCTTGCACACTCAACGGCGAACAGTGTATCCGTGTGCTCGAGGGCGCTGAGATTGAGTAGCAATCGGGAAAACCAGCTCAGTACCTCAGGATTACGGCATACTTCCCGGGTTCGCACATGGTACAGCATCTTGGCCGGTACTTACAATCCGAAAGTTCGGCCACTTACCAGTTTGGATTCGGTTGGCAAATGGCTTGTCGCTACTAGAGCAGTGGTATTCATAATGACAGTCGATTCTGCAATTTTAGGTGGGATGCTCTCCCTTCTAATTTCAGGATACAGGTCTGACTTTCTCCCTCTTTTTGTGGCCACCTCGGTAGGCCTAGTCCTTGCCCACGCTTCGAGCAACCTCTTTAACGATTACTGGGACTCGAAACATGGTATCGACAGCTCTCTAGATTACTTCAGGCCCGCCTATCTGCCTCACCCCTCCCTCTCCGGTATGATGAGCCAACGCGCTCTTTTTTTGCTTGCTCTTGTGCACTTGGTCGCAGCATTAATTGTAGGTTTCTCTCTCACCTTGGTTAGGGGACCTGGAGTACTCCTGTTTGCAGGCATTGGGGCAGCCCTTCTCTTGCTCTATGCAGGTGGTCCTTTCTCTCTCAAAAAAATTGGGTTGGGAGAGATTTCTGTCGTACTGGTATGGGGACCGCTAATGGTAGGCGGCACATATTACATACTGAATGGAACTCTGCCGGGGGCGGTGATTCTCGCCTCTCTTCCCTACGCCCTTTCGGTGTCGACTGTTCTAATGGGAAAACATATTGACAAACTCAGTCAGGACAAAAATCTTGGCGTGCACACTCTCCCCGTGATATTCGGAGAATCGCTCAGCCGTTCTTTCGTAAAAGTACTCATCTTTAGTGCCTACCTGTTGCTTGTCGTGCTTGTAGCATTTCGTACGCTTCCTATTTGGTCACTTGTCACTCTCTTTACTCTACCAAGGGCTAGGGCGGTATTTCGTGTCCTAGACAGTCCCAAACCAAGCGAGCCTCCGCGAGGTTACTCTATGTGGCCGATATGGTTTCTGGGATACGTCTTCTGGCAAAACCGACGATTCGGTATGCTCTACTTTGGTGGGCTTGCTCTTGCTCTTGTGCTCTCATTCGCAGGCATATCTTGGGCTGCTCTCTGAAAGCGCTTGGTTAGGCTCGAAACTACACCAACGGTGGCTATGCTTCTATCGTTGAGTTGCAAAGCCTTCGAATACAATACCTGTCTATGATTTAGACATTGCTGAATTCGAGGCAACCACTCGGCTGTTGCAGCGTTTCTTGGCCAAAGGGCGCGTCGCCGACCCTTGTTTTCGAGTCGCGGAGTAAAGAGTGGTCAGTTTTCCAAGATCGCTTTACTAGGGAATCTACAGTCTCATGACACTTATCGCCAACGCGCCAGTTTGAAATTTGTACTTCCCACGAAAACGGATTATAGACTATAGGTTGTCAAAAAATAATTCCCAGTCCAGCGCTGACTGGCCGCCCTGCTAACGGACATTCTTCTTAGAATATGTTGACATAACTGACGGATTCAAAAGGAAGAACGCAAAGTCGGTTATGAACCAGAAGGGGCTTGATGAAAAAATCGACGAGTGGCTTGCGTCAATCCCGGACAAAGTGACAAGGGTGGAATATCTCAGTAGTATTTTTTCCTTTTGCCCCGTCCCCGGCTCAGATTATCAGCCGCCCTGATAAAGAAATAGAAAAGATCGTACCTGCAAGGATGAGTGAAATGAACAAAGCCGGGTTTGGACCCGCGGTAATGCGGCTTCACATCGCCGCCCGTGTCCGCAAAAGCCGGTTCTCACAGGTATACGACGGGGCGATTGGGCACAACGCCCGCAGACTCTTCGCCGGCGTAAGACACGGCTCACGCTACAACACCGCATTCTTCCTTGCTAGGTTCCTACTGTTTTATGTGGGCTTCGACTACCAGACAACACTCGAAATCATGGAGAATTGGAACACCACAAACAAGCCCCCCATGGATCCCCGCGAACTCGCGTACACGTTTCTGGTAGTCTGCATGCTCAGCCTGAACTCAAGGGACATCAGGACCGTGTGCTACATCCCGGTGTTTTACCTGAAGTTTCTAAGGGGGTTCGCGAATCCCGACAGGTAGAGGAAACTCAGAAGGGATGAAGATCGACCAGCGTCAGGGTGGGGCACAGGTACATATTCGAGCGAACCGCTCTGAAGATAATGGTCGAGCCCGACGGATTTCTGGTCGCCTTTACGTTTTCAAGCTCCGCATACCTCCTGTTCGTCACGAGATATCTCCTGGGTAACAGAATGGCCTTGACCACCGACCCGGACATGGTAATAGTGGAAGCCTGCGAATATGACCTCCAGCGGATAGTGGAGGGCTGGTTGAGACTCTACAGAGTCAAGCAGCCCAAGCCTGTCAGGAGTAGAGCCATCCCCCTGAAAAACCTATGAGCGTGATTCCAAAAATGATCCCTTATTCGGGGCCGCGCTGATACGGGGAAACGTCCTGATCCTGCCACTCAGGAATGACTCGTTTGATATCCTGGTCATGGTCAGGGTGGTCCATCACATGAGGATCTACCTCTCCTGATGTCTGGAGTGCGGAGAGTCATGAAGCCCCGTGGAACCTCCATAGTCAGCGCACCCAGCGTCTGGACAAATTCACTGAGCCATGCAGCAGGAACACTCCTAAACGGGGGTTCGACGCCGATTCTCAGGCGGGACGACTGTTCGGGCCGACGCGTGGGATACTTTTTGTTCATCAGCGAGTTTGTTTTGCCCAGATTCAAACTAAACCGGGTCAGGGGCACTGGCCCGCTCGATAACTATCTGGGCATGAGGCTCGCAAGGTACAAATGGCTGCACCTAATCGATTACTTTACTTCTTGGGCCTAGTCCTGCAAAACAGACCTATTCCTGAGGTTTCGTCCGGGGAAGTAACCTGAACCGAATTGAGAGGTACTGCCGGGTGGCATCGGACTTTTCTGGCATGTTGGACGCCACCACCAGTTCACTGTGCGCCGATTGCGCGGTTGCGGCAAGGAGGCAGGCGTTTCCCTCATGGACTTCGTGTACGCCCCTCTTTATCACCTGCGAGCGGGAATACCCGCACCCTTTCGGGGTGGAATGAAAGCAGGCTTCTTGAATATCGGTGCACGCGCGTATGTGCCGGTACCCGCGGACGGCGGCCCTCGCGGAATTATGACGCTGGAACAAAATGGGCTGCGCTTTGGGTGGTCCTCAGCTGTCCGGGTCGGCCCCGGAGATGTTCATTTTCTCCAGCAACGATATGAGCCTGGGATTGGTCTGTACTGAACCGGGAAAGAGCCGATGGAAAAACAAGAGACCCGGGTCTCTTTCGCTGACGGATTGCTCAAACAGTTCAAATGCCTTCTTGTCGTCTCCGAGCGCAAGGTACAGTGTTCCTAAGCCGGCACGGGAAAGATAGCCGCCTTTCACCCTGCGGCGCTCTGCTTCTCCAATCATTTCCACGACTTTTTCGGGTTTGCCAGTTGAAACATACGCAAAGGCGAGAATTGAGACGAGAGGGTCAATTAAACCTTCGCCGCTCAACAGGCCAGCCGCCCCTTTCTTTGCCAGTTCCTTTTCAAAAAGATCGAGTTGGTTTTTCACTTCCTGCGTCCTTCCCGTCCTGTTGAATATCATGGCCAAGGTGCTGTGCGACCAGGCTTCACTCAGTCCCACTTCGCTGCTCATTTCGACCTCGCGAATCGCGTCATCGTGCAGTCCCGCGGAGCTGTAGGCATGCGCGAGAGTAATCCGGCCAACCAGGTCAGTCGGATTGAGTTCAACGCATTTCCTCAATGATTGAACGGCTTCTCTAGGTTTCCCCACCACAAAAAGCATTGTGCCATACCACATGTAGGCGCTTGCGCAGCTCGGATTGAGCGCGACAGCCTTCTCAAAACTTGTCTCAGCTCTGGGCCAGTCCCACTCCAGCTGAAACGCCAGATTCCCGCGGGCCACCCATGCTTCTGAAAGAGTGTTGTCGAGTTCAAGAGCTTTAGAAACGTATTCGGAAGCCCTTGAAGAGGCTTCTGCAGGTCGCACGCTTATGCCGCACAGTGCAAGATAGATGTTTGCGAGTTCGCTGTAGGCGAGCGCGAACTCCGGGTCTATTCGTATGGCTTCTTCCAGAAGCTTTATCGCCTTGTCGAAAGCGATACGATCGGCATTGTATCTGGCCATCAGATATTTTTCATGGGCCTCGGCGCTTGGAATATGGCGGGGCCGGTTCAATCCGTTCTTGCCTTCAAACAGTTTCAGCTTCAAGGACGAGGCCACTCTGTCAGCCACTTCGGTCTGAACATTGAAGATATCTTCCAGCTGCCTGTCGTAGTTCTGGGCCCACAGATGTCTTTCGCTTGCTGAGTCTATGAGCTGAACCGTTATTCGAGCCCTGTTACCCGCCTTTCTCACGCTGCCCTCCAGGATTGTGCCCGCGCCGAGCTCTGGACCTATCTCCGAAATCCTTTTCACGCTGCCTTTGTAAGCCATCACAGACGTTCTTGCTATAACAGCCAGATCCGCAATCCCCGAAATCGCGGTTATCAGCTCTTCAGTCATACCTTCGGCAAAATATTCGTCGTTCGGGTCCGGGCTCATGTTCCTGAAAGGTAGCACGGCGATCCTGTACCTGTCCAGTTCCTGGCCGGGGCCGCTCTTTTCTTCCCATTTCATAACAACCTTGTAAACTTCGAACGGAGTGTCCACCCCCTTCAGTGCGGGCCGGCCCATCCTTAGCAGTCGGTTTTCCAGCTTGTTCCGGACCTGCGAGTAGACCTGCTCAGATATGCACACTCCGCCAGCTTCCGCTAGGGGCTGTATCCTGGAAGATATGTTAACGGCGTCGCCGAATATGTCCGCTGCCTCGACCACAACGTCTCCGATATGGATGCCCACTCTGATTTCGATTCGCTTGCTGAGCGGCAAAACCATGTTCCGTTCATGAAACTTTTCTTGGATCGCCACGGCGCAGCGCACCGCGTTCAGGGCGCTTGCGAACTCGACCAGAAAGGAGTCGCCTATTGTCTTAACCTCTCTTCCTCCGAATTCCTCGAGGGTTTGACGAATAAGGCTGTTGTGTTCGGAAAGCATCCCCAGCGCTTCGTTCTCGTTCCTCTGCGTCAGGGCGGTATAGCCCACTATGTCCGTGAACATCACAGCCGCAAGCCTCCTGCTCTGCGACACCGATACGACCGGCGTCTGCACGGTTTTAAGCGCTTAAATATTTCGCCATGGCAAACACCGTCAGAAGGTCACAAGTCTTAGATTAATCCAGTCGGTGAAAAATCGGAATGTTCCGGATGTCCAGGGTAAACTCTCAGGATTGCGGTCGGGTGCGCGGAGCGAAATACCAGTACGGAATACATGTACGCAGGGCGCCGGTTGCTCAGCCGTCGCAGGTGCCTTACCCCCCTGGTCACGCAGCTACCGCCAGGGCCGGCAGATGATGCAGATGGTGGAACCGCTCGACGACGCATCCGCGGCAGCGCTCGGCAAAGCCGCTTTTCAGGGGCTCGTGCGGTTCTTCCTGGGCGTGTCCCAACTCCGGCCCGACACATGGCGTGTAGTCAGCGCCGGCCCGCTGCTCGTGCTGCACGGCCACGGGCCCCACGGTGCATTGACCGCGGCCCTGGAAACTGAGCCGGGAGCAAGCGGGCGCGACGCCCAAGCGGTACGAACAGGAATCGCTGAAGGCTCCCTGATTTTCGTCACGGCCCTGCCGGAGCATGAAAGCGGAGTCCACGACTACCTGATATCGCAGGGGTTCACGCGACGCGTCAGTCCCACGATGGTCGCCGCCGCAACCACCCTTCCTCTCGCCGAGCAGTTGCCCTCTTGGCTGCGGGTCAAAACAGTGGGTAGCGACGGGATGCACGCGCTCCTGTCCAGGATTCAGGTCGAGAGTCTGGGAGAGGACTTCGCTCCCCGAGCCGCCATGAAAAGGCTCTTCGGGCTGAGCCCTGGCGGACCCGTCGTCCACCTGCTCGGCTTGGTCGGTGACCAGCCAGTCGCCTCCGCCACCCTGATGCGCTTCGGCGAACCAGCCTCGATCTGGGGAGTCGC
Organism: archaeon; assembly: GCA_021800035.1. GTDB lineage: Archaea > Thermoproteota > Thermoprotei_A > Marsarchaeales > Marsarchaeaceae > JAKAWJ01. The sequence goes on from JAJYZJ010000006.1 coordinate 33,603, forward strand.
CACAGTTCCAGAGATGCGCGGTCGCGGAATTGGACGGGCTATGACTTTGGAAGCCTGCCGGCTCGCCCACCGCCTCGGCCACCAAACGGTCAGCCTGTACGCCACACCCATGGGCCTACCCGTCTACGCGAGACTGGGATTTCGTGAGTGTGGATGCCTCTCCTTGTACACCATCAGCCGCACATGAGTCGCCAATGGCTTTGGCACCCACTAAAAACGAGTTGGAAGAGGCTATAGCGCCTTAAAGCCAGCTCTGTAGATTGGGATGGAGCCCGAATTCATATGACCGAAGCTTCCGAGCTACGTTCGTCCCTGATTCATCCCTACGCCCCAAATCATGGAACACTTTGTTCCCAGCGCAGAAGCTCAATCAAATACCGGGAGTTCGCTTGGATTAGTTGTCGAGGGCCAGATACTGGCCGCAGGTGGGCCCGCAATTGAGCGCAGCATTCAGTGTTCCCGTTGCGCCACTGGAAAATTGTCCCTTCACTCGGAGCGTTTTGTTCCTCCAATCTTTTTCACGACCTTCTCCCTGCACCGGCGAAACATACGCAAAGGCCAGGAGTAAAATGAGACGGCCCATGAATTCCTAGTCGCTTGACGGGCCAGCAGCCCCGCCTTTGCGGCTGGCGCGCCCGCGCATCCTAGCCTGTCTCTGCCACGCGTCTCCATTTGGGATACTTTTTCTCGATGAAATAGTCGACGCTCAGCCTGCTTGGCCCGTAGCCCGCGTTTACAATCAGCAGAAATATGAACACGAATGCGTATATGATGCCAGTGCCGATATCGGTTGAGCCGGGACCATACGGGCCGCCGAAGCCCTCCGGAACGCTCCAGATAAGCAGGCTAAGCGCTATTCCAGCGAGATAAGCTGGTTTACGGACCGCACCCAGAATCAGAGCGAGACCAAGCAGCGTTTCAGACACTGCCACTACGTAGAGGAACAGTGCCGGGTTCACCGTAACAGCCCTGGACCAGAAGCTGAACCAGGGCAGCATCCATCCGGGTTGGCCCTCACCGACGGTGGTTATCATGGAGCTGAATGCCGAGGGTGTCAGACGAAACTTCAGGATGCCATCGATCAGCCACACCACGCCGAAGGCGATTCTCATAAACGACTTAAGACTGTATACGTTGCGTTCGAACCAGCTGTCTCCCATTGTTCTCCGGGAAACCGATCCAGTGGCAGCAAATTAAACATTCGTGTACGAGTGCACATGCCCGAGCTCTGCTGATGAGGGGTGCAGGAACCGAATGCTGCCGAACAGCGCCCTGTAGAGTATCGGCGACTGTTGGTATTGCAGGATTTCCACACGTAGGTTGACGCGCTCTGAAAACAATCCGGCGGGCTTCCGTCCATGGAATCGGGAGGCTTTTTGCTCTAGAGGTCTACGCGAGCTGACACGCCCATTGAATGTTCTGATAAAGGCAGTGTTGGACCCCAAATGAATTAAGCAGGACAAGCTAATCCTAGACGGGTCTTCAATCGGCTCCGAGCAGGAAACGGTTGGGGTACACGGCTGCAATGGGGAGCCAGATTCTTAGATGTCCAGATTTTACCTTTTGGGTTCATTTCTGAATGGGTCAGCCTGCATCTTCCAGAACCCCTGTCACTTCCTTTAGCACGAACGGCGTCGGCCGAACTGGTTTTACAGCTTATTTCCATGTTAACCAGTCGGCGCTCCAACTCTTTGGGTGTGGCAGCATTTTTCTGCTGAGCACAGCCAAGCGCTGGGAGAATTAAGGCGGCAGGAAGAACGCGGGGTCCCTGCCGGCCCGCTGAATGCAGATCGGGTTGGGTTCCGGAATAGCGGAGGTTGGGCCGTTATGAATCTGAGCGAGCTCCGACCGATTCGACAAACGCAAGGATGGGTCAGGAAGAACACGCGAAAAATATTACGCGGGCCGCTCCCAAGCCGCGGGTCGGGGCCATCTGCAGGCTGGAAGTTTGTTCACCCGCTACTGGCTCTGCTATTGCCTCCTGAGTTCAGAAGACCCCTTCCTCCTCCGTCAAAATCCGGCCGGGGCCACTTCCGCAACATACCGCCGTGCAGCGCCGCTTGGAAACGTTGCAATATGGCCTTATGATGACGTCTAAATAGTTCCCACGTTGCCTTCAAGCGGTGGCAAAGAAAAAGGTGGCGAATCCAAGATCAGGCCCCTCCGGCAACACTCTCAGAGAGATACCCCGCAATAGCCCAAAAAACCCGACTACTTAATCTATCGTTTTCTCGACCGCAGACTCAATTTGTATAATTTGCAGGCCGGCGTGACGCTCGCGTTCTACGACTATGCCAAAGCCGCAGCCGGGATCGCCTTCCTCAAGGCGCTCAAACTGGTTAACCGCCAAGTAGAAATCGTTGAAGTCCATTCGGCCACCTCCCCGGCAGCCCCAGATGCAACACCTCTGGCACTTCCTGCCGACGACGCGGTGCCTGAAATACTTCGAACACATGCTCGATGTGTACGCCCCCTACAAGATATGGATCTCGTGCCGAAGCTGCGGCTACACCGACTGCTACGAAGTGGATTCCTCCTCGCTGGAGCAGATACTCTGAGTTCATAGGGAGATACCAGCTCGCCCTGCACAAATTCGATCAGCGAATCAATCCTGTTCATTATGTACTGGCACTGCTCCCGGCTCAACACCGCCGCTACCCACTATCTCCTGCGTTTCGTAGCCATAGCGGAATTCTCCTTCAGCTTTAAAAGCAATGTCTGAAACCAAGACAACCTTGTTTTGAATAGAATGAGCTTAAAGCAAAGGGATATTATCCGGTAGAGAGACGAGCAAACAGGGAAGTTCATCGGTTCACAGGAAAGGAAAGAAGAACAACGTCGAAGTCTCCGTGGGACTTTTTTTCTTGAGCTTGCTCGCTTACCGTGACCGCTTTCTTTCTTTAATTGCTGCCCACTCAATAAATGTAATCTGGGACGTAGGCTGAAAACTTCTTAGGACCGGTTTGGGACTCAGTTTCGACGCTGAATCCCCATTGGTCCACCAAATGGAGCCTGGCCCTAATTACATCCAGTCTGTTCGCAAACTCGGGGGAAGCGAAAACTAGTTGCTCACCCGCTTTTCGCAGGTCTCTGACACAAGCGGGCGGATATTTGTATGGCAAGATCGGCAGAAACTGGGTCTGAATGCATTGGTTTTCCGCGCTAGTGGCTTGGCATTATCTAGTTGATGCCGACACCAAAGAAGGTGGGAAAGTATCACGTCGAAAGGCTGACGCCGAGAATGAGATATTCCAGCCGAGTAGTAGATACATCTTCAAAAGCGCGTTCACTCCTTTCTTCCGAATGTAATAGTCGCAGATGCAGTGCAAATGCGGATACAAAGCTTGGAAAGCATCCGTCTTATGGCTCATTGAATTCGTTGGCGCTCACCCAATGTCAATGGGCTAAATATTAGTTGGCCAAGTGAGAAACTCTGGTTTCGCTTATCCCTTCGACCGGTCCCACTTCAGACCTTACGCTTAAGCAGCGGTATTTCTAGGGGCTAATTTGGGAACCTACCAATATTAATGCTCTTTGGACAAGCCGCCCTCAAACAAGTTTCGTGGTCACGTTTACCTTATGAGTTGCGGTATATACTGCTGGGCAGCGCTCTTCTGCCAGAGAGACAAGTTTGGCCAGCGTGTTTCTCTCTGTATTCTTTGCGCTGGCATCAACCCTGAACTCTATATTCTCGATTATTGGTTCATCGGCAACATCCAAGGACTTCGCAAAGTTGACGCTACACTCGGCGATTATTCTAAGTTTCTCAAACTCAACTGCTTCTTTTGCAGCTACGGAAGCGAGCGTCGTAAGAAAGCACGATGCCATTCCGGCCATGCACAGGGCCATCGGACCGGGCCGGCTTCCGTTACCGCCGAGGTACGAGGGGGAATCTATTTCAATCAACTGCTTCCCCTCTTCAAACGAGAGTTCCACATCCAGCTGGTACTTCTTCAGTGGGGTCTGTGTTCCACTTGGCCTGAAGGCTCATCTTCTTTTTCAGCGTTGACCGGTCTAACTTCCCTGCTTTCGCCGTTGCCGATATCTTGTCTAAATCGACGTGGTTCAAAATTGGGGTCACCATCTCATGCATCCATACAAGTTTCTTGGATAATCCCTTAATAAAGGTGAGGAAGTTTGGCTCAGGGACTCGGTATCAGAGTAGCGGCCTAAGTAGCGTGCAAAGCAGTCTTAAAACGTGAGCGCCATGACCAAAGCCAATCCAGTTTTGGATTTGATAAGAATCCTGAGAGCGTGGTTCGGCTATAGTCCGGTAGCACGTCTTTATGCCGTCTTAGCCCTCGGTAAAGGAGTAGTGCTGTTGTCAGTGTTATACATTGAGCCCACTCTCGACGTCTTTCATGTGATGGGGACACGCTGGGACAGCAACTACTATGAGATCATCGCGATTCATGGCTACGGGACAGGCGCTCCCCATGTGTTCTCTCCGGTCTATCCCGTGCTGATAAAGATTGTCTACTTCGTAGTCGGAAATGTCTGGGTGTCGGCGCTTCTAGTAACTAACCTATCCAGTTTATTGTTTCCGCTAGTGGTCTATAAAACGTTTGGCTATAAGACCGCGCTATTAGCTGAGGTATTCCCTACCTACTTGGTGTTTACAACTATCGCGTATTCTGACATTATCGCGCTTGTTCTACTTGCACTCGCCTTTTTCTTCCTGCTAAAGGAGAAATTTGTCAAATCTTCTCTAGCGCTAAGCATTGCAATCTTTACCTTTGTCAATCTCGCTCTGACACTGCCCGCATTCGGCGTAGCGTTGTTGTCGAGGAAGCGCTTCCGCTACCTCTACTTTTTTGCTCTGCCGTTTCTTACCGGGCTCTTTATTCTGTTATGGTTCAAAATCGTAGCTGGGAGTTATTTCGCTTTCCTCCAGCTTGAAGCTCCTTGGGGGGCGACGTTTGTGACACCTCTGGGTCAGGCGCTTTACTTGGCATGTGCGCAGGGTGTGGGCTCTTTCACTTGCCAGCACTGGGCTCTCCTCGGCTTTGTGTTTCCAAGGATTTACTGGCCGATTAGGAACATCGCATTCGAGAGTTTCTACTCAATCGGCACATATTTCGTTCTAAGGATTAATTCGAGCCAGAGAGTACTTCTATTTCTTTATGACCTTTGTGTTATTCTGCCGATTCTCTTTATTTCAGGTACGCCGGCCATGTCGATTCCGCGGCTGTTACTTCCCGCCTTTCCAGCGTTCGTGGGATATTCGTCCTTCTTCAAAAGCTGGCGCGCGACCAGTGTCTATGTCGCAAGTTGTTTATGCCTAGCGGCCGTAATTTCAGTAATCGAGTATTTTTCGTTTTTCGCGTAGCAAATTCTCTAAAGCGAAAAGCGTTAAATTGTAATGATTTGTCCCAAGTTGACTGTTATTGAGTGCAAAGGATACTGAGCAAATCCGACCGGTGGTTGTGTCGAAGCTCAAAGAAAATTATGAGTTCGAAGTGAGCTTTCCTGATGCTAACGGCACAACCCTAACGATGGACGAACCCGCCCCCCTCGGCAGACTCGCAGGGCCAAATGCCTCAAGGGTCCTCGCAGCAGCAGTGGCTAACTGTCTTAGTGCGAGCCTGCTCTTTTGTTTGAGGAAATCAAAGATAGACATCAAGGCTCTTACGGCCGAGGCTGAGCCTTCTCTAGAGCGAAACAAAGAGGGTTATTGGCGCGTGAGCAGCCTCGCAGTTAAAATCAAGGCCGAGCTCCCCGAAACCGAAGACACGGCAAAAACAAGCCGTTGTCAGGACATCTTTGAGAAGTACTGCGTAGTGACTGGTGCAATAAGAGAAGGAATAAGAGTAGACGTGCAGGTTGAAGTGAAGAGCACTCCTTCCGGGCAAAAGTGAAAGTTAACGGACGCTTTCGCCTGAAATCCAAACCCGCATTGCCTGAAACGGGTTGGCAGCCGTCGATTTAATACAAGTAAGCCCGGTAGCAAAAACGCACGAAGTTCTGATTTTGTCAGAATTGGGTAAGCACACACTTTCGGGTTTTGCAGTTCTTGGGCGACATAATTGCGGTGGGCAAATCCAGAGAGGGCCTGTCGCGAGCGCCGCGTCATTACGCGAGGCAAGTCGCGGAGCCCAGTATCGGTGGACCTCGGAAGCGTTCGGCGCAGGGGGGACGCAAGGTTTTTTTTGCGGGCGGCGGGGCCCATGCAGGGTGACGGGGTGTCCGAAGGTAAGCGCAGGCTCGCGGCTGTGATGTTCACGGACATGGTGGGTTACACCGCGCTCGGTCAGAGGAACGAAGAGCTTTCGCTTGCGCTCGTGAACGAGCATAGAGCGGTAATCAGGCCGGTGCTCGCAAGGCACGGGGGGAGGGAGGTCAAGACCATGGGAGACGGGTTCATGGTCGAGTTCGAAAGCGTGCTCGACGCCGTGCGCTGCGCCTACGATATCCAGAGGGCCGTCAGGGAGTTCAATCTTTCACTCGCGGAGGCGCGCAGGATTCACCTGCGTGTGGGAATTCACCTGGGCGACGTTGTTGAGGAAGCCGGGGATGTCTCGGGTGACGCCGTGAACGTGGCCTCGCGGATTGAGCCCCTTGCGCCGGATGGGGGCGTGTGCGTATCGAAGCAAGTTTACGACCAGGTTTCTAACAAGCTTGATATCGGGTTTTCAAGCATAGGCGCGAGGGCGCTCAAGAACGTGCGCGAGCCTGTCGAGGTCTACCGCATGGTTATGCCTTGGGAGGTCAGGGCAGACCGGGGGCAGGCGCTGGCCGCGCGGGCCGGGGGTCGTGGTGGTGCAGGCGGAGCAGGCATCCCGGACGAGCGCAGGGTTGCGGTGCTTCCGTTCGTGAGCATGAGCCCGGACCCGGGCGACGCGTATTTTGCCGACGGCCTGACGGAGGAGGTGATTTCGACCGTTGCAAACGTGAGCGGCCTGAGCGTGATTTCGCGTACGAGCGTCATGGGTTACAAGGGCTCCGCAAAGAATCTCAGGGACATTGGGCGGGAGCTTGAAGCGGGGAGCGTGGTTGAAGGCAGTGTGAGGAAGGCGGGAGCGAGGATCAGGGTCACCGCGCAGCTCATCAGGGTTGAGGGAGACGAGCACCTGTGGGCCCATACCTACGACAGGCAGCTTGACGACGTGTTCGAGGTGCAGTCGGATATAGCAAAGCAGGTCGCGGAAGCGCTGAAAGTAAAAATAGGCGCGAGGGAACTCGAACGCCTAGAGGCGAAGCCCACCCGGAACACGGAGGCCTATACGGCTTACCTGAAGGGGTTGCATTACATGAACAGGCGGGTCACCCCCCAGGAAATACGCACGGCTCAGGAGTTCTTTGAGCAGGCGGTTGCGCTCGACCCAGAATTTGCGCTCGGCTACGTGGGCCTTGCCACCTGCCACCATGTTATGCGTTGGGACTGGTCCGAACTGAGTGCCTCCGAGGACGATTCCAAGGCACTTTCGTATGCTTCTAGGGCGCTTGAGCTTGACCCGGGTCTCGCCGAAGCCCATGCGACACTCGGGTTGCTACTTTTGCATCAGCGCAGGTTCCGGGAATCCGACCGTGAATTGTGCGAGGCCATCAAGGCCAAGCCTAGCTACGCAACAGCTCATCACTGGCGCTCGATTGTTCGTGGGATCCAGCTAGAGTTCACTGACGCTCTGGCGGAGATCGAGGAAGCCGCCAGACTTGACCCGAATTCGGCGATAATCCTGTACAATGTCGCTGCGGTTAGGTTCGTGGCGAGGGATTTCGCGGGCTCGCTCGAAGCCGCAAGGAAGCTTGTCAGTCTGGCGCCCGAATATTTCCAGGCACACATTCTGCTCGGCATGATTTACGGAAGGTTGGGGCTTCGGAGAGAGTCCGAGGCTTCGTACAGAAGCGCGGAGGAGCTGAGCAGATTCACTTACGGCCAGGCAGGGGAGGCCGTTTCCCAGATGATTGCGAAACGTGCCAAGGCCTACACGGCATACTTTGGAAGTGACAGGGGCACACTTGCGGAGCTGCTTCCGGACCTCATGGCCCAGGCCGGCAAGTCCCCGTATATGACTGCGGTTGAGGTGGCCGGTTTCTGTTTCTACTTGGGCAGGACTGATGAGGGATACGCGATGCTGGACAGAGTGCCACAACTCGACCAATGGAATTCGGTGTACTTCCTGGGTATGGAGGTCTTTGACCCCCTCAGGGATGAACCTAGGTTCAAGAAGATGACGGAACGGGTCAGGCGAGGCGCAGACGGGTGAATCCCGCTGGCCCAGTAAGGGGACGCGCGTCCCGACTGGATTTGCCTGTTCACGGTCGAATTTCAAAAAGCGATCCTCGCCATGTTTTGGACAAAGGGCCGGGCAGGGGTGCTGTTCGGCTGACAGAAGAGCAGATGCTGGTCTAGCTGCGAACACCCGGTCTACTTGCCCGTCCCCCAGCCCTCCAGAGGCGACCTGCGCGGTGGGGCACCTGATATTTCGCGCGCCGCCCGGCAGGTGGCGGAATCAGTCTCCCGCGGTCTCGCAAAGGGGTCGCGTAACAATCGCCTCGCGCGGTTGCTTCTTTCTCGCAGGCTTCAAGCGGGATTTTGTTGCGGGTTTTACGGTCCGGCGCGACATATGAAAAGCCGTAGCCTGTGGCGATAAACTAGGTCTGGGAGTCGGAGATGACGTACATCTGGCGCGGGGCCGACAGGTGGTGCTACCTGTTCAGCATCCTGGACGCCTTCTCGGGGTAGTGGACGGCGTACGCGTTCAGCACGAACGCCGGGAAAGAGATCGTGATCTCGGTGCTTGAATATTTTTCGTTTTTCTTGTAAGGTTTCTTCCAATATAAGGCGTTAAATTGTAATGATTTGTCCCAAGTTGACTGTTATTGAGTGCAAAGGATACTGAGCAAATCCGACCGGTGGTTGTGTCGAAGCTCAAAGAAAATTATGAGTTCGAAGTGAGCTTTCCTGATGCTAACGGCACAACCCTAACGATGGACGAACCCGCCCCCCTTGCTTAGAACAGGGTGAGCACCTGTCGATGCGGCAACAACCAAGCTCGGCAACCAAAAATGCGCGGTAAGCCTGCATCTTGGCCAGAATTAGACAAGCATTGACTTTGGGTTTCGCAGTTCTAGGGCCATAATCGCTGTGGGCAAATCCGTGATAGAGTCAGTCGTAAACGGCGAGTGCCTCGATAATTTTTTTTTAGAGCCTGATCCCCGTGAATCTCGAATGCAAAAGAATTGCGGAGTTGATCAGAGCTAGTTTGCACAAAGATTTTGTCACACCTCACTTTGCCGAAGGTGGTTTTTTGTCTTAGGTGGAAGGAGATACAGTTAGTCACCAGATTTAAGTTGGGAGAGCGCCGGCTGTTTACCATAGTGACCGCCATTAGCAGCTTCAATCGCTCTTCTCCGTGGAACAGGCGTTGGTAACAGTGACTTCCGAGCTCGATACAGGCCGCTATCTGAAGCTTTCTACCGAAAACGTACTGCGCGAATTAGGAGGAGATTTGGAGAAGGGGCTGTCAGAAGTCGAGGCGGAACGCAGGCGCAGGCAATTCGGCCCCAACGAAGTGCTGGAGCGGAAACAAAGTCTGTTTGTGAAGTTTGCTCTGAAGTTCTGGGGTGTGACCGCATGGATGTTGGAACTGACCATGACTTTTTCGCTCATTCTGGACCGGCTCGAGGATTTCTATGTAATTGCTGCCCTGCTGGTTGCAAACGCTGTGATAGGAGTCACAGAAGAACAAAGGGCGACTGGAGCAGTTGAGCAGCTTAAGCAACGATTGCAGGTGAACGCGCGCGTTCTGCGGGACGGCGTTTGGAAGCTAATTCCGGCGAGAGTTCTCGTGCCGGGAGATATTATACGTGTGCGAGCAGGAGACTTTGTTCCAGCCGATGCCAAAATTACCAGTAGATCAGAGGTCAGCGTAGACCAGTCTGTTCTTACTGGAGAATCGCTTTCGGTGCAAAAGGCGGAGGGGGAAATACTCTACTCTGGGGCGATCGTCCAGCGGGGAGAGTGCGGCGCAATTGTGGTAGCAACTGGAGGGAGGACTTACTACGGAAGAACGGCTGAGCTGCTTGAGAAGGCGAGGCCGAAACTGCATGTGGAGGAGGTTACGTCTAGCATTGTCAGGTGGCTGCTTGTGATGGTTGTAGCTCTGGTTGCCTTTATGTTGGTCGCTTCCTATCTGAGCGGGTCGAATATCCTTCAGGTGGTACCTCTTGCTCTGGTCCTAATAGTTTTTGCAGTGCCCGTTGCACTCCCAGCCATGTTCACAGTGAGTATGGCACTCGGTTCACTGGAACTCGCCAAGAAGGGTGTCTTGGTGACACGGCTAGGCGCCTCGGAAGACGCGGCCTCTATGGACGTACTGTGTGTGGATAAGACTGGAACTATTACATCTAACAAGCTCTCGGTAGCAGGAGTTTACGCGAGGGGCAGATTTACTGAGGACGAAGTCGTGCTGAACGGAGCTCTTGCCTCGCAGGAGGCTAATCAGGACCCGATTGACTCTGCATTTCTTGAGGCGGCGAAAGAAAGGGGGCTTCTGGGTAAGAAATTTGAAATTATCTCATTCATTCCTTTCGACCCTTCGACAAGGAGAACAGAAGCGATAATAAGGAGTGAAGGGAAGACATTCAGAGCGACGAAGGGAGCAGTAGAGGTTCTGCTCAAGCTTTGCGGGGAAGAACAGCTTGAAGCTTCTCTAGAAGAGTCAGTGAATGAGTTTGCAAGGAAGGGTTATCGAACGCTTGGCGTTGCAGTCTCAGATACAGGCAAGTTCGAACTGTGCGGGATAGCAGCTCTCTATGATCCGCCCCGCACGGATTCCAGTAAGTTTATCCGTGAACTCGATTCGCTCGGCGTCTCGGTGAAGATGCTTACCGGTGACGCGCTTCCGATTGCAAGAGAAATAGCAACAGAAGTCGGTTTGACGGGTCCCATTACTAGCTTCGCAGATATCAGGAGCGAGCTACAGGTGAATCCTTCAGAGGCAAAGACGAAAATTGAGGTAAGCGAAGGCTTTGCCGAGATCTATCCAGAGGACAAATATCTAATCGTAAAGCATCTTCAAGAAGGCGGACATGTGGTTGGAATGACGGGGGACGGAGTAAACGACGCCCCCGCTCTGCGTCAAGCTGAAGTGGGAATAGCAGTGAGCAACGCTACAGATGTGGCGAAAAGTGCGGCAAGTTCGGTGCTCACAAATACGGGGCTCTTGGACATGGTATCTCTGATTCAGGTAGGCAGGATGATCTATCAGCGAATGATAACCTGGGTGCTTAACAAGATAGTAAAAACTTTTCAAGTGGCGATATTCGTGGCCGTTGCGTTCCTCTTGATTCGGCGCTATGTGGTTTCGACATTAGATATCATCCTTCTGCTTTTTGTTATAGACTTCGTTACAGTTTCATTATCGACTGACAGGGTGCGTGGATCCAGCAACCCCGAAAAGTGGAATGTGTCAGGCTTGGTTAAGCTTAGCGCAGCTCTTGGGGTATTCACTTTGGCTGAACTCTTTGGATTGCTTTTCATTGGATTGAAGTTCCTGGATTTGTCAAGGGAGTTTGGGTCCCTGCAGACGTTCGTATTTGCATCACTCTTCTACCTTGGAATGTTTACTGTTCTCATAGTGCGAGAAAGAGGAGTGTTCTGGAGCTCGACTCCGAGCAAGACGCTTATTCTCGCGATTGGGCTAGACATGTTGGTGGTTGCTCTTCTTGTTACTACGGGATTCTTGGGAATTCCGCCCATTCCTCCAGAATACCTGGCGATTGTAGTCTTCTACGTAGCCGCGGTTTCATTCACCATTAATGACGCTGCCAAAAGATTTTTGATACGCAGCTTCAGGGTAGCGGATTAGATCCTATCTTTCGGTCCGGACCGGTCCGGATACTCGCAGTTTGATTCGCTGAGCAAGTCACAAATGGAAAGAGCGCGCACCTCCGCGCTATTAAGTCCAAGTAGCCGGCCAATCCGTTCGTCTTATTTTGTGGACTCACCTAGGACAGTGACTCGCGCCACTCACTGGGCCAAAATATCAAACCGAGCAATCCCGGGGGAGTTAGTAAGGACATGACGCGATTGGAGCAGCTTACGGTAGGGCAAGAATCTACCGGAGGCCGGAACCTTTGCGCTTGGCGATTCCAGAGTGAACAGTTTAAAACTAAGACCAGATGACGCTATTCCGGCTTTGGCTCCTCAAACAGCAGCGGAAACCTTCGAGTTTCCCGAAAATATTTCGGTTACAACTTCAAATTCTCTTGGTGAGGGCTTCAGAGCTTATTACCTTCGTCCTCGTCTAAAAGCCCAGTCGTCGAACGAATATTCGAGTGTCGAGGACAAGTCAAGCGGTAGAACTGAGTTTACGTGGAATCTTGGTGCCACGATCGGGCATGCTCAGCATACTTCGGACGAGCTCGCAAGGGTGACGGCTCATGTTACCCTTTCGCCTACTGACGTCAAGGTAGAATTCACGGCGGCAGGTGACCTAGGATTGCGCGAAAGGGCTATGCTGCAGGAGATTAGTGATGACATTAGGGAGTTCGTCACGGAGTTCATTGGGCTCGCTAAGCGCTCGACTCTCTACATCACGGTATCCCCTGGGTCCGGAAAGGAAGATGAGGGGGAGGGCCGTGAAAAGGGGAGTGATGCGCTGAGGAGCATATTTACGGGTAACACAACGAACCTCTTCCTCTTGTTCATATTGCTCACCTTCCCTGCCATACTTTTTCTGGGCTATTATGCATTGATTCTGATTGTAATTGTGCAGGGTATTTCGCTGTTTTTCGCCGATAAACTCGCACTCATGTCTGGAGCAGTAAAGCCAACAATGGACAAACCTCGTAGTTACGTTGTGGGCGTGGCATTTCCAAAGGACACGTTGCGCAGCTTCCGGCGCATCTTGGGTTCACTTTTACCTCCCATGAGATTATCATTGGCAAGGGCGATTTCGAGCGCCGAATCTAGAGGCGAGGATTCAAAGAAAGCCGTTCATGAGGCCTTGGTTGCGGGGGGCTTAAAGTGTGCAGAAGAAGACATTGAACTCACTGCGAGGGACGTATACGGGCTCGTGGAAAGCGCTGCCGGGCGCTTTCACATGCCTACACCGAAAATAGTTGTGACCGAGACCCCAGCTTCAAATGCGGCCGCTACTGGCATATCAGCAAACAGAGCTGCGATATCGATTACAGCAGGGTCGCTCGAGGAACTGGATGATAGGGAGCTCGAAGCCGTGATTGGTCATGAGCTGGGCCATATTCGGGGTCACGACCCCGTGATACTCTTCGCCCTGAGCGCAATAATCTACCTAGGTGGGCTCTATCTCTGGTTTCCCATCTTGCTCGAACTGGGTTTCTTTTACTTCATATTGGCCTTCGCAATAGTGTACCTTGTCGGAAAGGTGCTAGAGACCAGGGCGGATACGCAGTCTGCTCTAGTGCTGAAGCAGCCAAAAGACCTTGCCACAGCGCTAACCAGCATTGCTTTCAGAGAGCTATATGAAGAGAAGCGCTCCCACTCGTACCGCTTTCTGAGCTGGTTGACGTTCGACTCTCACCCACCGACTTACTTTCGAGTGAAGAGATTGATGAGGATTGCTAATGAAAACACTCAGATTCGACATCCTCTCCTTGAGTCCGCGAGGGATTGTCTCACTGGCTTTTTCGGTGCCCTTATCGGGCTAGACTAAACCAGCACCTGACAAACAGCATCCGCAGCAGCTCGTGTGTGGCTGAAGGATAGAATTAGGTGTCACAGGGCCTGAACAACCCATACAGCACCCTCGCACTGTCTATGACGATTTCAGTACTGTTCCATAGCTCCGTGCCACCACGTTTACCCTCTAAGGTTATCTGTTTTCTCTTTGATGCGTACAAAGTAGATGTAACCGACACCAGATAACACAATTCCAGTGGTGATGGGTAGGAACGATTCCAAGTCTAGACCTGAAGCCGCACATGATGACGGAGGGAGACCTTGGATAGCACACGACACGGGCAAATAGTAGATTACGAGCCCCCAGGCAATTCCAAAAAATTCTAGGACGATCAAACTTACGGAGAAGACTCGAGCAGTGAGTCTAGCCTTGCTTTGCACCGTCACCGCGGGCAAGCTGGGGCGTCCGTATACTAAAGTTTTTCTTGCAGTGCTTCAGATTTTGGCAGAGGCTTGCGGGCCAGACGCGGGCAGGAAGCCCAGAATCTAGTACTGTCTGCGCGACGTGATTCTGCCTGTAGCGAATCCAGAACGACCTTCCGTGTCTGATGGGTCTTCGTCACACGGTGGAGAGTCCCTAGGCGAGTTTGCGGATGTTTATGGGTATTTCAGAAAACATGCCTAAAATGTTAAGTGGCTGGTTTATGTTGTGGGGGTGTGCGGAACCTCGAATACACAACTGCCAGAACAACTATAACAATGACCACATAAAATATTATAGGAGAAATCACGTGGGATTGGGGGAAGAAGACGGGCGCCCCGCAGTCCTCTATCCACTATTCCCGTACCTGCCTTGTCGAGCGCCATGAGCCTGCCCCAAATGCGCCGCTACCAAAGGTTCTTTGACATGTGCTGAAATATCTCGAGGCTCGAGATGCTGTCATAGGATCTGTGCATTAGCGAGGAGGAGTTGACCGCAGTGAATGCGAATGCGATCTGCACCAGCCTCTATAGTCTTAGTCTCTCTACTAGAACCACTTGGATTCTATGCCCATAACCCGAAAGTGGGGGTCGTCACTGATTACGTATTGACCTCTGCCAGACTTCACAAATGAAGCTATGAGGGCGTCCGCCATGGGGGCCTCATGATGGGCCAGGAGAAGGCCCCCGGCGAGCATGGCTTCCCGCTCGCCCAAGGGAACGACGCGCATTCCGTCTTCTTTCAGCCGAGCTATCGTCACTTCGGCCGAGTCTCTCCCTATCCTTGACCCCGCGTGTTTGATGAATTCTGCGAGGACCACCGACGGCGCAAGCAACCGCCTAGCGAGTTCCCTCTGGAGGAGAGTCTTGACACGCGCTCGAGACACCTCGTCCGGGGGAAACTCGAGGGCAAGGAGAAGGCGTGTGTCGGCTACCCCGCTCATCACCATCTCCGCCTTGATTCGTCGAGTTCGCGGATGATCCTCTCGTATTCGTCTCTGCCGACCACTTTGCCGGGTTCAAGCGTAGGCTTAGTCAAGAGTAGGATTCCGTCCCCCTCCCTCCGCACTTCGAGTGCGGTGCCTTCCTTCAGGCCCAGCTCCTTCCTTATCTCGGAAGGGATGGTGACCTGTCCTTTGTGTTTTACTCGAACGACGGACGACTTCAGCATCGTTCGACTTTGCCTCCGTCTAACTTAAGAGTGTTGGTTACGCTCTACGCCTTGACCACCTCTTGACGACACCCGTGGCGTAGGCCGCCTAATTACGGGCGAGCCGTGTCTACTCGGAGGCGTCCTCCACACTGACCCTGACATTCTGTTTCTCCTCGCCGTCGCAGCCTTCGTTACCGCGGCGCCGAGTCGTTATACCGGGGACCGCTGTCCGTGTGTCGCTGGCGGCGGGTCAACCCAAGGTTCCTGACTTTCACTAGAGTGCTTAGGACCCCTTTTCTAGGTTGCTTCCTCTGGGTGCTTTCCTGCTTAAGCTTGGGAGGCGGTGACGATCGTAACTCCATAATCCGGCGAGTTTGACGCGGTCAGACAGAAGGATAATAGGCCGCAAATCTGAGTATCGCGGGCGCTATATCTCCCGAAGGCGTCGCGACTAACAGCTCGGCTTCGAGTGGCTGGACTCAATCGGTTCTCATTCCGGCTTGTCTACGATTTCTATCCATTTATGGCCGCAGTGTTTGCAGTGGTATGCATACTGGAACTCCTTCTCGTCGACTAGTGAGGGAATTTCTTCCGCGACTGGTACAAATGATCTCCAGAACACGTGGTCCTGATCGCCGGGTATATCGACGCTCACAGGAACTGCCCAGTTTTCCTTGAGCCCCTTCTTCTCTTCCAGATACTTTCTGTCAGCCAGCCGTACCTCGAATCTTCTACCGCAGGAAGGACATTTCCTGAACAGGGTTTTGAACTCCGACATTCTCGGGCCGAGCCACGATGTCCCGTATTAAGATTTTGCTGCAGAGGGGGCCCGGCCGCGCAGTTGGTGCGGGCCAGCCACTCTGCGGCTTTATGCATTTGGGATCAGTGAACGCTCTGGCCAATGGTAGGTCTGGAACTCTGCAAGCAAAATTTTTATTAACAAGATTCGCAGGATTTTCTGTGGACTATATTCGGCGAGTAGGCTTTATTGAGCTGCGTCGTCCCTCTCGTTGGAAGGGACTATAATGCTTGGACAGCCGGCCAGTGGGGCTCCAGCATGACTGAGCAAAAGCCTGTTGGTTTCTTCAGTAAAATCAGATGGGGTGGAGGCCAGACAATTGTAGTCGTGATCGCTTCTTGTTTTGCGGCGCTTCTCGCCTATCAGGGCTTTCGAACTGGTCATGACTCACTTCTGATTGCGTCTGCTGCGGTTACATTTGGCGTGGCAGCGGTCGCTTTCGTCACGGCTGTGGAGCAGGTCAAACTAGACCCACTGGCACAAAAAGGTCTGCTTGGAAGCCACGGAACTGTGGTGAATCCACCCTCACCCGGCAGGGCAGGAGTAATACGAGTGGGCTCAGAACTTTGGTCCGCATATTCGGAGTTGCCGCTTGTTTCGGGTCAAGTTGTCGTTGTAATCAAAATCGAAGGAGCATATGTGTGGGTTCGTCCAGTGTCTGAGAAGCACCCCCGCTAAAGTTCAAGGTTGTTTCGCAAATGTTGCCCTTTGTCAGGGTTTCCGATTTCTTGCATCGCATGCTGTACCTGACGAGAAGCAAGGTTTAAGCTGGTTCCCGCCCTTTACTGCGCATGACTGAATACAAAATGTATATTGGAGGCGAGTGGGTAGATTCGAGTTCTGGCGCTACTACAAGTGTCATAAATCCCAGTAATGAGGAAGTATGCGCCAAGGTACAGTCCGCCACCGTTGAAGACGCAAAAAAAGCGCTTGATACTGCGCAGGACTCCTTCGATCACTGGGCCCAGCTAGCGCCAATAGAGCGAGCTAGATATGTGTTAAAGGCGGCAGATGAGATGGAGAAAGTGAGCGAGGACTTGGCGAGAACTCTTACAATGGAGCAGGGGAAACCACTTTTCGAGTCAAGGTCTGAAATACAGGGCTCGATAGCCAACTTACGTTACTTTGCAGAGTTTGCAAGGAGAATACAAGGAGACGTGCTTCCTAGCGACTATCCTTACCGGACTGTAATGATCCTAAGACTACCCCTGGGAGTCGTAGTAGCACTTACGCCGTGGAATTTTCCGAGCGCTATGGTAACAAGGAAGGTGGGTCCAGCCCTGATTTCGGGAGACGTGGTAGTCGTAAAGCCGTCGAGCTATACTCCGCTTTCCGCGATTAGGATTGTTCAGTGCTTTGAAAGAGCAGGACTCCCAAAGGGGGTGCTTAATCTTGTCACTGGGAGCGGCTCAACCGTGGGTCGGGAGCTGGTGAGCAATAATACTACTCAACTCGTGACCATGACCGGTAGCACAGAAGTAGGCAAAGAAATTATGAGGGATTCCTCAAACCACGTTGCGAGACTAGTGCTCGAACTGGGGGGCAAGGCGCCATTCATAGTGTGGGGCGATGCGGAGCTTGACTGGGCGGTCAAGAATGCGATCTGGGCCAGATTCTGGAACGCGGGTCAGACCTGTATCTGTGCTGAGAGGATATATGTTGACAAAAGGCTTGCGCCAAAGTTCGTACCGGCTTTTGTAAAGGCCGCAAAGGCCCTCAGACTAGGTGACCCAACGACGCAGGTTGATATGGGTCCACAGGTCAGCAAATCCGAACTTGAAGTTCGGGAAAAGTTTGTTCAGAAAAGCCTTGAGGAAGGAGCGAAGTTGCTCACGGGCGGAGCAAGGCCTCCCCATCTTCCAAAAGGCTACTATTACGAACCTACTGTGCTAGAAGACGTCGCACAAAGCTCGACCGTTGTACAAGAGGAAGTTTTTGGGCCAGTAGTACCGATACTTGAGGTTGAAAGCTTCGAGGAGGCGCTGGAAAAGGCAAACGATTCGAAGTACGGGCTTGCTTCTTATATATTCACAAAGGACCTAAATTTCGCGATGAGGGCGGCAAACGAACTCAGGTTCGGCGAGACTTACGTGAATCAAGTGGGACCTGAACTGCTACAGGGCATACACATCGGATTCAAACAATCCGGGGTCGGCGGCGAAAATTCCCAGTATGGCTTCTACAACTATACTCAGCTTAAGACTGTTTACGTAGACTACTCGGGGAAACCTGACACAACCTATCTGTTTCCCTATACGCAGAGCCCGCAATAGCCCGAACATGCGGGGAATTCGTTCGAGATAGATGAACCACCCCGCAGCAATAAACAACTTTGGAACTGGTTCGTGGTGG
>JAJYZJ010000007.1 GCA_021800035.1 archaeon
CCTCTTTTTTAAGTGGGCAAAGGTAGACCTTTGGCAGCGTGCAATTCTGCAAGGCGGCTGCACAGCCGGCTGCGCCTTCTGAATGCGTAGGAATAGAGCGAATTATAATTATGGCATTTTCTGTAAGCTACAGCGCTATCAAAATCCAAAATCTTTGCTTTCCGTCCCGTGAAGACTACGTGCCAGTCTGCCCTGCTCAATTCACCGTGGTCTACGCCGATTTCGTCGAGCTTGGCCGCTTGGGAAAGCGCCGAGCGGACGCATGCTACCAGCCCAGCATCCCCAAGCGTTTCATGATTACCGAGTGGAGTTCCATAAACTCTTTCGATCACAAGTGAGTGTTCCGAAAATGCAAACAGCTTCGGGCCCACACCGACGCTGTTCGCCCTTAGAAGCATGTCTGCCTCATTGAATACATTGTCCCGGGGAGCGTCAGATCTGAGCACCTTTAGGGCAGCGTCTGTGCCCCTGAAGTCGCAGGCAATGACTGTGTGCCTGCTACCCTTGCCCAGAATCTTCCAGCGTCCGATTTCGATGCTTCCTTCGCTTTTCGGAACCGCTCCGAGTCCCAGTATTTCATCGATTCTACTATCGTCAGCCGGGCCCGGGTATTGCGCTACTGACCTGAGAAGTTCGCAGGCGGACGCCACGTGGGTCTCCTGTAATAGAATGCGAGGAAGCTTTGAGCTACTGCCCCCGATTTCATTATCCTAGCCACCGCAGCTCCGTCTGCAAGGAATTCCCCCGCAGAATAGCTCTTTATGATGTCAGCTGACAATCCTATCCCGCTCGTTTCGGATACCACTTCGATTGCGACTGTCTTCTTTCTCCTTACTTCGACTACCCATCTGTCCTCTTCCACCCAGGGCCCCCGCTCTAACCTTGAAGTGTTTGCCTCAAGGAATCTTCGCGAGTCCGGCTCGTTGTATACCTGAGGACCATACTTCCTCTCCCAGGGAGATAAGTGGAGTTCGCCTAACTCAAGACAGATATAACAGTTTGATTCGTCATCTGCTATCCAAGAACCGAGGACTGTGAAACCCCTGTCCGCGAGGTTACGGGTGATGCTGGAAGCTGACCTCCTTAGCTCGCCCCAAAGTGTTTCCTTGATAACCGGGGGCGACCGAAACACCGCTGCGACGAGGTGGCGGCCGAGCTGGCCATAAGCAAACGTCTCTGGAGGCGCAAGCTTTGGTGGATAGAAGAAGTACTCCGTAGGCGCTGCGCAAAAGTCTCTAGAGGCCACTATGAACTTCGAGTAATTCTCGAGCGACACGGCGGCCGCAGCATTCCTCGTGTGGTCTGTCGGGTCCACCACTGTCAGGTGGCTCGAAAGCTCTCCTGAGTATTCATCACCAAGAGTAACCAGCGTTGGAGGTTTCCAGTTGGAGGCGGCGTTTAACACCTCTAGAAAGGACCCAAACTTTATCGTAAGGAGCTCGCACACAAATCCCGAAAAACCCAGAGTCTTGATTTCGGCTCCATACGCTCCAATTCCTTTCATGAACTTTTTCAGCAGTCTGACCTCCTCTGTTAAGCCGGGACCGAGGCGGGATTTTACGTATGCCTGGTGGAAGGGCGTTCTGTCCACTGCGGTCTTCCTTTGGGTGGCGTCCTCGACTCTCATCGCCGGAACGATATCAACTCTGACGCCCTCTTCTACGAGCCTTACGTAAGGGTGTTCCGCATATGAAACGATACCTCTCCCTCTAGCCACCGACCTTGCAAAGTCGAGCCCCAGCCTCTCGAGCTCTACTCTTGAGGTCGAGGGCGGGAAGAGCAGAAAAAGATCAATGTCACCCTCTCCGCTCAGCCAGGTATCACGTGCAAAGGAGCCGACGAGCACAGGCTGCACGTCTAGCCCCCTTGCCTGGGCCTCCCGGCGCGCTCTGCTAGTTAGCTCATTTGATATCTTCGATAGCTTTCGGTACTCTTCTTCTCTGGGATGTATTCTCCGGCCTACGTCGCTAATCAACGTCTCGAGGCTTTTTCTTTCAAGCTGCAAATCCATCACTCATGCGCGTGCAGTTCGAACAGGCTTTCGTAAACTGGTCCTGCTGGGGTGAGGCTGCTTTTCTTCAGTCTGACAGTGTCGAGCGAAATGCTACCAAAGTCGTCATCCATGTGCGGAGTGAGCTCCCTGTATAAGCCGGGCTCTGTTCTCTTGACTCTTGCAAGAGTAATGTGAGGGCTGAAAGGCGTTCTGTCATACCACACGCCCTCCTTGCTGAGATTTTCACGCACTTGGCTGGCCAAGCCTGATAGCCAATCCGCTCCGTTCGCTGCGCTAACGAAGATAACTCTGGGGTTACGCAGTGAGGGGAAAGCACCAGTTCCACGCAAACCTATTTGCGCAGCTTGGAACCTGATTTTCCCCAGAGCTCTTGTGATCAAGCTCAGGCCCTCTTCCTGCTGGTCGCCCAAGAAAGCTAGCGTAAAATGCATGTTGTTTGGTTCGACCAGCTTAATTCCACTGAATCCCCCGAGCACCTTTTCCTGGAATCTGGTGAGTCCCTCAATTACACTGGGTTCATCAAACTCGCAGGCCACAAAGAGTCTGAGCACGGCCCAGAAACTCTTGTCCGGGCTTAAATCCTCCCATGATTTCCGTGTGCATCCCGCGAGCCTCTATATATGTGCATTTGATAAACGGGCTACTGAAGGGTTTGCGATCTATCGGCCGGGAAGATATGCCGAGCCACATTGATATGACACTTAGTAGCTTAGTAGCTCAGAATTTCACCATGTACCCGCCCGGGAGGCAGGAGCCGGTTCGATATCTCAGCAAGCCGAGTTACAGAGACGCTGCCGAACTCATCATGAACTGCGCCTCGAGAAAGAAACCCGCTGTGGTGCTTGGCTCATGCGAGGTCAGGTGGAAGTCCAGAAGTTCGTCATACCTGGGCGACGGGGAGAGAATAGTGCTCATGAAAGAGGACGGTAGTGTGTTGGTGCATCAAACATGGGGCTACAAGCCAGTAGTGATGCAGCCACCGGGCTCAATGATTTCGGTTACTTCTGGCCCAAGATCAGTTTCGGTTTCGGCTTGGCGTAAGACAGGTGGCGAAACCATGCAGATCGACTTTTCTCGCGTCTATGGCGTGATTGAACTCAATTTCTGGGACGAATCACTTACTGAGCTTGACGCTACAGAGGTCCAGATGAAGGAGGCAGCGAGTTACGCCCCCGAGCTCATCGAACGAGACCTGCGCCCTATCGCTCAGCAGCTCCCTATCAGATCAGGATTTGTGGACATGCTCGCTCTCGACTCTAAGGATAGATTGGTCGCGGTTGCATTCAAGCACATCACTGCGAGAAGTCAGGATGTGAACCAGCTGATTGCATATGTGGCGAGACTAAGGGGAAACTGCAGAAAACGAGCGGTGAGGGGGGTGCTCGTAGCCCCCGGAGTCAATAAAGTGGCGAAGCGCCTGCTTAAGCGTGGAGGGCTCGAGTTCAAAGCGCTAGAGGTGGGTAGATGTACAACTGTGCACGAGCGCTTGAAGAGAACAATTCAGTCGATATAATCGAGGGCAACAATACAGGGTGCACGTCTTGCAGGTAGAGGGCACAGTTATCCCCGATGTTTCGAGGGTCAAGAACACTCAATAATCTTTAAAGACTTCTGCGCTCGGGTTGTTCATATTGAGCGAGAACGGCTCTTCTTCAATAGGAGAGAGGGCGGGAAAGCGGATCATGTCCTCATTATATAACTCAGGCCCGAACTCAGCCCTCAAGTTGACGGAAGAGCTGCGAGCGAAGCACCCCGACGAGCAGCCTTTGGCACAGTGGCTCAGTTTCTTTGAGGCCGTTCTGAAAAATTACAAAGATGGGAATGAAAACGACGTCATAGTTGAGGCTATAAAGAGAAACGACGCAGGCTGGATTCAGAAATGCCTTGACTCAGTCAACGCCGTGAAGTCGCAGCTCCTGTTGCCAGAAGAAGAACTTCCGCGCCTAGAAGCATGCTCGCTCGCCCTCTCTTACGTGCTCGGAGCGGTAAAAAACGGAAAACACCCTTTAACTGAGAAGAAGACCCCCGACGGTGCACGTAATCACGCCTGAATCCAAGAGCAAACACGCGCTCAGCGCACTAGATGTGCTTGCAATCACAAAGGAGCTCCGGGAGGTGCTGCCAGCGAGAGTAAACGCAATAAGGGAGATTTCGGAGTTCGCTCCGGCTCTCGTTCTGTATTTTCCCGGGATAGGGGAAAAGACGCTCGTGCTCGACCGGCGGGGTTTTGTATTTCTTACATCATCTTCGGTCGCCTCTTCTTCAAAGGCTAGTTTCACGGCAACTCTTGGACGCCTGCGTTCCACATGGTTGCGTGAGGCCGTGCAGCTGGATTTCGACCGTGCGATTCGTTTTGGTTTTTCTGAAGGTTACGAACTGATTTACGAGCTCATTGGAAAGGGCAATCTCGTGTTGTTGCATGACGGAAATGTAATCTCAGCAACTGAATATTTCAGAAAAAGGGGGAGGTCGATAATACCCGGATTGAGCTACGCCCCTCCTCCTCTTCGCGGAGCATCGCTGGACGATGATGTCCCTGTCCAGGGTCCGACGCTAATACAGGCTATGACAAAGGCATACAATTGTCCCGCTGAACTTTTTGAGGAAGCATTCGCGAGACTGGATATTTCCCCGACCCTTCCTCCGTCGCAGGTTTCTTCCGAGATACTGAAGCGTGTCAGAGCTACTTGCCTAGAAATTATTGAAGAGGTGTCACAGGGGAAGCTCTCCCCAAACGTTGTGTATGAAAACGATGCCGCGGTTGATGTCCATCCTTTGTTTTTCAGGAAACACTCGAGAGCTCTCGGAGTTCCGAAGGATACATTCAATGACGCCCTATCCACATACTGGGAGCCATGGCTGTCCCGCCTTGCCTCCGAAGAGAGCACAAGCGAATCAAATCAACAGGCCGAACGAGCCAATGCATCGGCGAAGAAGAGTCGAGCAGTTGCAGAAGGATATGCACACAGGGCAACCGCGCTTGGAAAGCTTGCGCAAACTCTATCCTCGAGCCCTCAAGAGTTCGCAGAGTTACTTGTGTTATCAAGATTAAACAAAGAAGCCCAGGCGTCGGCCAGGGCCGAACGCTTGGGAGTCGGTTTTGTCCTCGCAAATGGAATAAAGCTAACCCTGAAGTCTGACGGAGAAGCATTTGACTTTGATCCCCGGGACTCGGGTTTTGTCAACCTCGGAAAACTCTATGAGGAAATAAAGGAATTGAAGAGAAAGGCAGCCGAAGCGGAATCGAACGCAATCAAGCTCGAAGAGCAGGCCAGAACGATTGAAAACCAGCTCTCACGGGAACGACTTCGCGTGGCCACATCCGCAATTCGCCGGAGAAAATGGTATGAGAAATTCAGGTGGTTCTTTACGAGCGAGGGCATTCTTACCATTGCGGGAAGAGATGCTTCGCAGAACTCCGCGATCGTCAGGAGATATGCGAAGCCCGGCTATACCGTGATGCACGCTGACGTGCAAGGGGCTGCCGTGACGCTCGTCATGGGTAACGCGACTCAGGTGTCAATCTCTGAGGCCGCTCAGTTCGCGGCAAGCTTCTCGCGTGCCTGGGGCTCGGGGCTGAGTTCCGTGGACGTATTCTATGCCGATTCCTCAAAGACTTCGCTAAGCGCACCCTCAGGGGAGTACCTGGCCAAGGGCTCAGTCGTGTTTCTGGAGCGGAACTATTTGAGGGGAATCACGCTCTCGATTTCCCTCGGAGTTTACGAGGTTGAGCCTGGGGAATATCGGGTGGCGGTCTGGCCAACCAACCTGCCCGGCAGAGGGGCAAGGGTTGTGCTTGAACCTGGACCGATCGACAGAAATCAGCTGGCAAAACGGGTGCTAAATATACTCCGCGCGAAAGAGGCGGAGCGGAAGGAGTTTGTCGAGACGCTTCGAGCGGACGACATATTACCGCTTCTGCCAGGTAGTTCCAGAATTCTGCTTCCCTCATAGAACAATTTTCGTTGGTTGAGGATTGATACCTCGCTTATCATTGGTGACCAGAATCCGAGCCCGAATCATGCATTCATGCGACAGACAAAGGAAATAGATGGCATCTTGCGAAGGGCTAGAAGGAATTCATGTCAGTAGAGTTGCTATCACGGGCCCCTTTGCAACAGGGGAAAGTATCGCCGCTGGGTTAGGTGGTCTGCTCAACTCTGGCTCCGGGTAGCCCATGGACCTGATTATGGGCTATGAGACGCTATCTGAATTTCGCGACCGCAGATACAAGGTCAGATTTGGTTATGATGCCATTCAGTGTGCCACTTGAGTCGACGACGGGCAGTGAGCTAATCCCCCTTCTTAACATGACTGAAGAAGCCTCGGAAAGCGTGGCATCGGGCTTAATGACGAGCAAGTCGGCGCACATGAGATCCTTTGCAACCGGAACCAGACGGAGGCTCTTCCTCAGCCAGGCCTCGTGGGAGGATATCTTTCTATTGGCCCGAGGCTGTTCGAATCTTGGGCCAAGTGGTGCAAAGCTTGCCAAGTCGCTCTTCGAAATGATTCCGACTGGCAGGTTTCCGTCTGTAATGATAAGATGAGAAATCGAGTATTCATTCATGAGATACGCGGCCCGGTAAAGCGTATGATTCCCCGAAATCGTTACAACTTTTCTTGTCATTATGCTGGACACTGGTAGTTTCGCGCTGCGGGCCCTCTGAATGGCTCTTACGACATCCGTCTTCGTAAGTATGCCCTTCAATTCGCCCTCATTATCTA
Organism: archaeon; assembly: GCA_021800035.1. Classification (GTDB taxonomy): domain Archaea; phylum Thermoproteota; class Thermoprotei_A; order Marsarchaeales; family Marsarchaeaceae; genus JAKAWJ01. The sequence goes on from JAJYZJ010000007.1 coordinate 6,740, forward strand.
CTGCGGGAAGACCGCTGATTTTGTGACGGGTCATCGTTTTTGCTGCGAGGCGAATTGACTTGGAGCGTCGGATCATTATCGGATTTTTCGTCATAACTTCCTTTACAAATATCTGGTCGATCGGTAAGGTAATCCAGTCTTTTTCTCTGGAGAGGAACGCTCGCATCAAATCGGTCCAGGTTATGATTCCCTGAACTGTGCCGTCGATCGTAACCACCAGTCTGCCCACGCAATGCTTGGTCATAGTATTTCTCGCATGGGCCAGATTGTCGTTCTCCGTGACGGTTACGACCGGACTCGTCATGAACGAATTCACTCTTGCAGACAATTTGGGCCGACCTTCGTTGAGTCGCCCGGACACTTCACTCTTTCGGTTTTCGCTGCCGATTGGGTGCCACGCGTGCGCACATCAATCCGCCTCTTTCAGCACGAGCTGACAGCCGCGCTTCCCACACGCTCCGAAGATTTAGAGCGGAGAAGATGTGAGCAGGAGGGAATGCAAGTGGTGCTCTGGCGCTTAATCCGCAGATACGCGTCTACTAGGCGCGAACTCGCCGAGTGAGCAGCTTGCGTCACAGGAGTTTCCACCACCTCAGGTAACACCTTTCCTTTGAGAAATTTCCGGAATATATGGGAATAGAGCACGCGCAACCGGCCACTATCTTCTAGGTCCCACGAGCGATTGCTAGACCGGCCCTGAAAAATCCACCATAAGGGGATTCCCTCAACCTTAAAGTCGGCTCTGCTTTGTAGAGCATGTGCGCAGAAGCCTCCTAACAGCCTGCAAACTTGAAGGGAGCGTCCGCGCGGGACTTCTGGAACTCGCGCGAGCCTCGCTGGAGGGCAGAGCACCTGAAGGGAGCGCTGCCTCCGCTACAGATACTCTCAATGGGCTCGCACATGGCGTCTTCGTCACAATCCAGCTCCATAAGAAGCTCAGAGGATGCATGGGAATCATGGGCTCCACGAAACCGCTGCCAGAGCTAATCAGGAGTGTCGCTCAACTTGCGGCCTATTCAGACCCCAGGTTTCCGCCAATGGACATGGATGAAATCAGGCAAGCATCAATCGAAGTCACGCTACTCGGGGATTTCGAGCGGCTTACCGAGTCTGAGCTTCACGCTCCTGAAGCAACATTACTCATCGGCAAACACGGACTTTACATACGCAAGGGAGATTATAGTGGCATACTTTTGCCGCAGGTTGCAATCGAAAACAATTTTGGCGCGGAGGAGTTCCTTGAGGCGCTCTGCGCCAAGGCTGGGCTCCCTCCTCGTGAGTGGTCGAGGGGCGCTGCCGTATCGAGATTCGAGGCAGTTTGGGTATCGGAGTGACGAGGAATCAGGCAGTCCAACCCACCTCAAGTTCTGGGAGCCCGGCAGAGCAGATAGCACACCCTCCCAAGCCTTAAATGCGTTAAACTAGGGAAGCTCAGGGGGCAATGGGCGAGAAACTGGCCCGTTCGGAGGTAATGCTGGCTGCATGTGGCATTGGGCTGGGTCACGTGGGCCGGCTCCTGCCTGTTGCAAAAGGGCTGAAGAAGAAAGGTCTGCAACCATTCTTTACGACATACGGCGATTCCGCATATTACTCTATCAGGGAGGGTTTCGTAACTTACAAGGAGCGGACTCTGAGCTACGGCAGCAAACCCGACGGCTCGCTCAGCCTTAAGGAAACATTTCGACATCTTCCGCAGAGCGTTGCGGCTTTTCTCTCACAAATAAGAGATGAATTCTGCATAATGCGAATCCACAGGCCCTCTGTCGTCGTATCAGACAGTCGCCTGAGCAGCCTTATCGCTGCCAAACTTTTGGGTATACCTTCCATACTTGTGATGCATCAGTTCAAGGTTGTCTGGCCCATTGATGAGAGGAAGTTTCCGTCACTTCGCGCTCTCAAGAGGTTGCTGGAGAGAATATCGCTTGAGGTACTAGGGCTGGGCTGGGATTTGGCAGAAGTTGGACTGATAACAGATTTTCCACCCCCGTATACGCTGTGCAGACCTAGTGTGGTTGTACCTGAATTTCTGAAACATAAGGTAAGATATGTTGGAACCGTGTCTCCAGCTGTTCTCCGCACAGAGAGAGAGAGCGCTCGGAAGACACTCGGGTTTGAACCTTCCGCAAAACTACTCTACTTCGGCGTGAGTGGCCTCCCCGAGGAACGAAGAAAGCTTACAGAAAACCTGCTCCCGCTTGCAAAGTCAGCCTCAGAGCGGGGCTACTCAGTGCTATTTTCTAGGGGGGAACCCACCGGAGAGGTACGGCTCACCTGGGACGGTAATATGGCAATATGCGATTGGCTTGCAGACCGAAGGCTAGCATATGCCGCGGCTGACGTTTTCATAAATGTTGGAGGGCAGACTTCAGTGGGCGAGGCATTTCGTTACGGTTTGCCGATGATCATCGTCCCAACGCCAAACCATACGGAACATGACGCCATCGCTACCTCTATACAGGACATGGGACTGGGCGAAAAGATCACGCTGGAAGACCTGAGCCCGCCCAGATTTGAGGCAACGCTCGCAAAGGTGCTTGGAGACCACTATGCCGACTTGGCGCTGATTGCGTCCAAAAAGGTAGTACAGTTTGATGCTTCCTCAGCGGTCGTCGAGCTAATCACGGGATACACGAATTGACGAGCGTTTATACGCCCTACCTGGCAGTTATCAGGACTGGTCGGAAAACCCTGGCAACCTCACTTGACAGGGGATTGACACTCATAGTATCGCAGCAGGACTCCTATCCACCGCTTTACGGGCACTTAATCTCGAGCTTCAGAGCCAGATTTGATTTCAACCAGAACTTCTGCGTGATAGCAGACTACTGTTTTCCGGGGCGCACCGGTGACCTCGGCGCCCTGTCGATAAATTTGGCCGTACTGGCTGTAAAGAAGGGACTTTCGCCGTCGGTGTCAACCGCCTTAAAGGAGTTCTTTCCAGACTTCGCGAAAGCCGCGGACCTTCTTTATGTGCAGTTCAGGGGAGGTAGCTATTCCGTTGGAAGGAAGTTGTCACCCGTGAAATTGGCTAGGAACTCTAGGGTCGTGGCGCACGAGAGCGGCAGGGCCATCACATTCGAATTAGTAGGTTTACCTAAACTAGTAGAAAGGGTGTGCAAGTTCAGTTCTTTATCACCGGCATCGGTCCGGGTGTATTCTCCACTCGACCTGGGCACGAGAGTTTACTCGGCAGGGGCTATTGGAAAAGAGTTCAGAGCTTCTTGAGCTGAGACCTATACATTTCTAGCAGTTCTTGGGTGCTTGTCGCCTCGTCAGGGCTCTTGTCAGTTCTCAGCCTGCCAGTATAGCGCGGAAACCGCACTGCGAGCCCACTTCCCTTCCTGATCTCGTCCAGCGCGGCGGTGTGCACAGGGGAAATAGTGAGCTCGGCGCCGAGGATTTCCATGACTATTGCGGGTCTGTACCAGACATCTGCTTCCAATCTGCTATCGACTGAGGGGTGGCGCGAAGGAGTGACATAACTCCTGAGCTTATCTTCCATTTCCACGAGGGCTTCGTCGCTAAAGCCGGTAGCCACCTTGCACGCAGTTTCATATCTTCCCTGCCCGTTTGGTGCAGCGAGAAGATAGCCACCGATCTTGCCGGCACGTTTCCCCCTACCATGGAAACCACCAACTATAACCAAGTCGATTGTGTCAGCGAGGGAGCTCTTGTAATCGCGCTTATATTTTATCCAAGCCCACCCCCTGCTCCCCGCTTCGTAGCCCACTTTATTGCTAAGAGTCTTCGCCATTACTCCCTCGCAGCCATCTTCGAGCGCGGATTCAAAAAAAGCCTCAGCTCTGTCGTGGTCGTCGGTCACTATCTGCTCGGCCGCTGCCATATCCTCACTTGGGCTGAGCAGCTGCACGAGCCTGTTTCTCCTTTTCGGGTATGGCTCTTTTGTAAAATCCCTCCCATCGACAAAAAGGAGGTCGAATAGTTCTACCCGGGTGGGATACCTGCTCATGGCTTCCTCGACACCGTGCTTTCTGCGCCTGTGCATCAGCTCCTGAAACGGAAGCATTCTGCCGCTCTCTTGGTCGATCGCAACCACCTCCCCTTCGACGATGAACTCCTGCGCGCTTAGTTTCGTGTTTGCTGCCTTTACCACGTCCGGAAAATGACCCGTGATATCTTCAGTACGTCTGCTGAAGATTTTTGTGCCCTCCCGGCTCTTGTGAATCTGAACCCTTTCTCCATCATACTTGTATTCAAAAGCCGCCCTTCCGCCCATGCGCCTGAGTATTTCGTCAATGGAGCTACTCCTTTCAGCAAGCATGGGCTTCAGTGGTCTGCCGGGTTGAACCTTGATTCGTCTTACTCCTTGTGCGCTCTGGTTCGCGAGTGTCGACGCTACAAGCCCGATGTCGCACGTGATGTTGAAAGCGCGTTCTACTGCCTCTTTGTCATCGGGCGCAAAGGCCTTGGAAAGCGACGCGAGAACTGTGAGCTCGGCGAGACCAAGGCGGATATCGCCGCTCACAATTCTGGCTATATATTTCCGGGCAAGGGGGCTGCTATTCGAAAGAAGTTCAGTTAGCATGCTGAGCTTGGTTTCCTGTGAGCCTTCACCGGAGGTTGCGGCTATTTTCTTTAGGGCGTGATATATCTCGATAACCGTAAGCCCCGAACGGGCATCTTTGCCATGTTCGCCCCGTCCCTCCCTCGTGTATTCAAGCAGGGAGATTGTTGTCCCCCTAGTCGCGAGCTCCGCCGCGACCAGCCCCAGGTCGCCGAGAGTTGAGTAGCGTTGCCTAGTAAGTTCGTAGGTCGCGCCGCTTGCACGAGATATGGCCCGCAGAATGAGCTTCTCGCCAAGCCCTAGCTCGCCGTGCTCGAAGTCAGGTGCAACCTTTCCGAGCAGCAAATAGGAGGCGGGGCCAACTTCTTCTTTTCCTAGTTTGAGGAATAAAGACGAAAGAAGCGAGATGATATCCGTCCGACCGGATAGTTTGTCGATCTCTTCTAGGAGCCGGGAAAGCTCCTCAAACTGCAACTCTATCCAGACTGAGAGGAAAAGGCCGCATTTAAGGATATGATGGCGGTAAGTAGCCGAGGTGAACGAGCAGCGGCCAGGTTTGACACTCGTTCCAAACCAAGCTGGTCAAACCACCTAGAAAATCTGGCCCAGGTTTATAATCAGGCGATCTTTCCTTTGGATTTCAGGTCCCGCACCTCGCTCGCAACGAACCACTTTATCTTGTTCACTATATCCTGTGTTTGTTCCTGAGAAAAATTGCGGATCCTTATTCCATTTATTTCCCCACTGGCAGAAGTCACGACCTCGTAGCTGAAAGTTCCGGCGGAGGCTTCTTTGGAGGTGTGCTGCGCCGAGGCCTCTTTGAGGTTCAGAAGATATTTGTCTATTATGAAACCCTTTATGTACTTTGAGTCAAGAGGCACAGCGAAGCTGAAGTCGATGTCAAGTGACGACTTTCCGAGCGAGTAATAGGCATAATCTATATTGTTAACAGAAATGACCTCACGCTTCTTGTCGCCGTTAACACTCTTCGGCGGCGAATCCATAGATGGCTTCTCTGCTGGGCCAGTGGGATTAATTCGAGAAGAAGCCTGGGTTGCTGGCGCAGCCGAGGGCTTCTGTGCACCCCAGTCCTCAGTGACTGTGACGGCAATCTGACTTCTCGCAACCGGCCGAAGGGTGTTGCTCGGCTGCGGTCCACCAGGGCGCATAGATATCGACGGCTCCGCTGTCGGGCTTGGCCTTTGCGCCAGCCGCGGCCCCGCATCTATCTGAGGTTCAGCTTTTGCTGCCGCGTTAATTGCCTGCAGCTCTCCGTTTTCGCTCGCCGCTTTCCTTGGCTCTGCAACCAGTGGTTTTGCGAGCCCATTCTCCACTTCGTCTATCTCGGACACAATCTTTGATAGGGCACGCTTTTCCTCCATAATTTTCTCGAGCTCTTTCCGGAGCTTGGCAAGCTCCTCATTCTTGAGTTCGATGCGCTTGTCAAGTTCGGTTACCAGTTTTAGTGCGTAAACTTTCAGGTCGGTAACGCTCCTCGGTTCGGACATTCCGAACTTAATCTGTACACAGAACTTATGTCTTTTGATGGCGGTTCTTGTGCAGCGCGAGGGCTCCCGATGGACAACTCTGAAGTTTTTCTACAGACGACCGGTTCGATTCGGGCATGCTCCCTTTGTTGGAGTAGCCCGATTGCGAGTTGACAGCTCGAAATCCTTAAATTATGTCATCAGCATACTAACCTTTGGTGAGTAACTGATGGCTCGACAGGAAAGAGACATCTTTGACGAAATAGACGAAATATTTGAAAGCATGGAACGACGGTTCGAGGATGAGTTTGAGACTTTCTTCCGCAGGTCCGAGCGTGAGGGTCTGGTAGGAGGCAAACGATTTGGTCCTTTTGTCTACGGCTGGTCTATGACCGTTGGACCCGATGGCAAGCCGATAGTGAGACAATTCGGAAACGTTTCGCCCAGAAGACAGGCGCTAGATGTTGAACGGGAACCGCTGGTCGATGTGAACGAGACCGATAGCGAAATCTCAGTTGTAGTCGAACTACCCGGCGTCGACAAGTCAGAAATCAAGCTCAACGTCACAGAAGACACTCTGGAAGTACGCGCAGGGCAAAAGTACTATAAACTGGTGGAACTTCCTTCAGAGGTCGTCACTAACACTTCCAAGGCTACTTACAAGAACGGCGTCTTGGAGGTGAAACTCAGGAAGCGCGAAAAGAAGGACGTGCCACAGGGATTCAACGTGCCAATCGAGTGACCACACTGGTCACTCCTTACCGGCTATTGAGCCCAAATCTTTCGGGCGCTTCCTTACTCTCATTTTTTGTTGAACGCTCTTTTTCCGGAATTCACTCCCTTTGGCTGATAGGGAAAAAGCGCACTCGCAACTATTAAATATGCGTCAAACTGACCCACTAACCGAACTTTAGTTGGTAGTCAATCCTGAAACCTCGATAGCTGCTGCCATTGTTATGGCCGGCGGTCTTATAGGTACTGGTATCGCGCAGCAGGGTATCGGCGCCGCTGGTATGGGAGTAATTGCAGAAAAACCCGAAAAATTCGGCCAGGTGCTGTTCTTCTTTGTCATCCCTGAGACCCTTTGGATCATAGGGTTTGTGCTAGGGACGATATTGCTCCTCGGAATACTGTAGAACGCGACCTGCCGAGGTAGTCAGCTCCTGAGCGCCGAAGCCCTCCTTAAGGAGGTCGAACTCAGCCGGATTTCCAAATTGAAGGAGCTGGAAGACTCGTTTCGGAGTAAACTTCAGGAAGTCGAAAATCGCAAAGCAGCTGAGATTTCAAAAATCAAGACTCTGGCAGATTCGCAGACTGCTATTGCGGTGAAGAAAGAAAGAGACCAGCTCCTGAGCGCCGCACGCTTGCGTGCAAAGAGAATTCTTTATGAAGCTAACGAAGCAATGGTCGAGGCTGGGCTCGAGAAGGCTCGTGAAGTCTTGAAAGAGTATTCTGGTTCTGAGTCATACCCGCGGCTGTTGGTCCGCTTTATCAATCAGGCAAAGTCGAAACTGGGTAAGAACTTCAGTGTAAGATGTAGAAAGGAGGACAGGAAATTCTTTGCCGGGGAAGGAATAGAGCTCGAGGGACCAAATCTGGAAACCATGGGCGGGGCGATTTTCACTTCGGGCGATGGAAAGCTCGAGCTCAACCTGACCTTCGAGGAGCTCCTTAGGATTCACGAGGATGAGCTAAGGGCCGCCATTTCGAGCAAACGTGGATAGGCGAATGAGCGCAATACTGACGGGCGCATACGGCAGGTTGAAGGCGCTGTCAACCAATCTGCTTAGCAACGACTACATCACCAGTCTATTGAATTTGGGGGGCGTGAACGAGGTGGCAGAGGCGCTGGCAAGGACCTGGTACGGCGAAGACATAGAAGCGCTCGCAACTTTGTACCGCCCCCCCGAACTTATCGAAGTCGCGCTTAACCGGCATCTTGCGCGTTTGAATGCACTCTCAGTCAGCCTAGCTCCTTACCACAGCCGGGGGCCAGTAAGGGCCTATCTTGCGAAATGGGACTTGTATAACATCGAGCTGCTGCTTGCAGCAAAGGCTCAGGGCAGAACGGTCGGAGAAACAGAGTCATTCTTTGTCTCATCGAGAAACCTGCCGGTCTCCGAGACAGGCGCAAATATTCCGTTTGGGGAGCTGCGTGCCCTTCTCCAGCAACCGGACATAGAATCGATTGCGAATTATCTCGTAAAGTACGGTTATGGAGCGACTCTTTTGCAGGAGCTGCCTAGATACCGTGAAAGTCAGGACCTCGGAATATTCAGCACTGCTCTATCGAAGAGCTACTTTGCGAGGCTGATGTGGGAGCTAAGATTCTTACGTGGAGACGAGGGGCCACTTCGGGAATACTTCCGAGCTCAGATTTCCAAGCAGAACCTGCTTAAAACCTTGAAAGCCCTGGGAGCCCATGTGCCCCGCGATGTTCTGGGGGAACACCTGGTTGAAGAGGGCTTTCTCGGGGCTCAGAAAATTCTGGAGATTTACTCAGCCGGCAGCTTGGATGAGATGCTGCAGTTTTTCTCGGCTTGGCTCGGATCACAGGATATTTTCGAAGATTACAGAAAGAATAGAAATCTCTCAAACCTTGAGGTCAAGCTGGACCAACACGTCGAATCATCATACGTAGAGGCGTTGAGGGGTAACTCCCTCTCGCTCTCTACCGTCATACTATTCCTCATATTCGCCGAGCTGGAGCGCCGGAATATCAGGACAGTAGTCTATGGGAAGAAAAATCGGCTTGCTGCGGAAGACATAAGACGGTTCCTTGTGATGGTGTAGCCAGATTGAGCCAAAGATTGAAAGAAATCAGCGGAAAGATTGCAATTGTGGGGGACAGGGAGTTGTGCGTGGCCTACAGGCTCTTGGGAGCAGAAGACACTTTTGTCACAGACAATCAAAATCCCTCACAACTGCTTTCGACGCTCCAGTCAAGCGATGAGTTCAGCCTTGTAATTGTGAGTTCATCGGTGCGGGATGGTTTACCAACTTCAATAAGAGAAAAGCTTGAAGCTTCCCTTGCTCCGCTCTTCGTGTTTATGCCAGATCCAGATAGCAGTGCTGAAGAGGAGCCTCTGGCCGAGCTGGCGAAGAGGGTGCTGGGTATAGATATGAAAATGGGTGCATCATAGTGGCAGATGGGAAGGTAGTCAGGGTCTCTGGTCCAGTCGTCGCCGCAGAAGGGCTGACTGATGCCAAGATGTTTGACGTTGTGCGCGTGGGTGATCTGGGTCTGATCGGGGAAGTTATTCGACTGCAGGGAGGACAGGCGACCATCCAGGTTTACGAGGATACAACAGGAGTAAGACCCGGCGACAAAGTCGCAAATACCAAACAGGCGCTTTCGGTAGAGCTCGGCCCAGGCTTGCTTACGTCGATATATGACGGCATACAACGGCCCCTGAACGTGTTAAGGGAGAGAAGCGGGGACTTCATCGCCAGAGGGATATCAATTCCCGCTCTTGACGAAAAGAGAGAGTGGGAGTTCGAAGCCTCTGCCCACGACGGTGACGACGTAGTGCCAGGAAGTGTGATAGGCAGCGTACAGGAAACTGCGCTCATCAACCACAAAATTATGATACCCCACGGCGTGAGGGGCAAACTCAGGGACCTGAAGAGTGGCAGCTACTCTATCCGAGAGCCGATTGGAAGCGTGTCTGGGGGGGAAGGAAGGGAAGAGATTTTCCTGGCTACTAAATGGAGGGTGCGTACCTCAAGGCCAATAATCCGGAAGCTCACGCCAGACACACCGCTCATCACAGGTCAAAGAGTTCTGGATACGCTCTTCCCCGTGGCCAAGGGGGGGACAGCCGCCATCCCGGGGCCGTTCGGAAGCGGCAAATGCGTTCCGGCGGGTACGCCCGTCTTACTTGCGGACGGCTCGTTAGTGCCAATAGAAAGCCTATTTGAGATCGCGTCACACGAGGAAAAGGAGCTTATCGGCGTAGATGAGGAGATTGCGCCCATAAGCGGTTTAAGCGTACTCTCCTTTGACGGTAGGAAAATTGTCGAAAAACGGGTATCCCATGTCTACAAGGGAAAGACTTCGAGTCTGGTCCGAATAGTGACTCAAAGTGGAAGAGCAGTGGCTGTCACTCCGGCTCACAAGCTAGTCAGGCTGGGCCACGGAGGGAATTTTGAGCAGGTTCCGGCTGCTGAGCTGCGTCGAGGCGAGTATATCGCCGTGCCTCGTAAAATCCCAGTGGCCGCGATGATACAGGCTCTCGATGTTTACAGCTTTGGCTCTGCCAGAGCGGTAGACAGAGAGTTGCTCGCTGACGTAAGTGCCCTTGTTTCTGAACTTTCAGGAAAATTGGGCGGAACGGAAGCGCTGGCGGCAAGGCTGGGTGTGGATTGCTCTACACTCCTTGGTTATTGCTCCGGCCGCTCAGAGCCTACGCTAGGGTTCCTCACACAGCTCTACGGCCTCGCGGGTGTGCAATCACCGGAAATACGCTTGATAAGATCTGAGCCTCACGAAGCCGCGATAAGAGTTCCCCAAGAGCTAGATGTGCAGCTCGCAGAATTTCTTGGATTGGTGGCTTCGAGTGGAAGACAGCAGGGCAGTGTGATTCACGTCCCGGCCAGCAGGAAGTGGCTGGTTTCTATATTCAAGCGGTTGGCTGAGAATCTGTTCGGGCTTAAAGCAAAAGAGACGCGGTTTGGAAAGGCAAAATTCATATCGCTTTCTAGCCCAGCTCTGGTAGGACTCCTTGGGGCTCTTGGGTATCTGCATGGCCAGAATCCGGAACTGGCCGAGGTATCCCCCCAGATAATGAAATCCCCCGAGCAAGTGATTGAGGCATTTCTCCGTGGCTATTTCCTTGGTGCCGGTAGATTCAGACGTAACACGGTAGTGCTCCCAGTGAAATCCCCCAGATTGCTAGGGCAGCTCTGTTACATGCTTGGCCGCCTTGGAATTCTTTATTCAATAAGCAGCTCTTCCTCTGGAAGCGGAAAGCTGCGTATCTCGGGTTCAGCCGCGATAAATGGATTTGCTTCGAAGGCGCTTCTTGCAGCGCAGGAGATTGTGCATGTGCCAAAAGCCTCCAAGCTGAAAGAGCATCTCTCAACTGTAGACGAGAGCGTTCTGGCCGGAAGAACTCCTGTTGGGACTGAAGCTCTCTACAGCCTCCATCCTCGCGGGCCAGCCGATATTTCAAATGCCAGCAAAGCAACTCAGGCTGATGGCGTGTTCCTTGCGCCGGGTCCGCGCTCGAACGGTGGTGCCGTCTCGTTAATGGAGCCACTGGTTGAAGCCATGAATTGGGTCAGCCTCGAAAAGATCACGCGGACTGAAATACTGGCGGACGAACTGGCGGTTTACGATCTCACTGTTCCTGACACCCATAACTTCATCGGCGGCAACATCCCCATGATTCTGCACAACACCGTTGCGCAGCAGCAGCTTGCAAAGTGGGCCGATAGCAGCGTGATTGTTTACGTTGGTTGTGGCGAGAGGGGTAATGAGATGACCGAAGTGCTTGCAACTTTTCCGGAACTGGAAGACCCGAAGAGCGGTCGCCCGCTTATGGAAAGAACCATTCTCGTTGCAAATACTTCCAACATGCCTGTGGCCGCTAGGGAAGCCAGCATCTACACTGGAATCACCATGGCCGAGTATTACCGCGACATGGGTTACGACGTGGCGCTCATGGCTGACAGCACTTCAAGATGGGCTGAAGCGCTGCGTGAAATTTCAGGGCGCCTGGAGGAGATGCCGGGGGAGGAAGGTTATCCAGCGTACCTCGGGAGGCGTCTTGCAGAGTTCTATGAGAGGGCTGGTAAAGCCGAACTGGTGTCCCCGGAAAAACGTGTGGGCTCGGTCACGGTGGTCGGTGCAGTCTCGCCCCCTGGAGGGGATTTCTCCGAGCCAGTCTCACAGAATACGCTCAGGGTTACTAGGGTTTTCTGGGCTCTGGATGCCGGCTTGGCTTCACGGAGACACTTTCCGTCCGTAAACTGGTTAACAAGCTACTCGCTGTATGCTGACTCTCTCGCGAAATGGTACGAGGCCAACGTCTCCAAGGAGTGGCCAGTGCTGAGAGCCTCCGCAATGCAGACCCTGCAGAAGGAAGCGGAGCTTCAGGATATCGTTCAGCTCGTGGGCTACGACGCCCTTCCTGAGGCCGAGAAAAACACTCTCGACGTAGCGAAAATGATACGCGAAGACTATCTCCAGCAGAGCGCCTACGATGAAGTTGACACGTATACCTCTATCCAAAAGCAGTACCTCATACTTAAGGCAATAGTGGAGTACGGTCGCCAGACATCGGAGGCCATCAAGAAGGGAGTGGCCGCAACCGAATTCAGTGCGCTCCCAGTCAGGGCAAAAATATCCAGGATGAAGTGGACCCCGGAGCAAGACGTGAAGAAGATGTTTGAGGATGTCATGAAGGAGCTAGGAGACTCGACGAGCAAGCTCGAAAAGGCGGTGGTTGCCTGAAATGGTTCAAGTTGCATATAGGAGTGTTTCTCAGGTAGCTGGACCACTCCTCTTCGTAGAAGGGGTAAGGAACGCTGCATACGGGGAGATAGTAGAGATCACAAACTCAGAGGGTGAGCGCGTGCGAGGTCAAGTGTTGGACTCGAGAAGTGGGCTTGCAGTAGTGCAGGTCTTTGGCTCGACGCTTGGACTGAGTACGAGCGGAACCTCTGTCAGATTCCTGGGAGAAACCGCACGGGTATCCGTTTCAGACGAGATGCTCGGGCGAGTATTCGACGGACTGGGCAATCCAAGAGACGGCGGACCGCGACTAGTGTCAGCCGAGAAGCAGGAAATAGTTGGATCAGGAATAAATCCTTACAGCAGAGAAGAACCCTCGGAGTTCATTCAGACAGGCATTTCCACAATTGACGGGATGAACACCCTGGTACGGGGCCAGAAACTCCCTCTGTTTTCCGGCTCCGGACTGCCGCACAATCTTCTGGCAGCTCAGATTGCACGCCAGGCAAAGGTACTTGGCTCGGAAGAAGGATTCGCAGTGGTTTTCGGCGCTATGGGGATCACAAGCGAAGAGGCAAACTACTTTATGAAGGAATTTGAAGAGACTGGAGCGCTTGAGAGAGCGGTGCTCTTTCTTAACCTCTCTTCTGATCCCTCCATGGAAAGAATACTAACGCCCAGGCTCGCGCTGACCGAGGCCGAATATCTCGCCTATCAGAAAGAGCTGCATGTGCTCGTGATACTTAGCGATATGACTTCGTACTGTGAAGCCCTGAGGGAAGTCTCGGCGGCAAGGGACGAAGTCCCAGGACGAAGGGGTTATCCTGGTTATATGTACACGGACTTGGCAACAATATATGAGCGTGCGGGAAAGATCAAAGGTAGAAAAGGTTCGATCACCCAGATACCCATACTTACACAGCCAGCCGATGACAAAACGCACCCCATCCCGGATTTGACCGGTTATATCACAGAGGGCCAGGTTTATCTTAGTCGTGATCTTGAAAGGGCTGGAATATATCCACCCATCGATGTGCTTGAAAGTCTTTCCAGGCTGATGAATCAGGGGATTGGCAAAGGAAGAACGCGGGAAGACCACCGCGGGCTTGCGGACCAGCTTTATGCCTCTTACGCGCAGGGAAAGGATTTCAGAGCACTATCCGCGATAGTGGGAGAAGAGGCACTCAGTTCCGTCGACAAGCTTTACCTGAAAATCGCTGACCGATTCGAAAGAACCTTCGTCAGTCAGGGGGTCTATGAAGACAGAAGCATTGAGCGTACGCTTTCCCTGGGATGGGAAGTGCTTTCGGAGCTTCCAGATTCGGAACTAAAGCGAATCAGACCGGAGTTTATAGCGAAGTATGGTAATCGCGCATCCGCAGCCACTCGGGGCTCCTCGCAGGGCTGATTGAGAATGCCTGCTGCGACCAATGTCAGGCCGACAAGGATGGAATACCTGCGCATTCGCCGCAGGATTCTCACGGCTCGCAAGGGTCTGAAGCTTCTAAAGCTCAAACGTCAGGCGCTCATACTGGAATTTTTCAAACTTCGGCAAACGGCCACGGCGCTCAGGGAAGACCTCCGGAGGAATCTGCTAAAGGGTTATGAAAGCGTGCACACGGCAGAGATGCTGACGGGCCAGCTGAGGCTGGAATACGAAGCTATGCGAATACCGAGGGTCGCGAAACTCCGGCTTCGTACAAGGAATGTTATGGGCGTCAAGATACCCGAGCTAAAATCGTCAGAACAGCCGGCGGGCAGTGACAGCAGATACCTGCTGGAATTGCCTCCGGCCATTCACGAAACAATCAGGACCTTCAGGGATCTGCACAAGCTTGTAATCGAGGTGGCAGAGAAGGAAACTGCGCTCAGGAAGCTTCTTCTGGAGATTGAAAAGACAAAGAGGCGATCAAACGCGATAGAGAGCGTGCTAATCCCGAGGTTAGAGCGTAGCGCGAGATACATAAAGTTTGTATTTGACGAAATGGAGAGAGAGAGCTTCATTAGACTGAAGACTGTAAAGAGGAAGATGGCCCAGAGAAACGAGGAGATTGCAACTGCCTGAGTCTGCTACCAAGCGTAAGCTAAAGTGGATAATGCCGAAGTACTATTACTGGGGAAAATATCCCTCTACGATAAGCGGAAGAAATACCGCTCAGGGGAACTCCAAGATGAGCACGCACAGATCGCTCAACGATTCTCAGCGCAGGTTTCTCAAAGTGATCACGACTTTCAGAGTTCTTGAAGCGTTTGCGATTGTTATATTCGTGGTTTTGTTCCTGCGAGTGGTGGGCTGACATGAGTTCCGGGGGCAACCAGGATTATTCCCAGATTCTTCTGAAAATCAAGCAGCAAGAAAATGAAACTCAGCAACAGATGGATGCGAAGAAAAAGGAGCTTGACTCCCGGCTAGCTGAGGCGGTCGAGCATGCCGCTGCCGAAATAAAGAGAGCCCAGCAGGAAGTGGACGAGCAGCTAGGCAGCGCAGTTCACAAGGCGAAGGAGATGGCGGAGCTTGAAGAGCAGTCCATTCTTGAGGAAGCAAGAAAGCGCGCGGATGAAATTTTAAAGAGCATACCGGACAAACGCTCTCTTAAGAAGCAGGTCGAATCTGTGCTTTTTTCCGAGTTTGGCGAGGACTGAAAAGTGCTCAAACCCGCCCAGATGAGCAGAGTCGCGGTACTGGGCCTAAGAAATAACGAACAAACAATTCTTTCCGTACTGCACGACTTCGGAGGACTTCAGATTGAGCCTCTTCCCAAAGATAAAGCCGAACTGCTACATGGTGGCGACCCAGGAGAACTCGGCAAGCAAGTAGCGGCTCAGTTGCTTCGGATAAGGGCGCTGAAATCTGCGCTTCCATCTCTTGAAGTTGCCAGTTCGACCAAGTTCAACTCGGTAGAAGATGCGCTTAATGGGGCAAAGTCGGTAACAATCGATGAAGAGGTGAGCTCGCTCGGCGCTCGTTTACAGGAACTGAAGACGGAGCTCGAGCAAAGACTTGACAGGGCCAAGCTCTTGGAACGACTCTCCTTTCTGAATTTTGACATGGCCCTTCTCGACATAAAGAGCGCAGTCCCCTTTCTCGCGACCATAGAGCGCGAGAGACTAGCTCAACTCCAGGAAGAGCTATCCAGACTGGAGCTTTTGAGCTGGACAAGCCCCCTCGATAGCAAGCGGGAGGTCACTCTGGTTGTCCTCATTAGAACAGAGCACTTGGACGCCTTCGGAGCGCTGATACAGAAAAACGGTTTGAAGTTCGAGCGGATTCCGGCCCTGGGAGGTGCGGTGGCGGCGCTCAAAGCCGAGAACGACTCCCGTGTCGCAAAGGTTAAGGCCGAAATGGAAAAAATTGCTGCAAGGAAACGAGAGCTGTCCCTTGCGAATTACGCAACGCTGTCAAGCATCGAGGAACAGCTGACCATTGAGATGCGAAAGTTCGATGCAATGGCCAAGTTCGGCTTTACCGAGAATGCGCTCGTGCTCGAAGGTTGGGTGCCCAAAAAACGCCTCGGGCAGCTTTCGAGCGCGCTTGCCGACAACACAGATGGAACCACGTATGTCTTCGAAACAAAATCTGACGAACACCCGCCAACCCTCATGGAAAATCCTCGACGCGCGAGGCTCTTTGAGTCATTCGTTCGCTTTTACTCGGTTCCGCAGGCAGCCGAAATCGACCCAACGCTCGTATTCTCTTTTGCCTTCCCCATATTTTTTGGGTTTATGCTGGGAGATGTGGGGTACGGAGTGGTCGTGCTCGCTCTCTCCCTCTGGATTATTCGGAGAGTTCAGCACGGAGGCAAAACTATAGTTCCTGCATCAATACGCCGATTCGCCGGTACAATCCTGAAGAAATCCGCTTGGCTAAAAGTCGCTAGGGCGATGTTGATGGGTTCAATCGTCGCAATAGTGCTGGGATTTGTGTTCAACGGCTATTTCGGTTTCCCCCTGAATGAATATCTGTTTGGATATCTCAACCATACATTCGGTACAGGACTTCCCGCGTCGGGCACTATTCTCAATCCGACTCAGGCGTTCGGGCTCAAAAAGCTTCTTCTGTTTGGGGGCTATACCGGACTGTTCTTGGTATGCTTCGGCTTCATATTGGGGGCTGTGAATGCCTACTGGGAGGGAAGGATTAGGCATATGATCGCAAAGCTAGGTTGGACTGCTGTTGCGCTTTCTATTGCACTCCTTGGGCTTGCCCTAATTCATCACTCGCTTCAGAGTCCTACTAGCAGCCCAGCCTCCGCTCTCTATATTGGTGCGTTTGTGGTCGGTTTAGCTGCTGTGCTTTACGGGGAAGGTGCTAGGTCATTCATCGAACTCCCTTCCGTGATAAGCCACATCATTTCGTACACTCGACTGGTGGGCATTCTTCTTGCATCGGTTGTGCTAGCGAGTGTAATAGACTCCATCTTTCGTGGACTTGTAAGCAGCGGTCCGGGGCTTGCGGTTGCAGGTGTTATTATCCTGATATTCGGTCAGGTGTTCAATATCGCGATTGGACTCTTCGAACCGGCAATACAGGGAGCACGACTTCTGTACGTCGAATTTTTCTCGAAATTTTATACCGGAAATGGAAAACCCTTCAGACCGTTTGGAACGAGAAGGGTTTATACAAAGCACCAGGTGAGTATTCCGCAACCAGACTAGTCAGGTCTTGGGCCGGTATCAGAAGGATGTGCCCAATATTGAGAGGCTTAAATACAAGCTAGACCGGCTGAACGAATAATGTGGCTGCGTGACCACCCCGACGAGGTCGCTGTGATTGTGCTCGGGGCGATTGTGCTCGCCGCTTGGTTTTTGCTTGGACTCGGGCTTCATCCACTTTTCATTACCACGCTCGCAGTGAGCGCCTCCCTTCTCAGGGTAGGAGTGATGATGATTGTTTCCGTAGGGCTGAGCCTGATCATCGGGGTGGGCGCGGCAAGAAGCAGGGCAGTGGAGCTGGTTGTGCTTCCGATTGTGGACGTCTTGGAAGCCGTCCCTGTAATTTCTTTCTTTCCGGTGGTGTTGCTTACCTTCGTGTATACACTTGGCGCGGGTGCTGGCACCGAGCTTGCGGCAGACTTCCTTATTCTTACTGCGCTAATCTGGAACATTATTCTCGGAGTGTACGAGTCAGTTCGTCAGGTCCCAGCCGAGCTGATAGAATCCACAAAGGTGTTGCAAATGAACTCGCTTGACCGTTTTGTGCGACTTTATGCTCCAGGCTCATTTCCATCGATTGCCTCGAACCTTTTACCCAGTTTCGCGAGCGCGCTGTTCTACCTATCAGAAAGCGAAATAATTGCGATTGGCGCGAAGAATTACACAGTATTCGGAATTGGAAGTCTGGCTGAAAGATATATTCAGACGCCAGGCGACACAACACTTTTCGTGGGAGCAGTGCTCGTACTTCTCTTCGGGATAACTGTCGTAGTGAAGTTTGTGCTCGAACCGATGGTGGATTATTCGGAGAAGTTCAAGTATGAGCTTGTTGGGGGGTCGGGTGTCAGCACCCCTTGGTTTTCGAGACTGACTTCAAGACTTAGCACGGCTGCGAGGCCGGCTCAGCTGGGAAGACTCAGAGTGATGGGCAGGCCGTTCAATGCGTTCAGTTACATCGCAAACCAGGAAAGGCGCGCGATTGGATCCAGAAGACGCTTTGGCCAAATCGTAAGCGGAAGACTGCTCCGCGCGCTTGTTGCCGCTCTCATATCCGGTTTCCTGGTTTTTGTGCTGCTCTCAGTATATTCTTCGGGTGCACTCAAACAGACATTTTCCCTTTACACTGCTTCGTTCTTGTTCTCTCTTCTCAGGGGCACGGCCTGGGACGGCCTGAGAATTCTGAGTGCGTACGGGATTTCGCTCCTAATTTCGCTGCCGCTCGCTTACCTTATGGTAACTCACAGGCTTTTGCAGCGCATACTTTATCCCGTACTCGAAAACGTCGCAAGTTTTCCAGTCCCGCTCATATATCCTCTTATTCTTTCTGCAAGCATCTTCTTGCTGGGGCGGGATCGGATCGTCGGAGGAGTTTGGTATGAACTCGATGTTTTGCTAGTCACCGTGCTGAGCGCAATATGGTATATTCTCTTCAATTTTCACGGTGCCCTTAAGAGGATTCCCAGCGACATACTTGAGGCCTCTGACATCTACGGGCTTCAGGGTTTGACCAAGTGGCGTTATGTCATATTACCGGGAACTGCAATGAGTCTCATTACCGGTTCAATGGAGGCCATAGGGAGCTTCTGGGCGGGGCTGATGATTGCGGATTACTTCAAGTTTAGCGCAGGCACGATACTAGAAGTTAGATACGGGCTAATGAAGATACTCGACGTAGCCACCTATTCCGCGAACATCACGGAGGCCGGCGCGGTGACCCTATTCATGATATTCCTGATATCCATAATCACGTTCACAGTGTGGTATCCTCTGCTGACTATTCTCGGCAGAAGGTACAGGTTCGATTGAGCATGCGGCGGCTCATCCCATGCGAGCGGGAAGACCCGCGCGCCTTGGTCGCAGACGTTAATGGTTCAACCCACCTTAGGTGTGATGTAGTCAACAGTCTGTTAGATTAGAGAGGAGCGCTCAGAACGAGCAAAGCTACCCACACTAGGAGCATAAGCTTTCTTGACCTTGTAGGCCTTGAATAATCATTGAGCGCACCCGGATGGCCCGCGATGCTCAGGAAGAGCATGAGGAAACCCATCAGGAGGAATGCTGGCTCGATTAAAACGCCTGCCAGTATCATCGTGAGCGCCACTCCAAGTGATACATTCCGGTGCACGCTCGAACTCGTAAACGCTCGCAGAACGTGACCGCCGTCGAGTTGAGATGTAGGTAGGGCATTCAGAAATGTGACCAAAAGTCCAACCCAGGCCGCGAATGCCACAGGATTCAGAACCAGCACCATATTTGCAGGAACCACTAGGTAAGAGACAAGGTACATAAACAGCGGTGTAAAGGGCAGTGACTGAGTTCCGCTGCTAGCCGCAACCTGTGGTGTTATGGCTGGTGAAGTCAGCACACCTACTATGGTAGCGATTATGGCTACCAAGAAGCCTCCGAGCGGACCTGAGAGGCCAATATCGAACAGCTGGTTTCTGGTCCTGAACGGCTCCCTTGCGCGTATGACCGCCCCGAAAGTACCTATTGGCGGTACTGAAGGAATAAAGTATGGCAGGGAAGCCGCAATTCGATGCCTCTTGGAAAGCATATAGTGGCTCGCCTCATGAGTGACCAGAATTGCGAGTAGCGTAGCCAAATATTCGAACGCATTCACAAAGGGGTTCCCTGAATAGCTAAAGAACCCCGCAACGAAAATGGTAGCTGCTGTAGCAGCAAAGAGCCCGATGTTCCAGCGGATGTCGGTCGCGACAGGCACCATTTTGTCGAGCACCACGAAAGACAGGGTGTTCGGGCTGGGGCCGGCTCTGATAAGAAGCGTGTAGCCTGCGTCGGACGCCTCCGACTGAATTGATTCGATTATGCCGCTGTCGGCTGGTCTATCGGTCTCGAAGACGACGCTTCCCTTAACGACGCCTTCCCGCATGATAGTTAATTTTGCAGATAAAATCTGGGATATGGTGCGGACTGCTTTTTGCACCTTTGCATCTTGCTGGGTTGTCTGATCCTCTGACAGTAAAAATCTCCTCATTCACGAATAGTCTTGTCGCGCACATTCCATCCGTTCTGGTTCTTATATGTCCAGCGGAAGGCGAAGCGATTGGCCCGCCTAAGGGCCCGCCCGAGCAACACTTCGTCAGGATTACGCAGCGTGTCAGATGCCCGCGCTAACGCTTAAAACGCAACATCAAGCGGTCTAGCGACTACTATGCGGTTTGAGTTCGTCGTCTTTAAATCGGTTGTTGATTTGCTGTCAAGTGTAAATGCCTATTTCTCGGCGCCTGGCATAAGGCCATTTTTTGCGCTTGACAGCTACAGGGGCTATATCATGCACCTGACTGCGCTCGGAACCGATCGAGATGAAATCGTGATGCTGGCATTTGTGACAAAAGGTTCAATTCCGGCCGGAATCATAGAATATGACCTTGTGGCGAAGAAATTCGCTCAGGTCGAGAATATCAGCCGGCCAGACAAGCTCTACTTTGCTGTGGTTGAGCCGCAGAGCTCCACCGTTGGCGATCAAGTCGTGGCCGCCTACGAGAGCAGCTACTCCCAGTAGATATAGTAGCCGCTAGTCGCTCACTTACCTAGCGAATTAATGGCCTTGGTATCGTCTACTATATGCCCGCTTTCGTCCCAGCGGTAGAAACCCCTTCTGCTCTTTCTGCCGTTCAGTCCCGCCGTGACCATAGTCTTTAGCAGATATGGCGCCCGGTACTTGGGATCACCGAAGCCCTTGTGCAGTACTTCGCCTACATACAATGTTGTGTCATTCCCAACATAATCCGAAAGTGTAAGCGGGCCCATTGGCCAGTTGAGCCCCAGTCTGACCGCTTTGTCAATGTCTTCTGGTGTCGCGACTTCCTCCTGCAGCAGGGACACAGCTTCGTTAAGCGCCGGAATGAGAATTCTGTTCACGATGAACCCAGGGCTGTCTTTCTTTACAAGTACAGTCTCCTTCCCCATTCTTTGAGAAAGCTCTTGGACAACTCTGACTGCCTCATCCGAAGTTAGCTGGCCGCGAACAATTTCGACGAGTCTCATCACTTGAGGAGGATTAAAGAAGTGCATTCCGCACACTTTCTCCGGCCGGTTGGTATATGACGCAAGCAGAGTAATACTAATTGAAGAAGTGTTGCTCGCGAGAACGGTCCGATTGGGAGAAAGTCTATCTAGCTCCTTGAAGAGCTCTCTCTTTATCTCTTCTCTTTCGGGGGCTGCCTCTATTACAACGTCAGCATCCGACACCGCTTCTTCGATACTCGTGGTGCTTGTAATGCGTTTCATTACTGCGTCTGCGTCTTCCTGCGACATGGAGCCCTTCCTTACGAATCTGGAGAGACTCTGGGAAATCATCCTGTTGCCTTCCCTCAGGTATTTCTCGTCGATGTCGCGCAGGTAGACGGCGACACCGGCAGACTGTGCCGCGACTTGGGCTATGCCGTGGCCCATGAGGCCGGCACCCATGACGGCAATCTTCTTTATCTCCATTTGAAATCCAAATGCAGAACAAGGAAACCGAATTAAGCCTTTTCGAGTGCTGTTTCTGCGCTGAACCAGCTTGAGAGGTTTGTTGCATTCCTGTTGCGATAAGTTTTGTCAGTTGGGTCCTTTCGATAAATCGCAGAGCTTCAGCAGTAGGAGATGCGGACTCTGCCATCGCATGACCTATATGAGCTGTAATTCGCCTTGGCAGTGTATTGACTACAGAGGCAACTCTCTGCTACGTATTTGATGATAAGGGGCGTGTGCTGCTGCTTCACAAAGCCGCAGGATTATTTGGTGGCGGAAAGTGGAACGCCCCCGGGGGCAAAGTGGAAAAGGGAGAAAATCCCCTGAGCGCCGCTTCGAGAGAGGTAGAGGAAGAGACCGGTATTGTAGCTACAAACCTGTCCCCTGCTGGTGAACTGCATTTCTACCTGGGCAATGAGAGCGTTCCGGACATGCACGTACATCTATTTCGGTCATTTGAGTTCAGGGGATCACCCCGACCGAGCAGAGAAGGCATACCTGAGTGGTTCAGCGTCGATTCGCTCCCCTACGCGCATATGTGGGAAGATGATGCGATATGGGTACCACACTTGCTCTCCGGCCGGCGCGTGCGAGGAAGCTTCTATTTTGAGCAGAATTACGGGCGACTTCTGAGTTACGAGCTCATTCTGGGGCCAGCAAGCGCTGATTAGCGCGGTGATTCAGGAACTTCAGCCTTCTTTTTTGACAGCAAACATATAGCTCGGCATTTGATCGAACTCAAGTAGGAGAACGTAAAGAGTTGCGAACATCCGCGCTTAGACCTTCTCGCTCAGGCGCGGCCTACCATGTGGGGCTGGGCAAAGACAGGCTTCCGAGGTCATTTCTTCTTCCGGGCGACCCTGCAAGGGCGAAGAAGATTGCAAATAGTTGGGACTCGTATGAGATTCTTGCTGAAAGCCGAGAATTTACTTCGTACAGGGGCACTTATCAGGGCACACCCATCGGAGTGATAAGCACCGGCATAGGAGGACCGGCCCTTTCCATTGTGGTCGAAGAGCTTGCGATGATGGGCGTTAGAACCATGGTACGGGTAGGGAGCTGTGGCTCCGTTTTGAAGGGGGTAAGGGTCGGAGACATAGTGATTTCAAAAGCCGCAGCCAGGTTTGACGGAGCGAGCAGGACCTACGCGCCTCCCGAATATCCCGCGTCCGCGGACCCGTTGGTTTTTTGCGCATTGGTAGAGGCCGCGGAAAGAGCTGGGGTCAGATACCATACAGGAGTAACTGCATCCTTTGACTCTTTTTATGCTGGTCAGGCGCGGCCAGGGTTCAAGGGATTCCTTCCTCCCGGTTCAAAGAGCTGGCTATCCAATTTGCAAAGATTGAACATCAAGAACGTGGAGATGGAAGCGGCTACGCTGTTTACCATTGCCAATATTTATGATATAGCCGCGGGTGCGGTTTGTGCAGTTTTCGCAAACCGTGTGACCAACGAATTTGGCGAAGAGGGAGAACGAGAGGCAATCCTTGTAGCCAACGAGACTATAAAGAGTCTTGCGCAGAGGGCTAAAGTGTGAAGCCGCCCTGCGAAGTAATGGTCAAATCTTTTCTTCCTGCTGTTCGCGCGCTGGTTTCGCGTAGGCTTCGTGAACTTGGTTACGCTCAAGCAGAGATTGCTGGAATGCTTGGCGTAACGCAAGCCGCGGTGAGCAATTACCTTTCGGCCGACCGAGAAACGCAAGTTCGTAAGGTCAGGGAACTTGGGATGGATGGTGCGCTACTTGAGTCGATGCTTGAGGAGCTGGTGCCAGCAACCGTGCGGAGTGACACGCTCTCTACCAGTATTCTCTATCGCCACTGGAGCTCACTCTTGTCTTCTGGCACTGTTTGCAATTTTCACAGAGCTCAGGCGCGGGGACTGCTCGATTGCGAGTTCTGCCTTCATGAAATGAAGGGCGGCGACCCGGAGAGGCATGGTGTGCTTGCCTCGCTAAAAGAAGCGACAAAACTTGTGCAGGCGTCTCCAACCATTGCTCGCTATATACCAGAGGTCTACACGAATATAGTGTATTGTGTGCAGAGCGCCGTAAACGAGAAGGACGTGGCGGGAGTGCCTGGCAGAATTGGAAGGAGAGGAGGGCGAGCTCTCGCCCTGAGAGAGCCGGAATTCGGAGCCTCGAGTCATATGGCCAAGGTAGTTCTGGCGTTACGTAGCAGGAATCCTTGGGTGAGGTCAGCAATCAATCTTAAGCTGGACAAAGTGCTGCTTGAGTGGATCGCAACGGTTGTCGGCCACACGCCGGCAGTGCTGGATAACTACATCGATTTGGAGGAGCTGTTCTCGAAACTGAAAGAGGCTCTGGTTAGTTCGCCTCTTGATGCCTTGGTCGACCCCGGTGGGAGAGGATTCGAGCCGAATGTCTATCTCCTAGGGATAGATCCCGTGAGCCTGTGCAACATAGCAAATTCTGTTGCCACGCTTGCCAGCCGGGGAAGCCGATTCGCAGGAGCTGGATAGGCATCCTCGCTTTCGCTGTAGTTTAGCCCGCGCTTCGCTTCTCCAGTCTCGCTACAAGTTCCTTGTACAGAAGTTGCAGCCTGGCATACCTGTCAACTGCGGTTTCCGCCGCAGATACAAAGAACGCCAGGTTTGTGTCATTCTGTCTCTTCTTGTATGCATTTCTTTTCTCATAGAAATCCTGCTCGCCTACTAGCGCGTGTCGCTCCACTGTCTTGATTCTAGCCCTGAGATCTTCATCAGACAGCTCCTCAACCCTTTCGTCTAGTTTCATCTTCGTGCGGAAATTTCTCGCACGAGTATATATCCCCAGCGGACTCCCAGAGTCAAACGTCCAGCACCACAGTGCAACTCCAACCTTTAGCATCACTGATTACACGGAATCCATGATAAGTGACCGCCTTGACATCGACACCCAACTGATGCCGACGGGCGTCAATCTGCTCGCCCATCCCTAGAGCCCTTAGCCGAAGTCCGGAGTCAGTCTTGGCTATCTCGACCTCTACTGTCTTCAGGAGCAACCTCTTTGCGTCCTTGAGAAACACAATTTCAGACAGGAAGGCATGAAGAAGTGACTCTTCGTCCATCGCCTCCACGCGAATAACCTCTTCTGTGACAGCCCGAAGCGATGCCATATCGACCATTGACGAAGTGAGTGCGAGAGCGGCCTCTTGAAAGAGCTCGCGCAGACTCTCCGCTCTGGCTTCAAAAGCGAGATCACCGATTGCTACATCTTCCAGATATCGATAGGGCAATGTTAGCTCTCCTTTCAATCCGCTTCAGAGTTTAAATCGCTCGCCCAGCAACGTGCCAGCTTAGATTTGGAGCTCAAGACTTCAGAAAGATGTAAAGCTCGCAATTGTTAAATCTGATGGCGTAAATCTTGAACGAGTTGGATGAAAGTACTGAAGACATCCGAGATTAAAAGGAGGCTGAAATCAGTTCATGGCTGGAGCTATACAAAGAAGGGACTCGTGAAAAGATATGAATTCGGAGACTTCCAGCAGGCGCTGGATTTCATAATCAGGATTGCTCCTTTTGCGAACGAGCTGGACCATCATCCGGACATATACAATTCATACAACCGTGTAAAGCTGACTTTGTTCTCTCATGAGGCGGGTGGGATTACCGAGCTTGACTTCAAACTTGCCGAGAAGGTGGACTCGCTCGTGTCGCCAGGCTCTACGTAGCCGGTGGCATCCTTCAGGGGTCAGTTGAAGTGCAAGGGGCTAGCTCTGAACAGGATTCAAGTCTCGCTGAGTACCGTAAGCAGCTTGACGCTATTACTCTCGATATCGTTCACGCAATTGAAAAGCGCCGCGAACTCAGCGAAAAAATTCGGGATTTGAAGAAGCACTTGGGTTCTCCGGTACTGGACCTTTCGCGTGAGGAGGAACTTGTCAACCGGCTTGTAAAGGGAAGTTCGGTGAGCGAGAAGCCTCAGCTTAGGCGCGTTCTTCGCGAAGTAGTATCTCTCTGCAGAAATGTGCAAAAGAACGTCAAGGTCGCAGTTCCCCCATTAATGGGAGGTTACTGTGAAGAAGCGGCTACTGCCATTCTTGGTTCCTCGCCGCAGATTGTCGGAGTGGACAGCGCAGAAAGCGCGTTGAGAACAGTGAATTCAGGATACGCCGATTACTGCGTTGTTCCATACGAGGGAACTGCCCAGGGAGCCTTCCCTGCGACGCTTGACTCACTGGTTGAACTACCTTTGAGTGTCATAGGCGAAACCGTAATGGGAATTCAGTATTATGTTGTTTCTTCCGAAGACTCGGCCGCCAAAGTGAAATCAATACATGGAGATCCCGAGGCCATTGCGGCCTGTAGAGGGTTTCTCCTCAGGGTTTTTCCGCACGCGAGGTTGATATATGAATCCACTTTGTCAGGCTCTCGCTTGGAGATGAGAAGTAAGAGCGCGTCGCTCGTCACCTCATACGACGCTCTTCGATCTCGACTACATGTGCTCGCCGAAAACGTCCAGGATCAGAAGGATAACGCAGTCCGATTCATTCTGGTCGGCAGGAAGGGAGGGCATATTTCGGCGGAAGCCAAGAAGGGGGTCAGATATCGAACGAGCCTTGCATTTACTGCGGCCAATCGTCCGGGGGCATTGGCCGAGATACTTTCTGAATTTTCCAGTCGAAAAATCAACTTGACCATGATTGTCTCAAGGCCCATTCGCAGCAAGAAGTGGGAGTACGCCTTTGTGGTCGACTTTGAATGCATTCAGGACGACAAGCGTTTCGAGGAGGCGCTTCGTGCTGCGAGGCCAAATATGACTTCGCTAAAGCTCTTTGGAACCTACCCGGCCGTCTCAGCCAAAGAACTCGGCTTTTCTATAGGAAAATAGCCCACGGTTTGGGATTCCAGGCATACCCCCAGATTGAATTTCGGCTAGGGGGATACCATTGTTGCCAGTCTATTCAGAATCATGGGAAGCATGTCCGGGTGGTAAACAAAGGTCGCGGTTATCGCGAAAATTACTGTCAGCCTTATAGAGTTATAGAGCCGGCGTGTATCGTACATTAAATGTCTTAGAGGGTTGTGCCTGGGATCAGCGATATCCCAGTGAATCTTGAAGATGTCACGGTATTCCCTGACGTGAATGCACCGCCCGCTCGGCAATGCTAGTCGCCAGTTTGTGAGTGCTCCTTTTCTCCAGCCAACGCTCTTGCGGAACCCGAATCGAATCGGTTCTTCCACCTGCAACCTGCTTACGAGCAGATCCACGTGCGGGGGCATCTGTTGGACCTTTTTGATTAGATCAGACCATTCCGAGCGAAATCCTTTCCAGCCTTTCCAGCTCTTCCTCTTCGGCCCTCTCACGTTTATGGCCCTTTTGGCGCGTTAATATAACTCTTACCAGTTCGCCCGTCACATTGGTTCATCGATGAGGTAGTGGCTGTGCGCTTGAAATCTGCACGAAATGTATGGTGGATCCGCGCGAGAACTAGGTAACGTCAGATGAAATCTTGGGTTGACTCTGTTGCCGCAAGTTCTTCCAAACTTTCGAGCAGATCGCGATTAATCCAGTCATGGCGTGGACACGAGTTCGCGATTAACCTGCCCTCCTTTTCGCACCCCGGACAGTTCTGGTCGTCCGTAACAAATCTGAATGTGTCCAGTCGCACAGGAGTACGCGACAACTCCTTCTAAATCCCAGAGGTAACTCCGGAGGTGCCGAATCCAACGGGAAAAGGAATAAAAAAATTGAAAGGTTTGGGGTACAAAGGTTGACGCCGTGGCTCTGGAGATTCTAGGCAGCGCCTATCCTGAAAAGTTTGGTCCCGCATGTGGGACATGTACCGCGAATTGCGGGCTTACCATTCTTTAGGGTGACCTTTTCGGCTCCTTTGATTTCTTTCTTGGCTCGGCATTTTACGCAGTAGGCCTGGACCATGTTCGAGTCAAGTGAGGTTTCTATACCCTCTTATATGAGTGTCGAAGCGTGCTGCCATTGCGGGACTTCACCGCGTTTGAAGACAAGCTCACTGGCGAAGAAGCATAAACTCCGGGGAGCAGTGAAAATCGTCAGAAACTAATGGTTTTTGATAAGAGAAAAAAATTTTGCTTGAGCCCTGCCTAAAGAAGATTGGATGCGTAAGCTTCAAAATGGCGTTTGCTATTTGTGGCATCTCGCGCGTGTGAAAGCCCATGGCCTGGCAATATGATGCGGTAGTCGGCTCGCCACCCCGGGGTTTCTAGTAAGCGTCGTTCACTCGTCGCTCTGCCCCCTAAGGGTATGCATCCGAGGTGACAGAATTGTTATAGCAATTGTTTGCGTGCGAATCACCGGGAGGTTAAAGATCCTTGGGAGAGAGGGAGAGCTTGAAGCTGCAGATTAACGATGCTATTACTACAATCCGAGGGTTACAGAGCAAGATAGACATCTCAACAAACAAGATGGACGAGCGTGCAAAGCAGTTGCTGCAGTCGGCAGGGGAATACTACGGAAAGCAGGAGCGGGAAAGAGCCACTCTATACGCTAACGAAGTCGCACTGATTCGCAGTCTGTCCGGTAAACTCTCAAAGAGCAGACTGGTCCTTGAAGTCATCGAGCTCAGACTGGAGACTGTCGTAGAAACCGAAGACTTGGCTTCAACTCTTCGCCCTGCAATAGATGCAATTAAGAACGTAAAGAACGACATTGGTCCAATCATTCCAAAGGCTGACGAACTGCTCGCTCAGGTGAACGGCCAGTTGAGCGATATACTTGCGACCACATTCCATACCGATGTTAAGTCGGTTGACACGGTCATCAAAACTTCCAGTGCTGAAGAGGTAATGTCGGAAGTTAGGGCCATGCTTGGTGCAGGCTTAGCGGCTGAACTGCCAACTCCGCCAGAGACCGAATCGGTTGCGCTCACCCAGTCTCAGGAAGAGCTTTCAGAAGCCTGATTTGGCGCATGAACCTAATTTTTTTTTTTAAAGTCTGACTGGGGCGCAACTCGTGGGGGCTCATACGGTGGCAGGGTATGCGGCAGAGAGGCTCATTCGCACTTGGTGAATCCGCACATCTTGCAAGTAAAGCAGCCTCCTTCATTTACGAGAGATTCCTCTCCACAGTTCGGGCATCGCTCAAGGCCGGCCAGCGTGTGCTTTAATTCGGTTGTGTCAGCAACAAAATCTGCGAGATTCGGTGCAGGGCTCGAAGGCTGGGCTGGTTGCTGAGACTGCGGCGCAGCAGTGCCTCCAGCGGGTGAATTCATCATCTCTAGCGCCTTCGCTATCGCGTCCGGGACACTGAGGAGATGCAATCCCTTGTCCCACGTAGCGTTTCTTCCCTGGATTCCTTTCAGACTGTGAATAACCGCGGTAATATCTCCTCCGAGCTGCAGGAAGTTACTGATCAGTTTGCCGATGGCCTCGCTGTATGTTTTCTCTTCGCTACCCGATTTGCCCAGATTTACAAAGACTTCCCTTACTCTGTCGTTTTCGTCCTTGTTAACAGTTATATAGATTGGACCCTGCACTAGCACCAGTTTGATAGTTTGCCCGCTCAAGCTCCTCGGCCTTTCCCATTCCTTCTTTAACCCGACTTCGTCTTTTTTGAGTTCTGTTCTATCTGTTATCAGAACGCCTTCTCGGGATCCTTCGCGGTAGACAGTAATACCTTTGCAACCAGCCTTCCAAGCTTGGAAGTAAATTTGCTCGACCTCTTCGACGGTTGTTTCCTCGGATAAATTGACGGTGCTCGAGATGGCGCTGTCTATATGCTTCTGAATCACTCCCTGAAGCTTAACCCGAAATTCGGGTTTGATTTTGTGGGCAGGCACAAAATACTCAGGCAGTTCGTCCTCGCTCTTTAGGTTAAATTTCGCAATGTATTCCGCTACAAGGGGATGGTAGACTTTGAAGTATTCTTGGCTCAGAGATTCGGACCTTCTCGTATAGCTGAACGCAAAGATTGGTTCTATTCCACTCGAAGTCCCGGCAAGCACCGAGCCGCTTCCTACTGGAGGGACTGTGAGTATGCAGACATTACGAAGGCCATTCTCCTTGATTTTGGACCTGAGTTCTTCGGGCAGTGCAGCAATGAACGGTCTTTCGAGATGTTTTGTCGCGTCGAACAGCGGAAATGGCCCCTTCTCTTTTGCAAGTTCCACGCTCGCGTCATAAGCCCAGAGTTTGATTTTTTCGAACAGGTGGTCTATATATTCCAGAGAATCCTCGGAGTCATACTTTATCTTTAACTTCGCGAGCATATCGGCTAGGCCCGTGAACCCGAGACCTATTCGCCTTCCTGCTCTGCAGGCTTCGCTCTGCGCCGGAAGCGGGTGGCGGTCATTGTTATAGGTTAATACGTCGTCCAAGAACCTCACACTTACTCGCACACACTTTTCTAGACTCTCCCAGTCAAGCGTCGGGCGGGCTCCGAAGGCATCCTTCACAAAGTGAGAGAGGTTTATGCTGCCGAGGTCGCAGGCGCCGTAAGGTTGCAGCGGCTGTTCGCTGCAGGGATTCGTGGTTAGCACTTCCAAGCCGTTATATTCGCTTGGACTCCCTCGCTTTACCGCGTCCCAAAAGATAATACCTGGCTCAGCCCAGTCCCTAGCTGAGTTCACAAGCTCTTTCCAGAGTTCCCGGGCACGCACGACCCTTTCAATTCTCCCAGTAACAGGGCCATCATACCAGAGGGCGAACTCGGAATCCGACTCGACTGCGCGCATGAACTCGTCTGTCACGCGTACGCTTATGTTCGCGTATCTCACGTTCTTCAGATTTCTCTTTACTTTAATGAAATCAAAAATGTCCGGATGGTCGACTCTGATTGTGATCATGAGCGCGCCTCTACGGCCGGCTTGACCGATGGTACCGGTTGTCTCGCTCATAACATTCATGAATGACACCGCACCTGTGGAATAGGCCGCGGCGTTATGCACGGGAGCCCCTTTCGGTCGAAGAATGCTGATATCCGTACCCACGCCTCCTCCCAGGCTGTAGGTTCTTGCCGCTTCTTTGCACCAATCGAATATTCCCTCTATAGAATCCTCTTTAACGGGAAGTACGTAACAGTTCCCGGTGAGCACGCCATTTCCCAGCACGAATGTATGCGTCTTTGGCTCTTCGCAGCAGTACACTTCTTCTTCAAACGCAGTTGTAGTGATTGACTCTATGCCTATGGTGTAGTTCCTTTGCGGTTGCGGAGACTTTCTGTATATGGCAGCGTGGTCAGTTCTAAGGAACAGGTCCTCGGAGAGCGTAGACTTTCGAAGTCGAAGGCGATAACGCGCGCCGAGCTGCATTTTATCCCGGGTGCCTTTCTTAACCTTAGTGATCCTGTTTCCGATGATTCCCAATCTGCCTAGCTGCATTTTGATTGCCTGAAGGTCCCCTTTTTGTCGCGACTCGAGCGAGACGCCTCCACTACGAGAATCGACTCGGGCGCTTGCTGCAAGGAAACCTGACAGGAAGCCATACCAGTATGACGAGGTTTCATTCTCTGGAGGGGGTCGTGTGAAATCATGGGCCGAATTCATTTCATTCGTGAAAAGGATATCTCGAGGGATTTTGCTGCTTAGGTCGACTTCTCGCGCTGCAGGAAGATACTTTGCTAGTTCTCTCTTTGGGCCTGACAACTGCAGCCGATATGTATTCCCGTTCTTTCGTCGTTTATCTGGCCCAGTTCCGTACACAATCCCGTGAACCACACCATCGTAATACCTGCGGTCCTTTGCCGGCCTGGTGGGAAGGCTTAGCGCCAGTCCGCGATAACCGCTGAGATTCATCAGTTGTCTGGTGGTCGTCTTGACAAGCGCCCCCTTTGTTCTCAACACCCACTCGTGATTACCCGTGGCGAAGAGAGTATCGCCGTTCTTGAGTGAAAGTCTGAAGAGCTTTTGCCTCCCGAAACTTCTGAACTTTACCCTCGACCATCCTGCAGGAGTCAGGACCTCTACATCTTCGCCTGCAATGCTGGATATCGGAACACAATCTATTGTGCTCGAAACGGAGAGAGACTGGGCTACCAGCCCGCTACCTTGGGAGGAAGTGCGCACTCCTGCTGAGGGCTGGCGTCTTATGAGGACGTTTGTGCTTCCCCTAAGGCAGTTGAGTAATGTGGCCCTCCTGCTCTGGCCCGCGCCGAATAATATTCTGCCTCCAGGTATGAACGCGAAATTTTCTAGAAGCCAATAGAATTTCTCTTCCCACTCGGCCCTCTTTTCATTCGAGCTCTCTGCGCTCGCTATTTCCCTTGCTACACGTCGCCACATCTGCGGGGGAGTGATCTCCTGCAGCGTCCCTTTCATGTCCTTCAGGGCATACTTTTCTAGAAAAACCTTTGCACGGAGGTCGTCGCCCCCGAAGAACTCGCTCGTCACCTTCGGGACGCCGGCGGTCGCGTCTTGGTCGTTGATTTCTGACTCCGTCAAGCCCGACCCTCCTCAGAGAGGAATGTTAAATTCGCTGAAATGGAACTCGTCAAGTCAGCCTGCGGGTATCTTGCAAACATCAACTAGAGACACATGGTGGCATTAATAACAGTTTTAGTTGGTGTTCCACTGAACTTCGTAGGTGCCCTTCGGCCACGGGTCCGCAGAAAGGCTGGCCTGCTTATATAACAGGGCTCGTGGGCTCGCTTAGGTAGACTGATGTCAGTAACAGTTGTTGTTGGAGGATTCTACGGGGATGAAGGGAAGGGCAAGATTGTTGCCTTTCATGCGCTCTCACAGAAGCCTGCAGTCGCGGTCCGTGGAGGCGTCGGACCAAACGCGGGACACACCGTGGTCATGGATGGCGTCACAAGAAAGACGAGGCTGATACCCTCTGCATTCGTGTGCAGTAGAACCCAGCTTTGCGTATCTGCTGGCGTGTTGGTTGAACCCAGTTTGTTTATATCTGAAGTGAACGAACTAGGAGTAGCGGGAAGGGCGTATTTGGACTCTGGAGCGGGTGTGATTGAGAAAAGACATATAGAACTTGACAGAACTGACCGAAATCTCAGCTCCAAAATTGGGACTACCGGAACGGGTACGGGGCCCGCTATGAGCGACAGGGTGTTGCGGCAGCTCAAACTTGCAAGCGAAATAGCAGAGCTCAGCCCATATATGGCTGACATTGCCGGAAAGATCCATAACGCCATCGAAGAAGGAGAAAGCGTACTCCTAGAAGGTACCCAGGGCACATTTCTCTCGCTTTACCATGGAACCTACCCCTACGTAACTAGCAAAGATGTAACTGCGTCTTCGATTTGTGCTGATGCAGGAATAGGTCCCACCTGCGTAGATCATGTCCTTGTTGTGTTCAAGAGTTATGTGACAAGGGTGGGGAATGGACCACTTGCAAACGAGCTTGGTCAGGAAGAGGTAAAGAGCAAGGGCTGGACCGAGCGAGGCAGCGTCACGGGCAGGCTGAGACGCGCGGCACCATTCAATATTGAGCTTGCAAAACGCTCGGTCAGGCTAAATGGAGCGACGATGTGCGCGCTCACCAAACTGGATGCGATTTTCCCTGAAGCGTCCGGAATGCGCGAGTATGGAAAATTACCGAGAGAGTCTAGAGCTTACATAGAAGAGCTTGAGGAGGCGCTCGGCGTACCCATAGTTTATGTAGGCACCGGATCGGAGGTAAAGGACACGGTAGTCGTGCCTCACTGATTCTCGCGAGCCACCGCAGTTTGCAGGCGCTCTTTCAGTTTCTCGGATACCAGCGAGCCCGGTGCCCGTCCCTTTACTGCTGCCATTACTTCGCCCATTAGCGGTTTGAAGGCTTCCTCCTTTCTTTCCTGTATGATGTGCAAGTTTCTTGCAAGCACATCTTCTATTATGGAATCAAGTTCGGATTTGGATAAGGTCCTCTCTGCAATCATTTCGATTGCCTTTTCCGCTTTGACTTCGCTTTCAAGCATGAGCTGAACTGCTTGCTTAAGTTGCGTGCGAGTCAGTCGAGAATTGGATGCTATCTTCAAAGTGGCTAACAGGGTCTCTTGATCAAGCCTGTCTGTGGCGGCCCCCTCCCTCTCAAGCTCTTTCAGGTCTTGGGTCAAGAATGCTCCGGCAGTCACCGCATAGTTCGGATTCATACTCAGCAATTCTTCTATTACTGGTAGCCACTCGGAACCGACAATTTGCGAACTGAGTTCAGCGCTCGCTCCAAGCCTCTTTAGAGTTTCTGCGGTTTTTTCGATCGGAGCAGGAATATTTCTGGTCAGGTCTAAGAGGTAGCCAGAAGTAATCCGGGTCCCAGGCACGTCTGTCTCCGGGTACATCCTTGCTGAGCCAGGCAGTGGACGAGAGTACCTTGTCGTACCGTCTGCTTCTGGCGAACGAGTCTCAGGCACGACCCCGGTTAGGGCATCGTTGCACCGCCGACTGACTACAGCAAGCGCTCTTTTTGCAGCCTCTTGCCTGCCCACGACAATAACGAAGGCGTCTCTCTGGGAGCAACCTACTGTCTTGTGAACTTCATCAACTTCCTTCTGCTTTATGCCGTAAGCGGGTAACTCATCCGAGTGAAATATCCCTCCGACACCGGCCAGTCGCCTTGCATAGTCCGCAACTTCAGCTCCGAACCTTAGCCCAGGTGCAACTTCAGTGCCGAAGACACCCACGAATCCCCGAACTCTGAGAGCGTACACCCCTTCACGCCGCTTGAGCGCGGACTGGATCGCTCTCGAGTCGGTCTGCTCGAAGACATGAGTGATATCTACCGGAACACAATTCTCGACCTTGGCACCAGCTGCAACCAAATTCCTTGCCAGCGAAATCAACCCTTCCTGCCTCTGTTTTTCAAATCTGATCACTTTTGGAATCAGGCTGAGCTCCTGAACTCCTTTGATTTCAACTCGCGCGCCGCCCTCCACCGATATATTTACGTCCTGTCTGATTGTGCCCAGGCCCCGCTTGGTTCTTCTTGTCCGCCTGAGAATTTTTCCGATTTCGAGAGCGGCCATTTCGGCCTCTTCAGCGTTACGGAGATCTGGTTCTGTCGATACTTCGATAAGCGGGATTCCCAGCCTGTCCAGCCGGTAGACCACTTCTCCACCATCTTTTCTTGTATCAACGAGTTTTGCTGCGTCCTCTTCCAGGCACACCGTGGCAATTCTTACCTCTCTATTGCCTACAGGCACGCTGCCTCCGGTCCCAATCAGAGCAGTTCTCTGAAAGCCCCCAGTGTTTGAGCCATCAATCACTATCTTTCGCATAACGAGCACCTCGTCGACAGGTTTGGATTTAAGAAGTAACGCCACCTGTAAGCCAATTTCAAGCGCTTCGCTATTGAGCCGGTGGGGCGGCTCCTCATCCATCTCCACAGCACACGAACTTTCGGTAGGTGCCTCATAGACAAACTTCCTTCGCCTTTCCTTTTCAAATTCGGCCGCCGGATCTTCCTGTCCCAGCTCACTCTTCGACGGCCTTAGAACGCGTGTAAATTCAATTACCCGGCCGCCGGCAGAGCCTCGGGTTGGACAGTCGCAGAAGAGTTTCCTTTGGGTGTCTAATTGCTGGTGAACCTCTAAGCCCGCTTTCAAACGTAACTGCCCTCCGCCACCCACGTGCTTCTCGAGCCAATTTCACCCGCCATGTTCTGGCGCATCGCTTTACCTATATTCTCTTTCGGGAGGTTGGCCAAGCACCAGCTCAGCTTTACGTAGGCTGTCTCGGGAAGCATGTCGTCCAAAGGAATCACACCCACCGACTGGAGCCTTCGGCCGGTAGTGTATACGTCCATATTGACCCTCCCGAACAAGCACTGAGAGGTCATGAATACCAGCTTTCCGTCTGAAGTCAGCTTGCCGAGCTTGGAGACAAGCTCAGAACTCACGTGGCCCAGACCCGTACCTGCTATTACTACACCGTCCACTCCGGAATTGAAAACCGCCTCCAGCAGCTCTTCCTTTAGCCCCGGAAACGAATAAAGCAGAGCCGCCCTGTCGCTAAATTGCGGTTTAAGCTTCGGTATGCCCCCAGATCTCGCGCTAAAATCTCCGCACATCTCGATTTTATTGGGGCTTGCCTTGGCAACCAGACCGTCGTTCACAGGTCTGAACGCTGCACGGGAGCTAGTATGCATCTTTCTAGTGCGTACACCAGATGTCACGTAGCAATCTGAATCAGAGGGCGTCCCGTGCATGCATACGAATACGCCCGCAGCGTTCGCATCTTTTGCGAAATTGACCGCGCTTAACAAATTCAGGTAGGAGTCGCTGCTGGGTCGGTCGCTGCTCCTTTGAGAGCCTACGAATACGACTGGAATTCCAAGGCCCTCAAGCGCAAAGCTCAGCGCTGCCGAAGTGTATCCCATTGTGTCCGTCCCGTGGGCCACTACCACCCCGCGCGGCGCTTTCAGTATTTCAGAATATACCGACTCCGCGATGGTTGTCCAGTAGTTCGGCTTCATGTCTTCGCTCAATATGCTCATCAGCACCTTTGTTTCAACTGAGGCGACGTCATGGAGTTCCGGAACCAGGTCAAGAAGGTCACGGGCCTCAAGCGCGGGCTTTACCGCTCCAGTCTCGTACTCGACTCGGCTCGCAA
Organism: archaeon; assembly: GCA_021800035.1. Classification (GTDB taxonomy): domain Archaea; phylum Thermoproteota; class Thermoprotei_A; order Marsarchaeales; family Marsarchaeaceae; genus JAKAWJ01. Next base: position 42,794 of record JAJYZJ010000007.1, read on the forward strand.
TCGTGCCGCCTGTGCTTATCAGCGAAACACGTGGCCCGGAGGCACTACTCTGATTTAGAGTGTCCTCTGTCAACGACTCTTCAGAGTGCGGATATTTTGTTACAACTCGCACGGAGCATCCTTCAACGGAAACTCCGACATTGTATCCGTTTGCCAGCTTGAGGGTGACGATTTCGTCCCACTCTGACTCCGCCCTGGGCATCAGGCTCCCGCGCATTACGTGTTCAGCGCAGGAGATCTCAATTGTGTCACTTATCGCGGCACCCGCGCGGGTGAGCGCGGCCAGCGCCCTTCCTCTGTAGCCCGCACTAACAAAAGCTGCCAATCTGGGTTCACGCACTCGTTTTGTGACTGAATAGCGACGATGTATATGAGGACGATGGAATATTTGCGCAAGCCCAAAGCTCAGTAACGCTCCCGTTTTGTCCATAACCTCGCTCAAAGACTGTAGACATCCTCAGATTGCTCACTAGGAGGAAAATTCCGCCAAACAGTCCCTGCCCCAGCGGGATTGCAGCAGTACAGGATGCGGACGTGGTTCGGGTGGTTATGGTATGGACTGTAGCCAGTTCGAAACCGGACAGAGTGCCTCAATACCCTTAAATCGGCGACACCGAGGTATGAGCCGGATAAGCTAAATGCCGAGTCACGGATCATTGACTAAAGCAGGGAAGGTGCGCTCTTCAACTCCGAAGATTGAAGCGAAGACCAGACGTTCTTCAATCCCGCGCATCAAAAGACGTGCGGTTTACTTCCGCAGACTTGTTCACAGGCAGGAGACTCCGTTCCGTCGACGGAGGTTCTAGGGAGCAGGAAAACTTCGGACACGCTCACGATTGTGAGTTGAAAATCCCGCACGCTTTGCGCTTGGGATGCAAGCGAGTCTGCAGCTATATAATTTGTATTTGTAGATGCAATAAACTCAGGACATTTGTGAACCCTGAGTGAAAGAAACTTCAAGGCCTACGGGATGTTTTAAAGGGGGCACTGTCCGAGGGCAGCCGGAGATTCGTGTCTGTTGTGATGGAGCTTCTATCCATTCCTTGGCAAGCCTTCTTTAGGAAAAAGGAGGGCCAGGCGCCTTTACCGTGACAGTGCAGCGCAGAATTTTCTTGGTTTGGTTCGCTTCATCAATCCCCAGAAACTGCATGTTGAAAGAATACCGTCAGAAACAAATCTCAGTCAGGTTTCTTGGGCGGGTTAGATGCGCCTGCTTCCCCAGACTATAAATATGGGGATGCCAAGAATCCCCACATGGAAGCCTACCTCGTCTCGACAAGCTATGGGGTCTTCTTGGTCGACGCGGATGGAAACGTTATAATCGGCCGCCGATCGACCGGCGATGGCTCTGTCGCGAAAGAGGTAGTTACAGAGGCAAAGAATCTAGGTTTCGAAAGAATATTCACCTATGAACGCGGGCTCAGTCAATATGCCGAACAAATGCCTGACAGTTCGGGGAGTGCCAGGCTTTACTCCCACGAAAGGTTCGGCAATTTCCTTGGTCTCACTCCTGCAGAGACTTCTGCTCTGATTCGGGAAGCCGCAATGAGGCAGACAACAAGTGGTATAACAGAAGCATCGGGAAGGCGCGACAAGATAATTTCACAGGTAATTAATGCAGTCGACGAGTTTGATGAGACTCTGAATGTGTTTGCCTCAAGGGTAAGGGAGTGGTATGGATTGCACTTTCCAGAGTTGGGAGAATTGATTGAGGACAACCAGACTTACCTGAGGCTTGTATCTCAGGTCGGACTCAGGGGAAATTTCACTTCCGAGAAACTGAGCGCTCAGGGGCTTGCCGGAGAGAAAATGGCGGATCTCGTCCGAGCCTCAACTACCTCTATTGGTGCTTCTCTTACTGATGAGGATTTTGAACCCATACGCATCATGTCAGAAGCGATTTTTCAGCTGTATTCATTGAGATCAAAGCTGAGTGGATATATTGAGCGACTCATGAAAGAGACGGCGCCAAACCTGTATGGAGTTGCCGGCCCAGCAATTGGGGCTCGTCTTATCGCACTTGCCGGTGACCTGGACAGGTTGGCCAAGTTTCCATCAAGCACGGTCCAGGTCCTTGGTGCGGAGAAGGCGCTCTTCCGGGCTATGAGGCGTGGGGCAAGGCCACCCAAGCATGGCGTGATCTTTCAGGACCCTCTTGTCCATAATGCTCCGCGGTGGCAGCGTGGCAAGATAGCGAGAGCTTATGCAGGCAAACTGAGCATAGCCGCACGCGTCGACCTCTACCATGGCGCCGATATCGCTTCCAAACTTCGCGCAGATTTTGAGTCCCGGGTGGCAGAAATCAAGACCAATTTTCCCAACCCTCCAAAGGGGGAGTCACAGCGGCGTGAGCCGGAGAAGGAAACCTTCTCAAGGGGAGAGGGGAGGAGGAGACGCGGCTTTGGAAAAGGAAAGAGAGCTCATGGACGTGATCGTTTCAACCGTTGAATAAGGATTATCTAAGGCTGGCACACTTTCGGATAGCGAGTAGAATAATTTGAGGTTTTTACCAGCAAGAGTTAGGGTGGGCCAAGTAATCGGTTTGCTCAGTGCCGCAATGGATTTCGGAGAGAAGGCGCTTGATCTCTACAAACTCGCTGACGAGATGAATCTCACCGCCGAGACACTCATCCCCATTTTGCGCGCTGCGCAGGTCCTGCATCTTGTAAACGTCTCAAAGGGAGACATACACTTGACCAAAACTGGTGTAGAACTGGCGCAGAAAGGACTGGCAGGTCTGACTTCGGTTCGGGACATTCTTGCCCGGACAGAGCCATTCTATACCGCACTGTCTCTCGCAAAGAAAGGACCATTTACTCCTGAAGAGCTGGCTGCTGAACTGAGCTCGAACGCAGCCGGCTGGGTGGATTCCGATTACACGGACGCGGCCGTACTTAAGGAGATGTTGGTCGACTGGGGCATATACACAAAGCTAGTGAGCTACGACGGCGAAGGCGTGTTTGGTGAATTTCTCGAAAGTCGAGCAGCTGGGACATAATGGACGCGAGCAGCCTCGTTCGATTTTGCGATGACCTATGCGTCGCTGAAACAGGAATCCCCGTGCCTTTAGAGGCAGGAGAGGAAGTCAGTTGGTAACAGCTCGCCAACTCGTGGTTTCAAACAGACTGCTGGGGACCAACCCACCTCAAGAGTGGAAGCATCTGGGAGGGTTAATCTTCTTATGCAGCGTTCATTTGCCGCTTGTTCGCCTCGAACCGACTCAGGCTGCTATCTCAGCATACTTCAAGATCTTTGAAGTGACACAAACTAACCTTTATAACTATCTTAGTAACTTTTAGTTAGTGAGTGGTGATATTTTTGGTTGATGCTCAGGTCGAGGTACGAGTGGCAGAGTCCCTGCCTGGAGACGTGGGTAGAGGAATCGCTAGACTGGACCCCAAAGTGATGCAGGATCTGGCCCTAGACACCGGAGACGTTCTCCGGATTTCAGGTAGTAGGACGACTTTTGTCAAGGTAATACGGAGCTATGTGGAAGATTACGGTCGAGGTGCAATTCGTTTAGATAGGTTCACAAGAAATAATGCGGGTATCGGAATAGACGATAAAGTAGTGATCAGGAAGTGGGAGGTTAAGGAGGGAGAAAGTGTTTCGCTTTCTCCAACGGAATCGCTGCAGATTATAGGGGCAGAGGACTACGTCTCCCAGAGCCTTGCTGGAAGGGTGATCACGAGAGGTGACGTCGTGCCACTGACAATAATGGGCAGAAGAATCAACTTGGCCGTAACATCGACCTCTCCTGCTAATGGGCCGATAATCGTGGAAGAATACACAAAGGTGCAGCTGAGCGACAAGCCCCAAGCGATTGAAAATCTACCGCAGGTGTCGTACGAGGACATTGGTGGAATGCGTGATGTCGTGCAGAAAGTCAGGGAAATGATAGAGCTTCCCCTGAGACACCCCGAGCTATTTGAGAGACTGGGCGTGGAGGCGCCCAAGGGCGTGTTGCTATACGGTCCGCCAGGCACTGGCAAGACACTCTTGGCGCAGGCGGTTGCTAACGAAACCAATGCGCACTTTACGAGCATAAGTGGCCCGGAAATCATGAGCAAGTTCTATGGCGAAAGCGAACAGAAGTTGAGGGAGATATTCGAAGAGGCCCAGAAGAACGCGCCCTCCATAGTATTTATCGACGAACTGGACAGCATCGCTCCCAAGAGGGAAGAGGTGACGGGCGAGGTGGAGCGCAGAGTGGTGGCGCAACTGCTCACGCTCATGGATGGTCTTGAGTCAAGGGGCAAAGTTGTGGTCATAGGTGCGACGAATAGACCGAATGCTATTGATCCGGCCCTGCGTCGGCCCGGTAGGTTCGATCGCGAAATCGAAATAAAAGTACCAGATAAGGATGGCAGACTTGAGATACTGCAAATTCATACTAGAGGAATGCCGATATACAAAGACGTAGACCTGTCAAAATTGGCTGAGGTAACTCACGGTTTTGTTGGGGCCGACATAGCGGCTCTGGCGAAGGAAGCCGCAATGCATTCTCTACAGCGAGTCCTTCCCAAAGTCGACCTGAACGCCGAAAAAGTGTCCGCTGAAATTCTGAATGAGATAAGCGTAGATATGAAGGATTTCGAACACGCACTGAAAGAGGTTCATCCTTCTGCGATGAGGGAAGTCTATATCGAGCGACCAAACGTCACGTGGAGCGACATAGGCGGTCTCGAAGGAGTCAAGCAGGAGCTCAAAGAGGCGATCGAATGGCCTCTCAAGTTTCCAGACTTGATGGAGAGGGCCAACATATCTCCCCCGAGGGGGATACTGCTTTATGGTCCCCCTGGCACCGGCAAAACGCTGCTGGCGAAGGCCGTGGCTCATGAGAGCGAGGCAAATTTCATTTCAATAAGGGGCCCTGAGCTTCTTTCAAAATGGGTAGGAGAATCTGAACATGGTGTTCGAGAGGTGTTCAGGAGGGCAAGGCAGGCTTCACCATGCATAGTATTTTTTGACGAAATAGATGCTCTCGCGCCGCCCCGTGGGCAGGACTTCGGCTCAAATGTGACGGAGCGCGTTGTAAGCCAGTTTCTGACTGAAATGGATGGAATCGTGCCACTAAATAATGTTACAGTAATAGCCGCGACAAATCGGATGGACTTGGTGGATAACGCGCTACTTAGACCCGGAAGATTCGATAAATTGATCGAAATTCCCCTGCCGGATGAGGTGGCAAGGAAACAGATACTCGAAATTCATCTTAAATCCAAGCCCCTTGCAAAGGATGTGTCAGTGCAAGAACTAGCCCAGCAGACTTCAGGCTTAAGCGGCGCAGATTTGGCGGGCCTGGTGCAGACAGCCGCGATGCTAGCAGCGCGTGAGTTTCTAGCGAAGAATGGCACTCGTTATAAAGGGAAGATTTCGCAGTTTCAGATCTCTTCCGCTCATTTCGCAGAGGCCCTTAAACAGATTCGCTCTAGGACACCTGGCCAACGGAAAACTGAATTGAGTCTGACTCCATAGCTCGAACGGTAGCCCTTCGGCTACAAACCAAAGTGGCAGTGCACTACACCCTTGACTCTCCGCACGAAATGAGGACAGGAGAGGCACTTCAGCGCCGGAGACTGTCCGCCCACCATCGGGCAGTCCACCACTTCCTTTTTCATGGCATTGATGAATCCCTTCCCAATCTTGAGCTCCCTTAGCTGTTTCATCAATTCCTTGTCGGGTTTGAATTCGAGCTCTGATTTTTTTATTTCGATTTCTCTATACGAAATTTGCTGGCTCATCGCTCAGGCATAACGGGTAAACAGAAATAAGTCATTCGGGTGAGTCTTCGCCGAAAAGTGCGGAATCACCGTTCCCGAGTTTTGAAAGATGCTGGTGAACAACCCTCCACTTCCCACCTGCGTGGTGTAGCACAAATGTGGCCCTGGACTTCGCCGACACCCGCCTAGCCTCAAACGAGTAATCATTGACAAAGATGCCTCCGTAGTTCAGGTAGCAGGTGGCCACGGCCGTATCGCCGAATATATCCACTCGCAAGTCCTCCACGACGCAGGTGAAGTCGGTTATATTCGTAAAAAGCACTGTGTCATAATGGCGAGCGTTATCTCCATCTAACCGCTCTAGAGGCGGAGAATCCCCGAATTTGGTAAAGCCTGCCCCCCAATCGTTCAGCTCGCTCAGCGCCTCGAAGTCCTTGTCCCTCGCGGCTACAAATATGTCATTGATCACGCGCCGAATCTCTAGCTTCAGACGCTCCATACTGCTCACTGGATTACATTGTGCGTACTTAAGTACTGTCGAATTCTCGCTGTTTGCGGCGCGCACATTGAAAGAGCGCGTCTGCAATTCCTCGCTCAACAGCTGTGCTTCCGGTGACCACAGCAGAATCTATAGAAAATCAGCTGACTAGAAGATTTCTGAGCTGTCATGATCTCGTTTGGAGGCGGCTTCGACAAGTTGGTTTGCCTTGTCCCAGTTTGCCGCTTTTTTTCGACGGTGTTCGCGTGCGTAGTCCAAAACTAGGTTAACCAGTTCCAGTTTGCATTCGCCGCAAAGTCGTTTTCCTGTAAGGCATTCCTCTCGCACCTCCCTGAGATGTGTGTCACTTTCTAGGAAATGGTCGCGATAGTACTCGTAAATCACGCATTTATCCGGCTCTCCGCCCATTTTCCTTTGCTCATCCGTTGTCGCCCTTCCGCCGGTAACTGCGCTCATCAGTTTTGTTCGTATTTGGTCATCGTCATCGCTAAATGTGAGTGTGGTTGCCGATGAGCGCTTTGACATCTTCGGTGAACCGTCGAGCCCTCTGACTATTTTGTGGAATACTGCACTAGGCGGTACAAACCCAAATTGTTCTCTGAACTTGAACGCGAGGTCCCGCGCCAGTCGAATATGGGGATCTTGGTCAGCTCCTACAGGTACGAGCACAGGCTTGGGTCCACCAAATTTCCTCAATTCCGGCAGAAGTATGTCTCCTGCCTGAACTAGGGCTGACATATAGAGTCCGAACTGGCGCTCCCCGTATATCGCTCTCATCATTGAAGCCGTTACTCCGCGCGAGAAGATGGCGGAGAGATTAGCAACCCGGATTTCCTGGCTCTGTCTGTATACGTAGGTTCTGTCTGGTTCAAGTCCGAGCGCTAGGGCGTCTGCCACGTTATCTACTGCATATACCCCAGACTGCGAAAATTTCAGGCCATTGTCGCAGTAGGCTTCTATATCTGCAATGCAGTAATGCACCCTACACTTCTTTGAGATAGACTGGAAGTAACTCATGGCCTCGGTGGTTGTCTTTGTGCCAAGGTGGAACGGTGAGCTCGGCTTGATTCCTGACATCACTGCGAAGTCCTGACCATTCTTTGCTGCGTTGAGAATTAGTCCCAGGTCACGGTGGCCGAACCAGACTCCTCTCCTTGCGAGACGTGAGGATCCACCCAAGCTGGCGCGCACAGTCGAGAGAGGTTCTATTCCGAAGTCTGCCAATAACTTGGCGTAGTCTATTGCGTCATTACTTCCCCAAGGATCTATTGTGCCATCGGAAATGACTGCGTCCCCCAACTGGAGCATCATCAACCGTTCACGCTGCCTTTTTAGTTCTTGCCAGCCTTTCCGTAAGCTCGAAAGTTTGGTGAGTCATCTCTCTCGGCCAATCGCTTATTTTCGGCTGGGCTTTCCTGAGGCGCGGCGCGATGAGCTGGCTCTCAAGAGCTGAAGAATGATGAATTTGAAGCCGTGCGAGCGGCCGCTCTCTGAGGACGCTACGCAAAAAGACCTATAAATCGAGGAGCGCGAGTTTGCAGGGCTCTCATGACAGCCGCAACTCGTCTGCAGCCTTCGGACTCGTTCACTGCTGTTGGCAATCTTCCAGTGGTTGCAGTGAACGGCGTCAGCCACTCCTTTTCGCACAAGAAGTCCTTGGTTCAGGTCCTGAACGACTTCTCGTTCGAAGTATTTCCCAAGGAGTTCGTCGCGCTGATCGGCCCAAGCGGCTCAGGCAAATCCACGCTTCTCAGAATAGTTTCCGGATTGATAAAACCTGACAAAGGTGAGGTATACATTGAAGGACGCAAGATTGATGGGCCGTCACCCAAGGTATCTATGGTGTTCCAGACATTTGCGCTTCTCCCTTGGTTCAGTGCGCTTGAGAACGTCGAGATGGCGCTTCTCAAGTCTGGCCTGACCAAGGAAGAGAGATGCGCGAAGGCCGAGCACATGCTCGAACAGGTCGGGCTGAAAGGATTCGAAAGGGCCTACCCTAAGGAGCTGAGCGGCGGAATGCGCCAGCGAGTTGGGCTGGCTCGCGCGCTTGTATCTGACCCCCAGGTGCTTCTTATGGACGAGCCTTTCAGCAGTCTGGATGCGCTCACTGCGGAGTATCTTCGAAATGAAGTGATGATGATGCTTCAGGGTAGCCAGATACGTGTCAAATCCATACTCATGGTCACTCACAATGTTGAGGAGGCTGTGGAAATGGCGGACAGAGTTGTAGTATGCAGCCACAGACCAAGCCACAAAGTAGCGGATATCGTTGTGGACTTCCCCAAACCCAGAAATAAGAGAGATCCCGTGTTCATAGAATACGTGGACCAAATTTATACGCTGCTTACCTAGTAAAAGACCCCTTTGCAGGTCCCCAGGTCTCAGTCGAAAATAATCAGAATCCAGAAGGTTTGCTTTCGGAGGCCGTGGATTTTAAAGCAAATTCAGTAAGGGCTCGAAAGCGCTAATTTGGACAGAGTTCTTGCGGCCTCCTCCAGATCCTTGTGGCTGTCAACGCTCATCCAGACAGCATTCGGGAATTCAACTACAGAAAGGAGGTGGTTCTTTGCCAGATTTGGGAATGTTGTTTCTTCAATCTCTCCGCGATCGGGAAGGTAGTCGAATATCGAAGATTTGAGTGCGTATACTCCCGCGTTAATCCAGTAATCCCGAAGCTTGGGTTTCTCCCTGAATTCCTCGACAAGCATAGTCGAGGGGTCGTATCTGACTACTCCATAAGGAGAGGGCAATGGAGTCACCGCAATCACGCCCACGCTGCCGTTCTTCAGCTGAGCAAACATGCTGGCAGGCTGCACGTCGGTTATTACATCCCCGTTAACAACTAGGAACTCCGATTCGTTCTTGATCAAATGTTCGGAATTCTTTATTGCTCCGCCCTTACCAAGAGGTTCCTCTTCTATTGCGTA
>JAJYZJ010000047.1 GCA_021800035.1 archaeon
ACGGTGGCAGAGTCAAATACAATGTCATCATCATTATAACGGCCGCATATTGGATTCCACCGAACTCAACTGTGTCGAAGATTACGAACGAGCTTCACGCGAGCGCCTGTCGCAGGAACTCGCGAACCTTTTCCGGAAGCGGACACGGAGGCAACGCTGAAACGTAACGTCAGCGCGTTTTGTGAATGTACTCCAAGAAGGAAGCTTCTTCAGAATGTTCGGTGTATGGGGACCTCGATATCGTACTCTCGAGGTGCCCTAGAGCGGAATCAGCCGTTCCTTTCAGGCAGTATAAACGTCTACCCATGTACAAGAACGCCATATTTGGCATTCTCAGGATTTCCGAAGCATTTCGTACACGAATTTTGACTTTTCACTTTGCGTTCAGTCTGCCCAGCGATATACTAAAGCTCCCTTCTCTCGTACCAAAAACTTCCCCTCTGATCTGGCAGATATACTTGCGGAAGTCCAATCTGGATTCTAGATTGCAGGAGATAGCTTGCTTAAGGATTATGCATGCAGGGCCACGGCGCCGACAATCGACACAGAGAGATATCAGACTTGTGACATTCTCCCACGGCTATGACCCACGGGTCTCCCAGCGACCTAACGATGGGGTCCACATACTCTCCAGACTCTGAGGCTGGTTCGAAGCCGCCGGGGAAGTCACTACTAAAGCGATGACATCCAAAGCAAATGCAAGTTACGCTAAACCCACACGGCAGTAAAGCCGAAAAGCGAGCAAGTCTGAACAACTGACGCATTCTGGCAGTATCCAGTTATGCCCGCATGCCTGAATTCTACCCGTTTTTCCAAGTGCCTCCGATGACCCACACCGGCTCGTCGGGGTTAAAGTATTCCTGGCCATCTACAGTAAGTTCGTTTAGCACCTTCTCATTCACTTCCACTCCCAGTCCTGGCTTGTCGCTGACTGAATAGTGGCCGTTCACAACCGGCGTAGAGTCGTATATCAAATCACGCTTCCATTGAGGAAAATTGTCATAGAACGACTCCTGAATAAGAAAGTTGGGTATGGAGGCATCCATTTGGATTGTGACAGCATTCTGAATCGGTCCGAAGGCGTTATGGAAGGCCATTTCAATTCCGAAGGCTTCCGCAATCGCAACCATTTTCCTAGCTTCTGTGGGTCCCCCTGAGTTTGTTATGTCTGCCTGGAAGAAGTCAAGGAGGCCCCTTTTCGCAAGCTGTGCAAGTTGCTCTTTTGTCAGTACTCGTTCACCCAGCGCCACACGAAGCTTCGTGGAGTTCCGATATTTCTCTAGGCCATCGATATCTTCTGGGTGTATAGGCTCTTCCGCGAAAAGTATGTCGAATTGTTCGAGCGCCCTACCAACTGCAATAGCGGAGTTTGGCCTGAATCTCCCGTGATGTTCTATGAGAAGTTCCAGATTGCTGCCCCCGGCTGATTTGACCGCAGCTATCCTTTCTGCGGCAATGGCAATTCCTTTATCGTCTATCCAGTCGTAATAGGCACCGAAAGGATCGAACTTTAGCGCGGTATAGCCTTTGCTAACGTATACCTTCGTTCTCTCGGCCCACTGCTCAGGGCTTACGCAGTCACTGTACCACCCGTTCGCGTAGACTTTCACTCTCTCCCTGAACTTTCCACCAAGTAGTCTGTGCAGGGGGGCGCCTAGCGACTTGCCAAGAATATCCCAGCACGCTATGTCGAACGCGCTGAGAGCTGTGGTAGATTCGAAAGAAACTGGAAGGTAGAAGTCGTGTTTGTGCCACTCCCTGACATTGAATTCCAGATTTGTTGGATCGCGCCCTAGGTAAAATCTTCCAACCTCATGCAGAGAAGCGACGACCGGCTGAACGCGGAGGGTCGGGACTGCCTCCCCGAAACCTACAAGGCCATCTGACGTAGTGACTTTGACTATAATTGCGGCGGAGGCCCAAGTTTGCCCATGGGCCACACCCTTACCTAACTGATAGACTTTGTAGTCTGTAATTCGCACAAGGCCGGAATGCGCGGTACAATAAATTCCTGACCATTTGCGCTTCTATTCCCGGGGGGTCGCGCGGGCTAACGGACCTAACCGTGATGATTTAGGACGCCTCAAAAAAGTGCTGAATCCTGAGCAGGATCAGGGGCATTACCAGAGCCGAGAGCAGCACACCCGCAGCTAATATCGGCCAAGCCCAGCCCACATAAGCCGCCCACCAGCTGTTCAGGCTGCCATGTAACAACCGGTTAGTGAATGATTGAAGCGGAAGATAGGTCAGCGACGTTCCATACTCGCCAAGCGCGGATGTTATAGCCCCTATCCAGTTTTCAATCGTCCCAATCGTGTAGGTTGCAAAAAATATCGCCCAGTTCCGCCTGCTCGTCAGAACTCCGCCAACTGGGATAAGAAGAAATGGCAAGGCCGGAATCAGGAACCTCTGACCGTAGCTCAGGCCTGCGTCTACACTGCCCCAAGCCGAAAACAGGAGAAATAGAGCTACAAAACTGATGCCAAAGAAGAAACGTAGAGAATTCTCAAGCCTCTTCTTTAATGCGAGCCCCCATATACCAAGAAGCAAAACCGGAGAGTAGATGAAGATCCCTCTGTATGGGCTCACGGAATTCAGAGCAACCCCAAAGTAAAGTGGAGTCGAAAAGTGCGAAATCAAATTGCCTCCGTCGTATGCCTGTTCACTTGTAACCAGCGGATTGCCAAAATTCAGCTTGTCGTAGGCCAGTATCACACTCAATCCCACCAGGAGCGTGAGTAGCGAGGGCAACATTCTCCGGATTGGTTTACCCGCCTTGTGAGTAGACCACACGGCATAAGCAATGAATGTTGGCCAGAGAACACCGTCAGTATAGTCCACCGCAAAGGCCAGCCCTAGGGCGAGACTAGCGAGCGTCAAGCTGGTCCTTTCGCTTTTTTTAGCTCTGAAATCTCGGACGCCTGCGTAGCTCAGAGCAAAATAAATTGCTATAGAGACAAACATCGCGGATACATCGTGCTGGAAGTACATGGTTGCAAAAGGCCAGCTCATAGAAGCAAAAGCGTAAGCAAGGGCCACTGGCACAGCTGGCCCCAGTCCGAAGAGTTTCCTCACGGTAAGGTAAATGAAACCGGCAGCTAGAGAGTTGCAGAGGGCTACAAAAGTTTCGGTAAGAAACAGAGAATCACCAAATGGTTTGTAACCTTTGTCGAGCACGAAGCCAATTGCCGCGAATGGTAGGCCGAGTAAAGCGGTTCCCGGCGCCAATGCGCTATAATACCTGCCGTGGTAGAGGAATACATCAACCGAATTTGGCTTGTAGCTAGGAGCGTCACCAAGTACGAAGCTGTGGTTGGACCACATGGCATAATCCAGCTCTAGCAAAGAGGTTGGGTGGTCGGAGGTGTAGAGGCTGTTAACCGTGGTAAATGTGACAGCAAATGTGAGCAGGATGACGACTGCGAAGAACAAACCTGGACCTTGTTGCTTGAGCGTGGAGACTCCTCTCCAAGCGCCAGATTGCCAATATCATTCAAGCCTTGCTCAAGACCGAATTTTGGCCACTTGCTTACGCAAGATCATCTAGCCTGCTTCCATTCCATCCCTGAGGGCTAGGTCCAAGCTAGCATGTCAATAAAGCTCAAATACTATATGACATATGGCATACATGGATTTTAGCATGGACACTTACTCAAGCCCAGACTCGATAACGGACACCAAGTGGGTGAATGATCATTTGAATGACCCGAATGTACGCATAGTTGAGGTTGATTATGACCCGGCTGCCAACTACCTTCAAGCGCATATTCCGGGTTCGGTCCTGTGGGACTGGAGGAAGGACCTGAATGATCAGAGCTCCCGAGATATCTTGAGCCCTTCCCAGCTGGAAGAGTTGTTCGCAAGATCAGGAATAGACGACACGAAGACTATAGTTCTCTATGGAGACTTCAATAACTGGTTTGCTGCATACGCCTTCTGGGATCTGAGATACTATCGTGTCGACAATGTAAAACTGATGAATGGAGGCAGAAAGAAGTGGCTCTTGGAAGACAGGCCAATAACGAAGGAAATCCTCTCTCCTACTAGGACAAAGTATGTCGCTAAAAAGCCCGATGAGACTGTGAGGGCATACATGGACTACGTCAAGAGGTCCCTCGATATGGGCGACAAGGTCCTAGTTGACGTAAGAGGGCCAAAGGAGTATACAGGAGAGCTTCTTGCTCCTCCAGAATACCCGAACGAAGGAGCGCAGCGTGGGGGGCATATTCCTGGGGCAAAGAATATTCCCTGGGCGCTCGCGGTGAACGACTCCGACGGTACTTTCAAGTCTCGTTCAGAACTCGAGCAGCTCTATGCCTCTAAGGGAGTTACACCTGATAAAGAAGTGATTACCTACTGCAGAATAGGGGAGCGTTCGTCGCACACCTGGTTTGTGCTGAAATACTTGCTGGGTTATCCTAACGTAAAGAATTACGACGCGTCCTGGACTGAGTGGGGCAATTCGCTGAAGACTCCAATCGAAAAGTAACCAGCCGTCTCTCCGGCCCTCTAGGAGGCCCAGACGTCAGCTGTCCCAAATTTACCAGTTGACGCCCTCCGCCGGCTAAGGCATGGCATCCTGGCTCGTGACAGAAACTATCTTTTTCTCAGGTTCCTTTCCGAAGGATGCCCGCGTGAGCTTCACAGCAGTGAACAGGTAAACCGCGGTAGGGATTGCCGCTATTAAAACAAAGTAAAACATTGGATGATGAAAGAAAAAAGCAAGCTTTAGTTCCTCGACAATTGAGAACGCGGGAGAATAGTAGTCGTAAAGTATTGAAGGGGATATAAAATACGCGATGTTGTAGGATAACGCAACATATACCAGCGGTATTATGCTGTAGACTATCGAGATCCTGGTCCAACGCATTAGCAGAAATATCGGAACGACCCAAAGGAAGTATTGAGGGTTTACATAGTTGTATGTTAGAAAGAGAATCAGAATCGAAAGTACGACCCAAGGCAGTGGCGAGCGCGAGCGCGAAAGATACGCCGCCGCCAAAAGTATCGCGTATGCTGGGATTCCGAAATAGAGTGAGATAGGCACTGGAGGAAAGCTTACAAGCGTAAGATACTGCTGCCACGTGAGCCCATTTACGCTGAAATGGCCAGCGTACGCGGGTATGCTTCTCGCAAGAACTAGGCTCAACACGGACTGCACCACGTTACCAAGCAGAAGATAACCCACTACCACTGTGAGAAGCCCAGTTAGGACCCAAACAAGTTCCCGAGCTGCCTTCCTACCTACATCTTTCAGGCGAAGAACGAAGAATACGGGGATTAAGAGCCCGGGCCATATTTTTACGGCGGCCCCAATTGCCGACAGGACATAAGAAGCTCTGAATTTGGCATTCCGGAAGGAATATAGTGCGAATATCGCAAGTGCAACAGATATAGGGTCTAATTGCCCCCATACACCTCCCACGAGCAGAGTGAGCGGATTCGCGAGCCATAGCGAGGCTGCTATCTTGTGTCCCACCTCCGCTTTGAGCAGGTAGTAGACAATAAAGACGGAAGCGATCATCGGGATCTTCAGGATAAAAGAAAGCAAAGGAAGCTGATTTGGAATATAACCACGCCAAATGCTATACTCTGAGGTCAGATAACCTGGATAATTTATGGAGCCGGAACTTGGAGTCACCGAGCGCGTGACCCACTCAAACACCAGATTCGAGAGAGCGCTATAGTAAGGGTAGAGCGGTGGATATGACCACTTCAAAGAGAATGGATAGGCGGGGGGATTGCCGGGATAGAGCGGATTTACGTGGTCAAGTACTCTAATCCCTGAACTGATTAGATAGAACATATCGTAACGATGTCCTCCGAAAGCCGCTAGACCAGCGTAAACTATTACCGCAATTGTTAGAAAGGCTCCCGGCTTGAGCAATCGCGAGGCAACGAAGAAAATCAGCACTAGGCAGATTACTGCAGCGTATACCGCCAAGTCGTCGACATAACCAGAACCGTCCTCAACAATTCTGAGCTGCACTACATTTGAACTGGCATTGACTGAAACAACACGGATCGTGTTATTTCCAAACGAGGCCCAACGGTTTGTGACCGGCACTTGCAAAACCGTATAGCCGAGAGAGTTCCCGAGGAAGCTTGTTACATTTATCCAGCCCCGGACGGAGTCAACCTGCAGAAGCATGCTCTTACCGCTAAGTGTCTTAGAATAATTTACAAAGAAATTCTGACTAAACGCTACCCCACCTGTGGGCAAAACCCCTGGGTAATAGATAGTTGTGGGCTCAAGACTGAGTTTGATCTGAGCGGCAGAAGCGCTTGTCGGTGTCGCACCTACCAATAGCGTCAGTCCTTGGGAAGTCATGATAATCGTAGCGCACACCAGCAGGGCGAAGAGTCTAATACCGCTCATTTCTCTCATAGCGCCAAGCAGGCATACTTAACCATGAGGGATGGGTGGAACTATGCTCGGTTAAAGCGAAATTCTGGCAGAGATAGGGTGACTGATTTACATTCGTGAGTGGGCCCGAGTTCGCCAGAGATAATTTGAAGAATATTACATTTGGATCTTCCTCAACCGCAAAGATTGTGAAACCCATACCTTCCTCATAGAAGAAGGTAACAGTAGCCGAGGTTCCTCCCAAACGGATTTGAGGCATGGTCCTATGCGTTCAAACTTGAAGTTG
Organism: archaeon; assembly: GCA_021800035.1. Lineage (GTDB taxonomy): Archaea > Thermoproteota > Thermoprotei_A > Marsarchaeales > Marsarchaeaceae > JAKAWJ01. The sequence continues at coordinate 6,654 of JAJYZJ010000047.1, forward strand.
CTCGTGAGAAGGTCCCCAATCACGGTACGGTACTTCTCCATTGGGTGATGAACAGGACAGTGTCTCCTTTGCCCCGGCACGATACCAAACGTTCTTCCAGTTGAACTCTCGGTTCCGCGTATATTTCCAAAATAATCCCTGCTAGCAGGTGTTACCGGCAGGCCTGTGTCGGGGGTGAAATAATTCTTATGTGTTGTTGCGCTAATATAGTATTGTCGACCGACCGGAATAGGGGTGCATAAACCCGACCGAGGGGTGTCTGGGTAAGCCTAGGCACCATGGCCTATCGGGTTGGCGGGCCACTATCAAGGGCGGAGGGCCACTACGCTGGCCAAACTTCGAACGTAAGGGGTTCGTTCGCGAGGGCGAACAACCTGCGATTGAGGTTACGCGTAGCGGCTGACTAGAAGGGTGGTGGCAGGAGGGCAAACCGGGCACCGGTGAAAGGTTAACGTCCGCAGGGCCGGCGCGAAGGAAAGCCCCATCGCTCCGAGAGTCGGCGACGCCCCCTCTTTTAATTCACCTGGGGAGTTGCCTGACTGCTTCGAGGTAAGTTTCCGGATCAACAACAGCTACCCTGAGTTCGTCCACGTTCACTATCAGCAAGTCGTTCAGCCTTGCATTCCCGATTTCCTCAAGGCTAATCGGAGGGTTCGTATAGTATGCATCACACAATTTTTTTAACGATTCAATCTCTTCTGCTGACCTGACACGCGGTGGTCGAGAAAGCGCATTGGGAATCATGGCTACATTGTCTACTGGTGTGGCGAGCAAGAACCTATCAGCGAACTTACTGTATCTCGCAATTTTACTTACCAGTCTGGCCCTGATGTAGGTCACCGGGTCGAGAGCGTGTTCGGGGGGTACGAAGCCAGTCTCAATTTCAGCTATCAACGTAGACTCTGACTTCCTGCCGTAAACGTCGCACACTAGGTTCTGCTCAAGAGGGTGCTCAACGTCTGTCTGGTAGCCCATCTCAATGATGAAAGTTGCCACGAGCACCTCCATCACGCTGTGATTGCTCTTGACCAAAAGCTTCCTGAACATCTCCCTCAGCTTGGTCGCGATCGCCTCAACCTGCTCAAGCTGCGACGTGTCAAGCCGCGATGAAAGTCTATACTGAATCGCAGCGATATCCTTGTCGAACTTCTCGGCCAAGATGTAGTGGGAGACACTGTCCGAATATAAGCCATTGCAATCGAGGCACACCTAGAGGCGCAAGCCACCGAAACAAAAAAGAAGGTCTCCGAGTACAGCCACCTCTATGATTGTCAATCTTGCGGTCGCGGCTAGCAGCCAGTCGAATTCAAGAGATTTAGCAGAGGAGTTCGTATCTGGCCTCCCGCCAAGTTCAAGGTTAATACTTGGAGGCTACTGGGGCTTGATGCAAGATGTGGCCGATTCGGCCGCAGTGCGCGGTATCACGGTAATCTTTACCCTTCCCATAGAGCCCAAGGCACTCCCTCCAAGAAGGTCCGAATTCATCGTAGTCGACACCGGTATGGAATACCGCGCTAGAAGTGTGCTCATGTGCCGATCGTGCGATGCGCTTGTTGCTCTGGGAGGAGAGGCAGGAACTATCATAGAGATATTCATGGCTTACGCTATGGGCAAGCCAGTGGTGGTGCTCGAAAGCTCTCGACATTCTACAGACTTATTGCGTGGTAGCTTCGGCAGCAAGTTGGATTCAAGGAATAGCGCCAAAGTCCACTACGCGGAAACACCGGCCGAATCTGCGAGACTTGCACTCAAACTGGCGCAAGCCCACAATAAGTCGGAATACTGAGGTCTGAGGGGGAGTCATCAGTTTGGACGCGACTTGGGTGATATCGATAGCGAGCTACTTTTTATAGCCTATTTTCCGCAAAAACTCGTGTCTTTCTAGCTTCTGCGAGTCGCTCTCCCTTGCTCTTGGAGACATCCCGTCCATCACACCGAGTAGTGCAATCCCCTCCCCTTCGACAGCGATTACGACCCGTGCTGGATTTGATGAAGCAGAATATATTGTTGTTATTTCTTGGATGTGCTTAAGCGAGTTCAGGACGTTTATCGGGTATGCCCCCTCTAGCATTATCACGAGAAGATGACCCGCACCTATTTTCTCGGAGTTCGTGACTGCAAGTTTAATCAACCCATCATCATTTCCGTCATAACGTACAAGCCTAGGTCCAGATGCCTCATTGAAGGCTAGACCAAACTTTGCTCCCGGAACTGCAGAAACTATTGATTCGTAAACATCCTCAACCGTCTTGATGAAATGGGCTTGTGCGAGAATGACCGATGTTTCCTCAGATTTCTCAATATCTACGATGCGGAGTTCCATGACACACAAACGCGTGCGCGCATTAATTGTTAACGGAACCCCGTTCTGGGTTATTGTGTGTAAGCATAGGGTTAGAAAATATTCCCCTACCAGAAGCCATCCCCAAAGTGCACTGCGTGATGACCTCGCAAGTGCTAACGCATACGGGACTTCTGGCACACAAGTGATAAAGCTAGCTCTTCTCCACTAGTACATGGAACAAGCCGTCGCGCTGCTTGATTTCCAGTAATCTGTTACCAGTTTCCTTTGACCACCTAACCATCTCGACGTTTGTGCTCGGTTCATCTGATACAATGAGTACAACCGTTCCCGGCTTCCTCTCCCGCAAGGTCTGGTTTAGTTTTGTAATGACTGACGAGCACTCTGCCCCTATTTCGTACATTTCTACGTCAGGAAAAGCCGAATAACACCTGATTCCCATCAGGCGTATTTTTTCATCGAGCTTAATCTTGGCTTTTTCGGGTTCGAGCAGTTCAACACCTTCGTATGCTAGTTCGTTAACGCCGAGTCGAATCAGCCAGCCTTCGCCGTACGGATCACGATTTGCGAGTTCGGGTGCAGCACTGAGTCGAACGTTCTGCTCTAATATTGTACCAGGCAGTGGCGTCCTTACAACATCGAAGTGACGCGGTCCCTCAATTGACCCAACGCTCTGCCCAGCTAGCAGCTTGGTGCCAGCTGGCTTAAGAGAAATCGTCCGGATACCACCAGCAAGCCAACAAAGGCTCGACGTAACCCCCAAGGTTGCGGTCCGACTATCTCGAATCAACCATGTAAGGCTGTCAACGTGATAGAGGCGGTCGTCCGGAAAGTGGCAATCCCTTACTATCACGGCTACTTTCAGGGCCACGGCTGGGATAAGACTTGCTTGGGCCGTATTTCCCCCACGGCCCATGACCGCCATACTCGTATACAAGTCATTTAGTGATCGGCAAGCCACTATCCTGCCGCGACCCTATTGAATCCCCTGGGAAACAGTATCAACCGGAAAGGTTTTGTGATGGCTGATGCAGCATCTGGATTATCGGAACGAGGGATGGCACCATCGAACAAGGGGATCAGCCAAAAATTGTGGCCACATTAAAGAAGCTGGCCGAGAGCTATTCTGAATTCAATGCGTATTGGTCATATATCTACAAACAGTTCAACACCAAGGAAGATGACACAAGCATCAAAGTCAGGGCCAGTTTGATAGCAATGCGGAACTCCTTTAAGGTGTGTGTAGACGGGCTCTCCAAGCTGGCTGCCGGGGTGGATGCACACAAACCAGTGTATACAGTAGTCTCAGAGGGCATGCTCTATTCGGCAAATATGCGTCCTCAGCTGGATGTAATCAAAGGAGAACAGCGCGAGCTAGTAAGCCTCGTTTCTACGTCGCCGGATCTGACCCGGAGAGCAGTGGAGCTGATGGGTGACGCGATCGGCGAAATCGACAAGTGCTTTTCTAGCCTTCGGACGGGCTAGGATTTTCGGACTTTAGCACACTTTCATACACCCTGTCATACGTCCTCACGATATCGGTCAGCGTAATGATTCCTATAACAGCTTTGTCCTCCTTTCTAACCACCGGAAGTCTCCCTACTCCCTTGATGGTCATCAAATTCAAAGCGTTGAGAAGCGTGTCACCCGAGTTGATCGACGCAACGTCCTTGGTCATGACTGCACTAATTGGCGTCAACGGCATTTTCGCCCTGTCCACTTTTATCACGTCACTGAGGGTGATCATGCCAACCAGGTTTAGTCCATCCACAACTGGGATACCCTTAATCTGCCGCTCTAGCATCAGCTTCTGCGCGGTTTCCACGTTGTCTTGGCTTGTAAGCGTGATTACGTGTGGAGACATGGCATCCATTACGTGGATTCGAGCCATTAGTGGTGTCCTGTATTCAGCGAAGTGAGCTGGAGAATCCATTCGGGTCAGGGCCTGACTCTTGTAAATAGAATACTTGGGACCGGCTATGTAATAGGAAAGCACGACCGAGACCATCGCCGGTGCAAGAAGGGTCAGGCTACCAGTCATTTCGCTCACCATGAGCACAACGGCGATTGGCACCCTCCCGGCGCCGGCAAATAGCGCCATCATGGATACTATCACCAAGGGTCCTGGAATCGGAATCCAGCCTGGCAGCACAACCCTCGATGCCTCCCATAAGCCAGCTCCTAAGAAGCCGCCTATGACAAGTGAGGGAGCGAATACTCCTCCACTGCCTCCAGAGCCCACAGTGAGTGAGGTAGCAAGTATTTTGAGAAGAATCACGAGAACTATGATCGCCGCGAGCGGAAGAGCTACATAATTCGAAGTTATTAATCTGAGCTGCCCGTTTACCAAAAACTGAAGATACCCATAACCAAGTCCTATAACCTCCGGAAAGAATACCGCAATTACACCGGCTGCCGCGGCGCCTATGGCCGGTCTGATATATTTGGGGGTTTTCAATCTATCGAAGAAGTGCTTGATGCCGTAGAAGCTCGTAGTATAGAGTTTGGCCACGAACCCGCAGAGCACTCCGGCCGCAGCGTAAATAATCAGATTTCGGGGTTCCGTAAAGTTATAGCTGAAACTGTTACCGAAAATCGGGGTGAACCCAACAATCGAGGCAAAAATCACGTAGCCCACTGGCGCAGCTATGAATCCGGGAATCAGCGTTTCGGCTTCAAAATCGCCACCACTATATAGAATTTCGGCACTCAAAATGGCTCCGCCGAAAGGAGTCTTGAAAATCGTGCCGATTCCCGCTCCTATCCCGACAGCTACGGCTATTCTCCTATCTTTGGCCGAGAAATGCAAAAGTGAGCCAACGAGTGAGCCGAATCCTGCCGCAATCTGAGCTGTCGGCCCCTCCCTACCGGCGCTGCCGCCAGAGCCAATGGTGAACGCGGACGCGATGGCCTTTACTAGCGGGATTCGTTTTCGGACCACCCCGTTCTTTCTGTGGAAGGCATCTATGGCGGCGTCTGTTCCATGCCCTTCAGCTTCTGGTGCGAACTTGTAAATGATGACCCCGGCGATGAGACCACCTAGCCCAGCTACTAGTGGAACCAACAAGAACACGGGGTGGGTGGTGGGCGGAGCTGGGGATTCTCCTGCGGGATTTGGGGGGAAATAGCCAGTTATTCCTCCTAGGAAATAATTAGTTACATACTGAATCAGGTAAAGGAATAACGTGGCGCCTATGCCCGCTATGACGCCGATGGCAACCCCGGCCACGACCCACCTGCCGAGGAAGCTATCGTGCATCAAGCGTCGATTGAGCGAACCAAATTTTCCGATTGCTGACCCGTGGAAAGCGGCCACACGGGCTCTGCCAGCCGCCGAATCGACCCCCGTTTTCGTCAAATCAGGCCAGATTCCTCTGTGGTTCGAGCTGGAACGGTCCCTGAAAAGCTGCTCAGCCCGGTCAGCCGACTATTGTGTTGATCTGCTTGACCAGTTCGCCTTCTACGTGTCTTGTCCAAAATATCTCAGGAATGTCAACAACTAGAAACAGTTCCGTCAGAAGCAGAGTTTCAGCAGCAGCGACGGCCAGATTCTGAATCCATTTGCCGATTCCGATATGCACCGTAAAATCATTGGGTTGGCCGGCAATCATTATAGTGAAAGCGCGGTCGGCTGCAATTATATCTCTAAGAATTCCAGCTTTTTGTGCCTGAATTATTATCCCTACTGGAGCTGTTCTGTTTTGAACTTTGTAGCCATCGGTTTCAAGCTGCTGAGTTATCTGCTGAGTCAACTGATTCAAATCGCGATTCTTGCCTTGATATCTGAGTGTCTTTTCCCATACCATTTGACAATCACTATCAAACCAATTGGCCACGTTTAAGCCTCCCGACGCGGCGCGCGATTTGCAATATATTCCACAGATAACCAATAAATACGACCGGCAAGGCTTAAGGGATTGGAAATCTCATTCGATTATGGTTCAAGGGTTCTCTTCAAAGATAGTTGAAGCAGCCAGAGCCTACTCTTTCCAAGACCTACTCCTTCTACCGGGGCTGTCGAAGGTGGAGCCCTCAGAAGTAAATCTTGCAAGCGCCGCCTCCCGCAGAATAGGATTGAACATTCCATTCATTTCCTCTCCGATGGACACTGTTACGGAAAGCGAGATGGCTATAGCACTAGCAAGAATGGGGGCACTGGGCGTTATCCACAGAAATTGCAGTGCCGATGAAGAGCTGGATATGGTAAAGAGAGTGAAGAGGAGCGAATCCTTCATAATAAGAGACGTAGTAACAATCGGGCCAGAGCGCACAGTTGGAGAAGCGTTTGAAGCAATGGAGCGGAACGCGATAAACGGCCTGCCAGTCGTAGAAGATGGGAAGATTGTGGGGATTATCACAGGACGAGATGTTCGCTTCGCTGACCCGGGACTCCAGGTCGCAAGAGCAATGAGCAGGTCTCCCATAGTCGCAAGGGAGCCTCTTGACCCTGTGCAAGCAGTCGACCTCATGCGCGAACACAAGATTGAGAAACTCCCGATTGTTGATGCTGAGGGAAAGCTCACCGGCTTGATTACGTACAAAGACGTTCATAGCAGGGAGCAATACAAATCTTCTACAAGAGACGTGGAGGGAAGGTTGGTAGTAGGTGCTGCGGTTTCTCCCTTTGATATCGAACGCGCCAAGGCACTGTCAAAATATGCGGACTTGCTTGTACTGGACGTGGCCCATTACCACAACGCCAGAGCAATAGCTTCCACCAAGGAAATGTTAAAGCAAATTGATGATGTAGATGTGATTTTCGGAAACATTGGCACAAAACAGGCAGCGCTCGATATTGCGTCGGCTTTCGACAATGTGGGAGGGTTCAGGGTAGGGATGGGAGGCGGGTCCGTGTGCACAACCACAGAGCTCACGAAGGCAGGCTCTCCCACGGCGTTCGCTACTGCACAGGTCGCGGACGCGGTGAATGAACTCGGCCTCGACAGCAAGGTGATCGCTGACGGGGGCATTCGCGGTGCCGGGGATATCGCGCTCTCGCTCGCCCTAGGCGCCGATGCCGTTATGATGGGTTACGTATTCGCAGGTTGCAAAGAGAGTCCTGGGGAGAC
>JAJYZJ010000048.1 GCA_021800035.1 archaeon
AGATAACTCAGCCGTACACGAGTGGACATATCGAGTCTGCGAACGATACAGTGGTTAAGTTGGAAGCTACGGTTCAGAAGATAAACAACAGGATTCACCTTATCGACCCATTGGTTTTTGACACCCAAGGGTACCTGGCGCTGTATTTCGTTTCTTCGGAAAAACCATTGCTTTTCGATGTGGGTCCTTCAAGCGTCTCGGACAGGGTGATAGGAGCAATTGAAGGGCTTGGGTTCAAGGGCACTGACCTACAGTATCTCTTCATCTCGCACGTGCACACCGACCATGCCGGAGGCGTTCGCCGCATGAGTGAGTGGGCGCCCAACGCAAAGGTTGTTGTTGCACAGTCGGGAGCTAGACACCTTATAGATCCAACGAAGACCTACCAGTCGTTTGTGAGTCTGCTTCAAGAATACGGGTCAAGAGTGGGAGATTTCAAGGGACTTTCACAGGACCGTCTGCTCATGGCGCCGGTGGAACTCGATTTGGGTAGCGAGCAAGCCCGGGTAATTGCGGCAAGCGGGCACGCGCACCATCAGATTTGCCTGAAGGTAGGTAGGCACTTGCTCGCCGCGGACCTTATGGGAAGCCAGATTATGCTGGATAATCATTACTTGCCCACGAGCGCTCCTCCGTCATTTGATTACCTGAAGTATAACGAGGACTTGGACAGAGTGTTGAGCTTGGATATCGACTCGATCTGTCTCGCCCACTATGGAGCTCATCCGGACGTAACTACTCTGATTACAGATTCTATCGATTCCGTAAAATGGTTGAGAGCGCAGGTAGACCCCCTTTTGAAGGAGGGGTTATCCCCCGAGGAAGCATCCGAAGCCACGATCAGGAGGCATTTGCGCTCCGAGCAGCGAATACCCTATCGCTTGGCCTATTTGCACGCGCGTGCAAATATCCTCGGCTTAATAGGCAGCCTCCAGAGAATTCAGGCAAGCAGGGGTTAACGTGGGGTGACGTTAGTCGCACGCCTGAAAGCCATCTGCATTTCCACAAAAGCCTCTGGCCGAGCACTCATTGATACAGTCACGCGGGAATGGGTGCGGTTGATTTTGAGCGAATCTGCTCCTCGCGAAAGGCTTTATATCTCGGAATTGCGCGTGTTTTTGCTGACTGCGATTGGTAGGTAAGACTGCTGCAACAGCTGGGCTGTTGATTACGATGGTATTTCAAGGTGTAGTTGCGTACATCGTGGCTAACTTGGATGTGTCAAGCTTGACTGGTCAACAGATCGCCGGTCTGATTTTCGCTTTGGATGCACTTCTCTTTGCGTATTCGGTTCGACTTTACCACCGAAGCAGCTCGCCTCCAGTCTATGGGGGTGAGGGCGCACACGAATGAGGTTAGAACCCCACAGCACAGCGAGCGAGTCTGTCTTTACCCGTGCTTTTTGGGGGCCAGTGGGCCGTCAGGAGACCAAGCAACAGGGGGGCCGTTTGAGGATTTGGTCGACAAAGCGGTCGTAGCCAAACAGAAGTCTGAACGCCCATTGGGTGAAACTGACGCCCCACACTCCCGGCGCGAATGCGTAGTGTGTAAGCAACTGCTCAGACATCACAAAGACTACAGCATTTGGCTCACGACCTACGGCCGGAAGACGGGTAAACCACGAATTGTGCAGATTTGGTTCGCCTACGTGAACAACAGGTTCTATGTGCTCTCAAGACATGGACTAAAATCATGGTGGGCAAAGAACCTGCTCAAGAATTCCCGAGTAATTGTTAATCTTGGAGGACTTGGAATTGAAGGCGAGGGTCATCTTGAAGATCAGAGTATCGCAGACCAGATCTGGAGATACTATAGGGCGAAGTATATGTTCTATCCCCAGATCTTGTTCCCTTGGGGGAAGCGAAAGCTCTTCCGTATGGACTTGAATCACAATTCGGATTTTTTTGATGAGCGCTGAAAAACTCACTAGCGGCTGTTCGGTCTTATCAACGTTGCCTGCCAAATGCCGTGAGGAAGTGGAATGGCAGAATACCCTTTTATGTGGGCGTTGGCGCTGAAATCTGGGACATAGATTTGGCCGAAGAGGAAACTGCACCAGTAGTGGATGAAAAGCCGTCCACACAGGCAGGATTCTTTGCGATACTCGCTGTGCTCGTGGTTGCCTCAGTTGTGCTTGCTGATTTGGATTCCAGCAGTTCTGTGGGTTTCAAACTCGCCCTGAGCGAGATAGTCATTGTGTGGACATCTTTGCTGCTCATCTATTTCCTTTTCAACAGACCGTTCCTCCTCAAGGCAGAGCGCGCAAGAAGGGTGCAGTCGTGGGCCAAAAGATGGCTCTACACGACCAATCACAAGGATATCGGTACGCTCTACATAGTAACCGCTCTTTTCTTCGCGCTTGTCGGGGGAACTCTAGCCGAGCTCATGAGGACTCAGCTGGAAACTCCGAATAATAATTTCCTGAGCGCGCTATCCTACAACCAGGCCCTGAGCATGCACGGGCTCATCATGATTTTTTGGTTCCTGTCGCCGCTCGCATTTGGTTTCGCGAATTACATCGTTCCGCTCCAGATAAAAGCGAAGGACTTGGCCTTCCCTCGCCTTAACGCGCTCAGCTACTGGCTGTTTGCTTTTAGCGGGCTCTTGGCCGTTACGACTTTCTTTCTTCCGGGAGGAGCTATTGACGGCGGCTGGACGCTTTACTCTCCATTGACATCCACTCAGTTCATGCCGGGGCCCGGCCCAACCGTGGGCTTCTCCGCCTTCATGCTCATGGTGGGCTCAGTTACGATAAGCAGCGTCAACTTTATTGTTACCATGATAGCTCTCCGCGGGCCTGGCATTACGTTCACGAAGGTACCGATGTTTACTTGGTTCATCATTTTCACCATAGTCCAGATGTTGTTCGCGTTCCCCGCGATTCTTGGCGCGCTCTTCATGCTCATCGCCGACAGAGTGGCGTCCACGCTCTTTTTCAGCGCGGCTGGTGGGGCTATGCTTTGGGACAATCTGTTTTGGTTCTTTGGACACCCTGAAGTCTATATAGTGTTAATGCCCTCGTTTGGAGCGATTGCGGAGATACTTCCGGTATTTACACGGAGAAGAATATTTGCAAAGACTGCGATACTCATTGCGACCTTCTCGCTTGTAGTACCTCTTAGTTTCCTAGTATGGGGCCACCATATGTTCATGACTACGCTCCCTGATACGGAAAAACTTACTTTCATGATTTCGACAATTGGCATCTCATTGCCATTCGATATCATAGTAGTGGCATTTCTCATGACGCTCGTAAGGGGAAGGATTCTCCTGCGCACGCCGATGCTCTTTGCGCTCGGTGCCATAGTAGTATTCATAATTGGAGGGATAACGGGGGTTTTCCTCGCCTCTATACCGCTTGACGTGCTCTTCAGGGGTACGTACTTCGTTGTGGGGCACTTCCACTATGTCATGGTTGGGGCTTCTGTCTTCGGTCTGTTCGCGGCCTTTTACTACTGGTTTCCACGGATGACCGGCCGCATGTATAATGAGGTGCTTGCGAAAACTCACTTCTGGACATCGATGATCGCTTTCAATATCACCTACTTCCCGATGTTCATTCTGCTGGACATGCCAAGAAGGATATTCACTTATAGTGTACCAGCGTGGGCACTGCCGAATTTCATCTCTACGATTGGAGCGTATCTTTTCGGCGGGGTCCAGGTCATATTCGTGATCAACTTGGCCTATTCGATATACAGAGGGGCTCCTAGTGTGCGCAATCCATGGAAGGCTGAAACTGCGGAGTGGGAATGGGACTCCGAACTCGGTGATTTGGGCGGTCCTGTCCAACCCAGCATGAGTTCGTCACTGCCACTCGGAATGGGAATGAGCTCTTTGGTACCATTCACTCCGACGGTCAAGAATCTTGCGCCTTCCGAAGTAGTGGGTCGGCAGACGGTCACCGAACTTGAACCCAACACTATTGAGATGCACCACACGAGCACTAGGCCAATAACGATAGCCGGCGGAATCGCGGTAGGCATGTTCGGGGTCGGCCTTATTGGATACGATTACTTGGGGCTGCCCTTTGCAGTCCTGGGGGCAGCAATATGCGGAGTAGCGCTGTTTGGCTGGGCTTGGGATGATTTACACGGAAGATTCCATATCCCTGAGCCGCTCGAGGTTGAGAAGTGGCCGTTCACAAAGATTTCGAAGATGAAACTGGGGGTATGGTCGCTTATATTTTCAGACATTATACTTTTTGCAGCAATTCTGACATCAGATGTGTATGTGCGATTGAGCACTGCGTCCTGGCCAGCTCCCGGAACGCTGCACCCGATTGGACTGGGACTTGTAAGCACGTTGATACTCCTTTCTAGCAGCCCTGCTGCATTTATGGCACTTAATTCGATAAGGAAAGGGGACAAGCGCGGGTTGATTACATGGCTCGCAATCACTCTTGCGCTTGGCACAATATTCGACGGACTGGAGTTCTACGAATGGTCGCTGTTATTTGCGAGCGGCATGGGGCCTGCCACCAGTAACGCGCTCAGCACATATTTCTTTACGATAGGGCTTCACGCTTCTCACGTTTTGGTAGGGCTTCTCGCAATGGTCTACCTGATAGTGAAAGCTTCGAAAGGCGGATTCACAAAAGAGAATCATGAAGCAGTGGAGATCTTCGGGATTTATTGGTCGTTCGTGGATGCAATCTGGGTTTTCATCTTCCCGCTTTTCTTCTTGGTGTAAATATTGGCGAGGTTTACACCAGTTCTTGTCTGGCTTTATGTAATAATCGGCACGGTACTACAGGTATCGGCCGAGGAATATCTTCGACCGCATTCGGTCAGTGCCGCTGATGCAATCATTTTCCTTCTCGGAGTTAGCGAAGTGACTTTGATTGGCGCCTACTTTATGCACCTAAAGTACGAACAGAGATCGCTGCTCATTGTGGCGTTATTACCCATCGTGATTATCGGGGCCCTTATAGCAGGGATTCTTGTCTCGATTGTGAGCTAGGTGAGGTAGATGGGAGTATACGAGGCTCGGCCAAATCCGACAGTGCTCTATATTTTGGTGATCGCGGGCATAGTGATTGCAGGAAGCGTGGGCTACGTGCTTGTCGCAGGGGTTACTTCTGGTCCAACTCCCCCGAGTGGTGGAAGCGGTAGTGGATGTCCTACGGGTGATGCTTGCGTCTACATACCTCAGGGAGCAGGAAACGGCCCAGGGCCAAATCACAATTTCAATCCCGAACACATAACCGTAGTTGTGGGCAAAAATAATACGGTCTTCTGGATTGATCAGGACAGTTCAGCTTGCCATACAATAACATCTACGAGCGTTCCAGCCGGAGCTAAACCGTTCAACGATGGCAACATCTGTAACGGGCAGACATACAGCCTGACATTGACCGTGCCCGGAGTGTACGATTATATCTGCACTATCCATCCATGGATGGTTGGGGACACAATTACTGTGATAGGGCCAAATGGATCGGCGGGGGCTGTCAGCAATTCGACGTCCACTGCGGTAGCACAGTCAAATACCACAGGTTGAGCGGGTTTGTCCGGACGCGCTTGGAATCAGAGGAATGGCAGCGTTTGAAGAAGTGCTCTGCACAGAAATCTGCCTCCCGCTCGTCTTCATTTGCTGACGGAAGGGCGAAATGGCGCTCTAAAAGCTCACATGCGCTTTGGAATAATGCCGCTCGAAGTGCAGCCTTGGAACTCTTGATACTTTTGGCCCTTTCAATACTCTTGGTTCCGACGCCCTTTCTTCCTGAAGTTGTGCCGGCCATAGCTGCAGCACCTGTCACGCCATATACAGTAAATGTTTCGATTCCCTATGGGGCCTATATACCCAATTCTTCCGCAGGATACCAGCCGGATGTGATTACTGTAACGATTGGAATCAATAACACTGTAACATGGACTAACCATGATATCGTGGTTCATACCGTTACTTCAGATACGGGGGCCTTCAATTCTGGGAATCTTGCTCCGAATCAGAGCTGGACCTATACATTCACTCAACCAGGTGTCTACTATTACAAATGTATTTACCACTACTGGATGCATGGAGAGGTGATTGTCAACTCGCCCTCTGGGAAAGTTAATCAGACCTCGCCAACCATCGGAACCATTAATCAGAGTAACACTGTTGTTGTTCAAAACTATCAAAGCAGCTCCATCCCGGCCGGACCATCGAATCCGCCGGGGTTCGTCCTTGTTGCGGCTGTTTTTGTCCTGTTGATTGCGGGCTTCGGGCTCGGAGAAATTAGCGCGCGGAGAACCAGATGATTATGGTTGGGACTTTGTCCATTTGTGAGTGCATGAGGCGACAAATCATCGCGCAAGTCTTATATCATCAAATATCCCGGTCTCACGAGGAGGCCTCAAGAATATGCTAGCTTTCACGCTGGAGGCCCTTGTTCCGCCGACCAAGGCCGCGTGGATATCGGAATGGAATCTGTTTTTGGCGATGGGAGTCGCCGCTGCGGTCTTTACCATTGGCTGGCTGGTAGTCGCCTCTGTCAAGTACAGAGTAAAGGAAAATGAAGAAATAGGACCGTTCATGGACCATGGTCCAGAGGACGTAAAGAGAGGCTGGCTGACCGGAGCAGTAACAGGCGGTATACTGGTGGTCGTGTTGATCACTTCTATCTTGGGGGTCACGTATCTCTATAACATTCCCGCTAGTACGCCCAATCATCCTTCGATAACCGTTGACGTTTACGCTTTTAGGTACGGTTGGAACTTCACATATGCAAATGGATACTCCGTCATCGGAAACCTTACGGTCCCAGCGAACACTACTATAATACTCAATATCACTTCGAAGGACGTCTTCCATGACCTTGGAATAGCGTACCTCGATGTCAAGGCAGATGCAATTCCGGGGCAGTGGAACAGCCTCTGGTTCCAGGTTCCCACTGCAGGGATATATCTGGACGCTATTCGGTGCTACGAACTTTGTGGACCGGGACATGCGTACATGATAGCAAATCTGACGGTGCTCACCCCTCAGGCTTACCAGCAATGGTACGACGGTCTGAAGGTGAGTGCGTAGGGAGCTGAAATTTCTATGAGCAAAGACAAAAATTCGGATAGCGGAAAAATCGATGCGAACAAGAGATTGTTTATACGCGGAGTTTTCGTGGGTTCGGCAATAGTTTTTTCGGGAACAGTACTCGGCCTAGGCAAGTACACTCTCCCTTCCAATCCCGGCCTCAAGAATTTTCCGCGGTTGCTTGTGGGCAGCCTGTCTGACATACAGACTGGCAAAGCATACACTTACAACTACCCGCTGACAAATCAGCCCACACTTATCGTAAAGCTTGGTCAGAAGGCGATGTTTGGCGTGGGCCCAGACGAAGATATAGTCTCTTTCAGCAACATTTGCCAGCACCTCGGATGCATCTATAATTATGCCAGTGGAGCAGACTGCCCCCCTGGCGCGCCATTTCCGGGGGGTCACTGTCCCTGTCACGGAAGTCATTACAATTTCCTGCTGAATGGCTCGGTTATGTGCGGCCCAGCTCCGCGACCAGTACCAAGAGTGATCTTGGAATACGACCCTAGCAATCAGGAAATCTGGGCAGTTGGAATGGCGTCACCTACCATCTTTGGTTATAACACTGGTTCTGACAACGTGGTCTATGATATGATTGGAGGCACGCCGGTCCAGGACGGGAGCCGGGCGACACTCACTCCCGTTACTGTCTACAGTAGCTAGGTGGCTCGAAATTGGCCGACAAGAGTGCAAAATCAGATCCGATTGAATATTTCTGGAGATGGGTCGAAGATCGAACCGGTTTAAGGCGCTTGATACTCAAGCCTCAGCCTGAGTTTACGCTTTTCAACTCACACTACTGGCTCGGCGCGCTGGCGGTCGTGGCATTTGCCCTTCAGGCTGTCACGGGTTTCTTGCTCATGATGAACTATGTCCCTCTGTATCAGACAACCGCTACCGGCGCGAACAATCTTGCTTGGCAGTCGGTGAACTACATAATTACAAAGGTACCCTTCGGGGCGCTAATTGCTACCATGCACTTGTATGGGGCCTATGCCATGATATTAATAGCTTTTCTCCACCTCGTCAGGAACTACTTCTCTGGTTCCTTCAAGAAGCCGAGGGAGCTCATGTGG
Organism: archaeon; assembly: GCA_021800035.1. GTDB lineage: Archaea > Thermoproteota > Thermoprotei_A > Marsarchaeales > Marsarchaeaceae > JAKAWJ01. Next base: position 8,094 of record JAJYZJ010000048.1, read on the forward strand.
CTTTTGGGAATGGGTCTTGGAGTAATCACACTGACATACGGATTTACTGGTTACTTGCTTCCGATGAACACGATATCCTACGGCGCAACGAGTGTAGGAGTTCAACTGGCAAGCTATTTTCCTGGGTGGATTGGGAAGGTCATACCGTCTCTTTTGAAGGGGACAACTTTCCCCGATAGTACCCTCAACCGATTTTTTGCTTTCCATGTCGTTCTTCTCCCAATTGCATTCTTGGCGATTCTTGGACTGAAGATTGGTGTCGTTTTTGAAGCCCATGGCGCACACGGGCCGATGGAGGTTTCCCCCGTCAGGGGACCCAGAAGGCGCTCTGTCAACTGGTACCCTAGATTAATTTGGTACTCGATTATGATGTCTCTTGGTTACCTGGCTGCGCTCCTTGTGGTCTCATCAATCTTTCCAATTAGTGCGGGTACCGAGTATACAGGGGGTCAGCTAGGCGGAAACATCATTCCTGACTGGTACTTTGTCTGGACAGACATAATACTTCGAGCGAGTTTCTTCTCGAACCAATACGTGCTTGATGGACTGCTGTTTATGCTTGGAATAGTGGTTATACTTGTCTTCATACCTTGGATAGATCGTAGCAAGGCGACACATCCCGCGCAGAGACCGCTAATGACTTTGTTGTTCACGGCAATGCTCTCCGAGCTTTTCGCGCTAAACGCGTACGGTTACCTGACTCCTTCGGCAGTCGAAATTGGCGGTGTGGGAGATATTCTCACAATATTTGTGGCAGTGCCGCTTTCGGTTCTTGTCGGCGGGCTCGCGATATACAGGTTCAGCTCGGCTTACAAGGTCAACGAAGGAAAACTCTGGGCGATCAGGCCGGATTGGCGTCTGTCAGATTATGCAACAGTTTCAAAGGGTTCGGACACAGACGCGTCCGCATACGGGCAGGTTGACTCCGAAGGCGGGAAGAAATTGGCTGTGCCAACGGACGCCGTGCCAACGGACCAAGCAAGCTAAGTCACGGAGTAGGTTACTGTCGTATTGGTCGAGAGCGGATTATCGATGATTATGTAGACTTCGCCAGCAGGAAAATTTGTCGACATGCGAGTCGTGGAAATATTTGTCGACTGGTAAATCCCAGTGAACGTAGAAGCTTTGGACACGTATATTACGACGTCGACTGGGCTTGTTGAGTTCATTGAGAAATGCGTTGCTGAGGCGAAGACGAGCTCTGCCGATGTCTGAGGCACCACTGTTAAGGTTCCAATTGGAGGGTATCCTATGGTTGCAATCGCTGGCGCAATTATCTGGGAATCGACTACATAACCAGCTGCACCAACTCCCAGAAGAATGACCACTGCAGCAAGCGCAAGGTACGGACTGATTCCCATCCTCATGGTTTGAAAAGTGACCCGTGACAATCCTATTTAAGCTTCAGCTAGGAACTGGAAGAAGGGTCAATTCGCGCCCGAAAAGCGACCTAATCTACTCCTGAATTCCAAACTTATCTTAGGCAATCTGATGAGCGCGGTAGGCACGATCCCGGTTACCTACCTGGAACTGGTCCGTGCAGAGGAACTGGCCCACTTGGCTAGCGCAATCGGATAGGCAGGTCTATTCCTGTTGCAGTACAGAGTGCGGGCTCGCCATGGACAGGGACCTGAACGCCGCGAAATACATTCCAAGGCTCGGTTCAGTAGAAGCGGGATTTGGGAGGCACGCCCGAACTCTCGCCTGTGCGGCCGGCTCTTGCTGGCCACTCCCAAGGCGGGGTATCAGCCATGTGTCCCTGAAACAGGAGCCTTCAACCCTTTCTGTAGGAGAGGGTGTCAGCAAAAGCCTATATTTGCGGGCTCAAAGCGCTTATGCCACGAATGGAGGGCGGGAGAGTAGAGGAGCTGGGTGATTGAATGGACACTGAATTTGCCGTGGCGGGTTTGCTGATTGTCGCGCTGGGCGTGTTCTTTGGTATCTTTGGGTCTGCATACAGTGTGTTGATAGGACACGATGCGTATCTAATACCATTTTCATTCCATCCATTTTGGAGTCCGCCTTCTGTCACAAGAGTGCTTGGGGCACATGTTGTGGCCACCTATTACACAAATGCCATTGGCGCCATCATGGTAGTCATTGGTCTTTATCTTGGGCTAAAGGGATTTAGATCCACGCATCCGGAACAGCATTAGCTCGCAATACCCCGTTCATGCCGCGGAAACGGGACTCCTCACTTATCTCAATATCTCGCTTTATTCCCGTCCTTAGAACCATGTCTTTGGAACGCTTAATACACGGAAGGGGGTTTTGAGGAGAGATGGCGAGGCTCAAGAGAGAGGAGTCCGAGGCGCTAGACAAGTCTTTGATTCATGTGCTTCGCAGGGGTGGCAAGCTAAAGTATGAAAATCTGGCCAAATCACTTGGTGTTAGTACATCCACGGTGTATAACAGAATAGCGAAGCTTGAGAAGAGAGGAGTCATCAAGGGCTACTCGGCCATCTTTGATCGCGCGAAAAGCGGCTATGGAACTGGAGCCATTCTTTTGGTGACTATAGACAACCAGGGAAACGTAGAGACAGTGTCAAAAGCGCTGACTTCTATTCCCGAAGTGGAAGCGGTCTATGAGATTGGCGGGGAAGCAGACATCGTGGCATTGCTATATGCCAGCTCAATCGAGGAACTGAGGAATCTGGTTAACGAAAAAATCAATTCTTTGGATGGTGTGTCCAATGTGACTCCACTGGTTATTATGAAGACTTACAAGGAGAGTGGACTTGTCTTCTGACAGTCGCGTGTTGCAAATGCGAGCCCTCAATCTTCGCGGGAAATGAGGGGGACGTTTGGCCGGTAAAGCCTAAATATTTTGAGGCTGGGTAAGTAACGTGGGAGAAGCTAAGGCCTACTGGACGTCCTTGGTCCATAACGGCGTGTTTCTGCCTCCCGCCCCCAAGTATCAGGGGCTGACGGTCGGGCTCCAGGGCAGGAATTACCGGTTGAGCGAGCGCGCTGAGGAGATGGCGCTGGCTTGGGCGCGAATCATGAATAGCAAGCGCGCACAGGACGCCGTCTTCAGAGCGAATTTTTTTCGGGATTTTGTCAAGAGCTTCCCCCCCGCACTTCGCCCTCGTACTCTGGACGACATCGACTTTTCTGAAGTGAGGAAGGCGCTCTTGCGAGAGCGCAGGGCAAAAAGATTGGAGAAAGCATCTCTTGAACAACGGAGGCTTGCTAGAAATGAGCTGAAGCAGCATTATGCCTACGCCTATATAGATGGTCGGAGAGTGGAGATTGCAAACTGGGCGGTTGAGCCTCCGGGGTTTTATCTCGGGCGCGGAGACCACCCGCTACGGGGGAGATGGAAGTCCCGTGTGCGCCCGGGCGACGTCACGCTGAATCTGAGTGCGGACGCCAAGATACCGAAAGGAAGGTGGGGGCGGATAGTTCACAACCCGGGCGCCATGTGGATCGCCAAATGGCGTGACCCCCTTACCCGGCGAATGAAATACGTCTGGCTACACGAGGGTTCATCGATCCGCCAGTCCAAGGACAAGGAGAAGTATGATAACGCCTTGAAAATGATGTCGAGAATAGAGAGAATTCGAAGGAAAATTGCGAGAGCTATGCATTCGCGAAATCGCGAAATTCGAGAAGTGGCAACAGCTTGCTATCTTATTGACAAGCTCGGAATGAGGGTAGGGGATGAAAAGGAGGCTGACGAAGCCGACACTGTTGGAGCTACAACTTTACGGGTAGAGCATGTTGCGATCAAGCCCAGCTCGATAGAATTCAGATTTCTTGGCAAGGATAGCGTTGAATGGCACAAGAGCCTGAAGATTTGGCAGACAGATCCGCAGTTTCTCAAGAATCTTAATAGCTTCATAAAGGGAAGGAAGCCCGAACGCCAACTATTCAGGACTGTCTCGTCTGCAAAAGTTAACAAATTCTTAGGGAATCTCGCCCCCGGGCTCACTGCGAAGGTCTTCAGGACGTATCATGCTACAGCCGTAGTCAACACGTTTCTGAAAAAAAATGCCAAGAAAGCCAAGAGAGGGAGTCACGACTACAAGATATATATTGGAAGGCTCGCCAACTTGGAGGCCGCAAAACTGTGCAATCACAAGAGAACAGTTCCAAGAAGTTACAGGAAGTCGCTTCGCCGAAAAGAGGAGAAATTGAAAAACTTAGAGGATACCATCAAAACCGCGATTGAAAATCGTGGCAGAAAGCTTAGGCAATTCAACAAACTGAGACTTGAAGTCGGATTGCTTAAGTCCGCTCGGGACTATAATCTTACGACTTCACTCAAAAATTACATTGATCCAAGGATTTACAAGGCTTGGGCGGACTATGCGGGGATTGACTGGCGTGAATTATACCCCAAATCGCTTCAGAAGAAATTTGCATGGGCAAACAGGTACAAGTGGGAACTGGACCTTCCTTTACCGCGTAGCAGGGTGAAAGCGCTGGAACCCGGGGCGCCTCCGGCGAGTAGTGCTGAACTGGTCGACGGAAGTCATGCAGTTGGGCAGGAGAAGTAGTTTGATGCTGCTCAGGCGTGAGGAACTCGTAAGAGATAAATATGTGGTCTCGCGAAGTGAGTGGTAATGGCTGAGAAGAGTCTGCTTGCGAAGCTGGCAGGCGCCATACGACCGCGTCAGAAGAGTTTAGAGGCTTACGTCACGGCTCTTGCGCTTGTTTTGATCTTTATTGTAGCGATAATCGCGCGACTGGGGCCAATGAAATGGGCATATCAGATCGCAGAGGTTGACCCTTGGTTCTTCTTCTTCTCGGCTAAGTATATGCTCGTGAATGGTTTCTCGGCTTGGTTCCACTGGAGGAACCCTCTGGAATGGTATCCGTATGGCCAGTTCGTGCCTGCCTTCGACTCGCCTATGCTCCCGATAGCATCAGTCGCGACATATGACTTTGTCAGATTGCTTGGGATCAATGTTTCCTTCTATAATTTTGCTGTAATAATTCCCGTGGTTTTTACTGCGCTCTCTTGCGTTTTTCTCTATTTTCTTGGGAAGGAAATAGGTGGCACGAAAACTGGAATCCTTGCAGCTCTGTTTCTTGCGGTTTCTGCCGCGAACATACAGCAAACCATGCTAGGTGAGTTCAAGGAAGAATTCCTTTCTTTCTTCTTCTATATACCTTCGGTGTATTTTCTCATTCGCTCGTTACGAACCAAAGACTCTAAGCAGATGATTTACTCTGGAGTGCTCGCTGCGCTGTCGGTCGCCAGCTGGGGTCCGGTGGCAGCATATATGTACGATATGCCTGCACTCATCGTGATTGTCGGAATAATGACAGGCAAGATCTCACCCGAAACCGGTTTTAAGATTCTTGCGTTCGTTACGGCCCCCGCACTGCTCACGGCAGCTTCCATTCAAAGGAACGTGGGCGGTGTGGCTTCTCTCTCCGGGGACATTGTAGTCGCAGGTGCTTTCTTCATTACGGCGCTGAGAAGGCTGTATAACGGCTTGAGTGAGAGTTCCAGACCCACTTTCAAGGTATTTTTCGTTTTTTTGGTAATTGGTGTGCTTGGGGGGACGGCCGTTCTCCTGCCCACTGCGATAGGGGGAAGGTTGCTAGCTATAGTTCTCCCGTTCACACGAGCTGCCCAGGCAATAGTGAACACAGTTGCCGAGAACGAGCTCACGACATGGGCAGACTTCTATCTGGGATTCGGTCTTCAGATGATTTTCATTCCAGCAGCGGCTTACCTCTTCATCAGGAGGCGCGATGCGGTGGGTATTTCAATGGTGCTCTTCGTCCTTACCGCGGTCTACTTCACTGCTAGCTACGTACGTGCAGAAGAGATTCTTACCCCTATTGCTGCCATTTCGGCGGCTTACGTGCTGGCACGCCTTATAGACGCATACTCCCCGCTTATCAGGAAGGCCTACAGAACGACATCGAGCAACAGGAGTACTAATGCCCCTGTGGACTGGGAAA
>JAJYZJ010000122.1:0-2715 GCA_021800035.1 archaeon
TGAGCTGGATATAGGGCTCGAGTATCAGCGGGGCGATCGCCTGGTTGCCCGCGCTATCGTTCGCGATGACCTCGGCGCTGTAGGCGAACTGCGCAGGCACCGTGAATGCAGTCTTGAAGCCTCCAGTCGAGTTCGTGCTCACAGAAAGCTCCTGTGCTGGCGCGGCTGCGTATTCCACGTAGACCGTCGCGCTGGAGGAGGGCTTGAAGCCCAGCCCCTGGGCCCCGACCACCGAGCCCTGGTGAGCAGTGGTTGTGTTGAGCGTGAGCGTCGGGCCAACCGTGAGCGTGACATTCTGGCTTCCCCCGTGATAAGTGGCTATTATCTGATATTCCCCAGACCGCGTGCCGGCAGGCACTGTGAATGAGCCGTAAGCCATGGTGAAAAGATTGTGCAAGACCACAGGGGTAAATATAGACGGGCTGGATGAGATTGTCACAATGCAGAAATCGCATGTGGGGGAAGTGCTTACCGCCACTTGTACGGTCGCGGGTAGCGACGAGCTCAGGAGGTGAGAGGGCGAAATTGCCATCTGGAAGCCGGTAACTAATCTATAGAAGTTAAAGAAGCCCAGCGCGTTCGGTGTTCCCCACCCCGTCACCGGGTCGTAGCCCACGGTGGCGTTGTAGCCCGGCGTAAAAGTCTGGAAGACGAAAGCCGCGCCGTTGTTTCCCTCAATCACATCATTCAGGGGCGCTGGCGGAAACATTCCCAGTGAGCTGACCCACCCCGTCTCTCCTATTCCGGGGTTGTAGTAGAGGTTGGAGCCGAAGGAGTATAGAGGCGCGTTCAGGAGCCCCACGGGGACTATCGGGAGGCCAAACACTGGGAAGAAACCGTCCATCACTGCGATGATGCCGGCCCATACTGGCGAAGCCAAGCTCGTACCTCCCAGAGCGAAAATAAACCCGTTGTAATAGTCTGCTACCCACGCCCCTGTGAACGGGTTGGCAAGGGCCGAGACGTCCGGAATCGTGCGGTTCACTGTGCCCTGAACCCCGCATGTAGCGGTTCCTGAGAACCCGTGGTAGGCCAGCGAAGCCGTCTGGTACCACGGACAGGAGAAGTACATGCTCTGCCCGCCCCCGGTACCCCAGCCATAGAGGTTGTTCGTGCTCCACGCGGTCTCGTTGATCCTTCCTCCACCCGCGCTGAAGCGTGCTGAGGGCGATATTCCCGACACAGAGCCAAAGTAGGATGTAGTTCCGCCCACAGCGGTGACGAAGGGGTCGCTCGCCGGGTAGATTACGTTGTTGAACCCGAGGCCGTTGTCTGCGCTGCTATCACCGGCTGAGGCAAACACGCTGATTCCTTCAGAAGCTGCCTGCTCGTAAATCTGGTCGAGCGCATGAGCGAGCTGCGAAGTCATGAAAGGTTCTGGCATCCCCCAGCTCTGGCTGAGCACGTTCACTGCCTGGCTGTCCACTGCGCTGTTCACGGATTCAAACAGAGCAAAGCCGTTGTCGTAGGCAAGGTAAAGGTCAATGGTGGCGTTTGGCGCCATCGAGTGAGCCCACTGAGTGTCGAGCAGGGTTTCGAGGAGCCAGCCGGTCGCGGCGCCCGAAGCCGTGGGCACTCCAGTGGGGTAGAGAACATTCAGGGTGGAGTTCGGCAGTAGAAAGAACCCATTGAAGAAATTGTAGGACGCCATCAGGTCTGGTGCGGTATACGCATCCACAATCCCGATGGTCGTTTTGTTACCCATAAGGCAATGTCCTGGACACACACTCCTCCAAAGCGCAGTAAGGCCGTAGGCCGCCTGCACCTGCTGCGGTATGTAGGGACCATCCTGAGAGCCAATCTGAGAGGGTGAAGAAGACGTGAGATGTGCAGGAAGTTTGTCAAGTGGCACTCCCTGAGCGCCGGGTGCCTGTACTAAGGTGGGACGTATCAAAGTAAAGTTGGTAAGCCCACCCACTGCAACGACGCCATCGCCAATCGGTAGCTCCACAGGCTTTGTGTTCGCGTAGAACTCTGTAGAATTCAACTTAAACAAGCCAAAGCTCGTGTGGAACGCGTCTGCAACCTGCGCAAGGCTTCCCTCTGCCCCGATCATCAGCCTGTTATCGCTCGTGTAGGTAATCTTGAGCCCCTGGCTCTGCAAATAATTCATTACCGCGCCATACGCTGAAAGCGGGGGAGAAAACATCTCGTGGAACTGCTGCGCCGTAAGGAACTTCATATAGTCGGCAGAGCCCCTTGTGTAGATATTTTTGACGAGCGTGTTAAGCTCCGCCTGGTTCTGCAACGCGAAAATCACGGTGAAACTCACCTGAGCCGACGATGGCGCTGGTCCCTCGTTCTGAACGCCCTTCTGGGCAATCACCGGGGACACGCTGCCGGGTATGGTTCCGAGCTGAGGAGTGGGGGTCGAACCGCTGAAGGGCTGAAGGCCGCCTAGGGCCCCTCCTCCAAGCGCAACTCCCAGTGAAATCAGGAGCGAAACAACAACCGCAAAACCCAAAATCTGTAACTTGCCTAGCCTTTGCATGAGTGGGAGCCAACGGGGAACCATATATATTTTGTGCTCAGACTCCAGAGGGCACGTTTATTCCGAGCTACAGGTATACAAACATACAAGCAGAACTATACAAGCAGAACTATACAAGCAGAACTATACAAGCAGAACTATACAAGCAGAACTATACAAGCAGAACTATACAAGCAGAACTATACAAGCAGAACTATACAAGCAGAACTATACAAGCAGAACTA
>JAJYZJ010000122.1:2815-2885 GCA_021800035.1 archaeon
TACAAGCAGAACGGAGCAGACATGGAACGCGGACCTGGGCCGCTGAATTCCTAGTTCTTGGGTCCACGAA
>JAJYZJ010000008.1 GCA_021800035.1 archaeon
CATTCCAACTAACAGGACAAGACTCGTTCGCAGGAAAACTGCCGACGACGAGTCGATAATGTCAAGTTCGAAATAATGGGCCCAGAGGGATTCGAACCCTCGACCTCCCGGTATCTGAGATCTGCATATCAGCCGAGCGCTCTACCAAGCTGAGCTACGGGCCCTAAAGTTCAATTGCGCCCTTGCATGAATTTAAACGTTCGGCATCATAAAACTACAGAACAGATCTGAAATACCCGTCGGGACCGCCTGAATGAATCCTAATATTATCCCCGATTTAATTTCCTTCGGTGCGCGGTCTTGATTAATTCGCTGCGACGTGACGTAATTTATGTCGCCGGCGCACTCGCCGTTGGTGGGGTTCTGCACTTTCTATCAGTATGGGTATATCCACAAACTGTCCTGAATGCTTACACAAGGAGCGAAATAGTCTACTACCCGTTCTATTTTATTCGAGAAACCTATTACGGGAGTAGCTCGGTTCCATTAAGTGGGCCGCCTGAGCTCGATTTTTTGCAGGTCATCGCCGCGATATGCGTAATATATGTTGCTGCAAGAGCGTTGTTAGCTCGACAACGCCGGTCGGCAGCAAAGAGAGTCTAGTAAATTTCCACTAAGCTGGTTCAATAGACACCGCGCCTAAGCGCGGGTGACCCAGAAATTCGCGCATTTTACCGCTCGATTGCTTGCGTGCTCGGTCCATATTATTGATTTTGCGAAATCGCGTGCCAGGGCTGTGACAGCTTAATAGGTGGCGGATATGACTGCGCATGTCGTCGGGCTGGTAGCTCAGTTGGCAGAGCGTCCGCCTCGCACGCGGAAGGTCGCGGGTTCAAATCCCGCCCAGTCCACTACCACTCTGGCCGAGTAGACCGCTTAGGCTTCGAGTGTCTCAGATCTAACAGCAAGAGCAAGAAGTTGATGTATTCACGGGGGCTGAGCTTGCTTTTTCCGGACTTTCTCCCTTCAAAAGTATAGGGCACCTCGCACACTGCTGAGTAGCTCGCTCTAGTTAAGATCTCCACCAAAATCTTGTAGCCTTTTGGCCTAAATTCCACATTTTCTAAGATAGAACGTCGAAACCCAAAATATCCCGACAGAGGGTCAGAGGTTGATTTCGACGCCGGTAAGACAATGTAGCATAGTTCCTTTGCCCCCCAAGATATGAATTTTCTGAAGACAGACCAGCCCTTTGTCCCCCCGGGCCGGATATTCCTCGAAGCAACCACTAGATCACAGCCCAGCATTAGCTTTTCCCCTATAGCGGGAAGTACTTCGGGCGGATGCTGTAGGTCCGCATCCATAACAATTATGAGGTCAGAAAGTGCTCTGCTTGTTCCCAATAGCACGGCCGAGCCCAATCCAAGTTTGCCTTTTCTGGAGGTCACTCTCACGTTTGATGATTCCCTTGCCGCTCTTTCTATCTCTTCTTTTGTTCCATCTGGACTGCCGTCATCTACAAACAACACTTCATAACTCATACTTGAAAGTGCCTTTGCGATTCCTGTAACAAGGGGTCGGACGTTCTCCCTCTCGTTGTAAGTTGGAATTACTATTGATATCACGGGGCGCATTTCTTGCTCTTTTGTGACGCCTTACTAACCGCAGTAGATTGGGGCGTGGGGGTCAGCGTGTTTGCAGAAGGAAGAACTAATTAAGCTTCCGGTCTATGACGGGGCGTGGCGAGCCACTGGACTGCTACCGGACCTTAGGGTCTGAGGACGCTCCGCCCACTGTGTGGGGACGCGGTCCAAGCGGACGCGGGGAGACCTGAGCCTCTGGCACAGAAACGAGACCCCCGCCGTACAGGATGACGAGGAGCGAGAAGCGAGGACTATGGCGGGGAGATGAAACGGTCAAGTCGCGTGGTGCAAGGGAGAACGCGTCCATGACGCCCACGGGAGACGCGGGTTTCCCGCTCAGCGAGATGCAGTCTAAAACTCAAGGCGGGCTACCGGTGGCACGCCACACCTGCTTCTCTGAATCGACTCGCTGGTTAACTTTATATGCGCTCCTCTCATTTCGCAGGGGATACAGTTGACTTCAGCATACGTATTAATAAATACTGAGATAGGCAGCGAGGAAGACGTTCTCAAGGAACTCAAACAAATACCGTTGGTCAAGGAGGCACATCTAGTATACGGTGTGTACGACATCGTCGCGCTTGTTGAGGCCCCCGACCTTGATAAGTTAAAAGAGGCGGTGACCTGGAAGGTCAGGAAGCTCGATAAGGTAAGGTCAACTCTTACAATGATCATAGTTGAGAGAGGGGGTAAGTAAGAGCGCCTCCAACCCTGGCCTTGCACGCGCGCTTTACCACGTAGGCATCGACGACACTGATGATCTGCGCGGAGGATGTACTACATATTCTGCGTATAATGTGATCAAGGAACTGTTCGCCAACGGTCTGGACGTTGTTGATTTGCCACGTCTTCTGCGACTAGATCCAAACGTTCCCTGGAAGACTCGAGGGAATGCGGCGGTTGGTTTTTCTGTTCTGGGAGACGGAGAGCAAATTCTTGAGACGGTTAAAACCACCCTAGCCGAGTCCACTAGGGGCCGATATTCGAGCCCCGGCTTGGTTATCGCAAACCGTTGTCAGCGGGCTAAAATCCGGGGCGTGTTTTCAAGAGCTGAATCTAGACTTCTGGACCCATTTGAATCGTTCGAAATCTTGTCCAGGAGTGGCGCGGTTGTCTGGGGGAAAAAGCGCAGGGGTTTGATTGGAGCGGCGGCGGCGGCCTGTAATCTTCTTCTTGCGGGGGATTATAGCTATGAGCTCATTGCTTATCGGAGGCCAGAACTAATTGGCACCCCCAGGAGGGTCTCAGGGTTGAGCGTAGCCAGCATGGATGTAGAATTTCATAGTTCCACCTTTAACAATCTTTCTGGATTTATGCAATGCGTCGCTCCGCACGGATCCGATCCAGTGCTCTTTGGACTGCGGGGGGAAGACCCGCGCTCGCTGATTCGGGCGATGCCTTTGATCCGGTCGGAAACCCCTAGCGGATGGATGATCTTCGTAACCAACCAGGGTACAGATAATCATTATCAGAGCTTGCCCTTGAAGTCTTCCCATCTTGGTGACTCGCTGTCGCTTTATGGTTCGGTCACTGACTTTCCTCGCATGGTTAAGGGAGGCCATGTGATGATCGAACTGGACTCTGACGGCACGAAAATTACCGCCGTGGCGTTTCGAGAGACCGGTGTCATGCGTGATGCGGTTGCCGGACTTTCCATAGGAGATAAGGTCATGGTTATGGGGGGAGTTAAGATGCAGCTACCGCCATCACTAAACATTGAGAAACTTAAGGTATTAAGAACGGTCCCGAGGGTGATTTTGAGAAACCCCCTTTGCGGCCTTTGCGGTAGGAGGACCAAAAGCGCGGGGAGGGGCCAAGGCGTTCGGTGCGAGGCCTGCGGCATGGCCTACAAAAACTCCCAGGGCATGATGGTGTTTGTTCCCCAGGGACTCCCCCCCGGACTCTATCTGCCTCCAAGTTCTTCGATCGGCCACCTAACGAAGCCTCTCGCGCGCTACGGTCGGGAGAAAAGAGGGAGAGAGTTCCGTCTGCGCCGGTTTTCCCTCTTCAATTAGTCATGGGTCAGTTACCTCTTCCCCCTTCTATAGATTTCAACTCTTGCCCGAGGAGCTCAATTGCGCAGTCAATATGGCCTTTTTGGACTATTAATGGGGGGGCGAACCTAAGAACAGACCTACCAGACCCAATTATAGCAAGTCCGCGCTTCCAAGATCTCAAGAGCAATTCAGCGAGCTCTTTGTCTGCCGGCTCTTTGCTCTTTGGGTCACGGACTAGCTCAACACCAATCATAAGCCCCTTGCCGCGGACATCACCAATTAGCGGGAAGCGATCTTGCAGCTCAACCAGACGTTGCTTAAGGTAATCGCCGACGTCAGCTACGTGTTTTAGAATCTTAAGCTCCTTGATTTGGCCCAACACCGCGTTTGCCGCTGAGCACGCAACCGGATTTCCCCCAAAAGTGCTCGCGTGGGACCCGGGTTCGAGGCCCATCAGATCGTCCCGGCCGAGGAGCACTCCCAGAGGCAGTCCGCCAGCAAGCGCCTTGGCCATAGATATGTAATCTGGTTTGACGCCATAATGTTCGATTGCGAACCATTTTCCAGTCCTACCTACGCCGGATTGAACCTCGTCAATTCCCAAAGGTATGTCGTTCGCATCCAGTAGTCTCTTGAGCTTGCCAAAGTATCCGTCCGGGGCCGGGACATACCCTCCCTCACCTTGAATTGCCTCTGCTAGAAATAGTGCGGTTTCGTCAGCCGGGAGGTATTTATCAAAAAGCTGCTCTTGGATATAATCAACGCAATACATGCCGCACGATTCGGGTTCCAGAGCAAAGGGACATCGGTAACAGTAAGGAAACGGCACATGCTCCACCCCAGGCAAAAGGGGGCCAAACCCCCTCCTTTGCACAGGCTTACTAGCGGTTAACGACACTGCCCCCAAGGTCCTACCATGAAAGGAACCGGTGAAGGCCAGAATATAAGAGCGCTTCGTGCTCCACCGCGCCGCCTTAATCATGGCTTCGTTCGCTTCGGCGCCGCTGTTTCCGAAAAAGGCTTTTGTATTTCGTCCTTGTGGCGCGATCTCTGAGAGCTTCTCGGCCAACGCAACTGCAGGCTCGTATAGAAAATCAGTAAACGAGTAATGGGTCAATTTCCTCGTCTGGGAGATAATGGCCTTAGTGACTTGCGGGTTGGAATGACCCAGCGCCATTACGGCTATACCGGCATTAAAGTCAAGATATTTGTTGCCGTCTTTGTCGTAAACAAACATGCCTTTTCCTTTTTCTGCAACCATTGGATACCAGCGAGCGAACGACTGCATGACATACCTACGGTCCTGAGAAATCACTTTCTCCGCTGCGGGTCCAGGTGGTTCAACCTTTATTTCGGGCCAAAACTGCTTATTGTTTGACAATTGGGCTCTAAGGATTTCGTGCCGCTCTCACAAAAGGCTTCCTTACTGTTACTAAGCTCGCGGGGCGCAGGCTTGCCTTAAGGGCCAGGGAGGTCAGGGGTCATTGCGCTGTTAATTCTCACGCCGATCTTACAGAAATCTAGGGGAAAAAGTCGAAACCAGTTTTCGGTGAGCGAGAAGTAGCGGAGTGTGTCCGTCGGGGGAAGTAGAAATGTTATCGGGCGACCCGACAATATATTCATGCCGCACCGTTCATAATGTCGGGTAGTCGGCCCCTGCCCGACCAACGCTTAAAAAGCGCTGGGCAACGCGTCCTTCAGGTTGGCTCACGGCTAATGCAGCGGGGTAGGGGAGCCTGGTTACCCCGCCGGGCTCATAACCCGGAGGTCGATGGTTCAAATCCATCCCCCGCTATCCCCTATGACACTAGTGTTCCCTATAGCCCACTGGTCACCGCGTCACCGCAGTCAGGCTCGAAGCGAATCTCATAAAAAGCTGACCCTACTCGACACTAGTCTTGTCGGACACAGAGTGACCGCCTCTCTCGTTCGTGCTGCAACAAATCCTGGGGTTATGACTTCGTTTATACGGTCCGACCGACAGTCATGTTCAGTAGCCAGTAACAGATTGGTGAACGGAACGCAAAGCGCTCGAGGGCTTTTGCATTCGGTAAGTCGGTGGGTAACTATTGTGGGTGCCGTGGTTATGTTCGTTTTTGTCGCCCTCGGCACTTATCTGTCCTCCACCCCCGCCTACTCCGGATTCATGCCTTCCTGGGCCGTTCCACCTATAGTTTTCGGGCTGATCTTTACGTGTGCCGGCTTCTCTCTTTACTTGATTGGACCCACGCCCGAGCCGGCAGGCGAAGAGGACGACCGAACCACTCAAAAAGAGGCAGACGACTAGCTCTCGCCATCACGTAACCTTCCGACCCTGTCAGGTGAAGCGTTTCATCGTCGGTTGAATCAAATTTCAATACCTTTCTCCGATTTGCCGGCCCCCGCTTGCGAATCGCATTAGCAATTCTGGGCCGGGACCCCCCTTCTTCCTGTGGAGACCATTCGGAGCCGAGCGAAATCCCTACTCGGGGATTCGTGGCTTATGTACACTCAGAGTTGGAGTTGAAGGGTAGGGGTGGGCGTGCGGCCTCCAGTAGTTTGTTATCAACAGTTAAATCGGATAACAGTTGAACCCCTCGCCTTCCACTGCAACAACTCGAGAAACAAATAAACTGATAACTACAGCCAATCGTCAACTTCTGAGGGATGCGGTTAAACACAATATCTTATAAACAACGCAGAGTAACCTGCAGTTGCGGGGTTAATTCTTGAGACGGTTCAGAGTGGAGTACGTAGATTCCAGCGGAAACAAAGTGACTGTCTCCCTTGAGGGGCAGTTTACCAGGGAACGCATTCAGAAGCTTGTAGATACGATTACAGCTGCGGCCGACGGGGCTGAACTTGCCCGCTACGAACCGAGGCTAGACTCTAGCACCGTGTTCGGAAAACTTGCCTTGCTTATTGAGGAATTCTCCTCAGAGGAGTGGGTCGCGTCGGCGCTTATTCGAGACGCTTTCAGTAAAAGGTACGGGGAGGATATTTCCCAACCCGTGGTTTCCACATACTTGTCCCGCCTAGTGCGCGCGGGGCTGGTGGAGAGGAAAGGAGGACGCGCGAACGTTACGTACCGACCCGTTAAATCACAGCCAAGACAATCCCCGTGATGGCCGCGACGGCTACGACAAGAATCAGGGCTCTTATACCACGGCTTAAGGCCGCCAGCAGTTCGGAAAGAAAGCTCTCCCCCAACACCCTTACGGAGACCTCGACTTCAATTTTATCCAGGATTGCAGGCCGGGATGAGGAGGAGGCAATGCGAGCCGCTTCTAGGCAGGCTCGCATTACGGCCCCTCTAGATACAGCGCCGACTGGAAGATAACCCAATCCGCGGGACGCGTTGCCGCTGTTCCAATGGTTGTCAGTTGTCAGAACCTCTGCATATGCAAATCCAGCCCCTGCTAAGGCGCTCCTTATTTGCTCTGCTAGGCCGCAGACCATATTGTTTCCGTCTACGCATACGAACACGACGCTCTTATCCCCCTTCAGCACCACTGCGGACACCCCCCCCGGACCGATGTCGCGAGCCTGCAGCGTAACACGACTAGAACCCACCGATTTTATTTCGAGGCGTTCTTCAGACACCTCAGAGAGTGTCAGTATCTTTTCTGCGATCTCTTGACCCTGTACATCGGTAAAGAGTGCAGTGTGTTCGTCGCAAAGCCCGTTATGCCTGTCCACGAGATCGCGAGTAGAAGAGCGAAGCTGGCAAACCAGGGTGGGAAAGTCTTCGGTGTTACCAACTTTACTCGCAAACACGATTTCTGAAGACCCAAACGAGTAGGATGTAACGGAGTATTTTGAATCTGAGACATCTTTACGAGTCACGTAAGTGGCTGGCACGCCTGTTCGAGTCTTACCAAGTTCCGCCTTGAGAGCCGCGACTACGGCAAGGGTAGATTTTCGTGAGGCAAGGTTATGGGCGTGATTTGAGGCTCCGTGGAGGACTACGGCGCCAAACTCATCGAGTTCCCGACTCAGGACGGATGGCAGGTCACCGCTGCCCATTCCCCTGGCTGGCCCAGGGTGTATATACGGAATAATCAGGCTCGCAATTCTCTGCGAATCAGACCTAAAGGTCAATGCCGAGACGCTAACGACGGAATCCGAACCGGCAGCTTCAGAGAGATTATCAAACTCTAGGGATTGCGGTTCCATCCACGACGTTCCAAAGGCGGTCAGAGCCTCGTTTCCTGACACGCCCCCAACTCTTATACCGCGCATATGAAGCAGAAATAGCCAAGGAATTATTGAGAACGCAGCAATTGCTAGCAAGGCCTGGTCTAGACTTGGACTCACAGGAGCAGATAGCAGGTTGCCTACTCCCAGGAACAGTGAGGAAACCAATGAAGACTTCAGTCGGCTGCCGAATACAGCGATTTGGGTTGCCGCATACAGAAAACTAAATACTAGGACAATTGGATACATTACAAACCGAGAGTAGTTTAGCGCAAGAGTCGATGCCGCACCCCAGAAAACGGCCGAAGCAACTGATGGTACAGCAAGAGACGCAGCCAACAAAAAGGCCGCCCGCCTCGGTGTCATACGGGGGCTCCCAGAATAGCTTTTTACCACGATCAAAGACAGCAAGTAAAGTCCCAGAGCACTAATGCTCAGTAAGAAGTGGCCAAACAAACCCGACATGACGAAGGGTACGGCCCACTCCAGGGCGAACAAGCAAGCCGATACTCGGAAGTCCGGGACCTTGATCAAGTACCTACGCCCAGGGACTAGTCGCAACTCTTGCACTCGCCCCGCATGCTCTCGATGGCAGGGAATAAGCTGAGCGAAGCCGGTACCCCCCATTATTAGTTTTAGACCTGAGCGGCTCGTTTGCTAGGGGAGGGAATTAAGCGATATCTTATGATACTGTGTCTTGGGGCAAACGCTTGGAGGCCTTCAGAAGGCTGAGAGAGCGGACAAGAGAACTGGAAGACAACAGCCCCAAGCGGTTCTAAGAAAAGAATCACATACCAAGATTCGAACAGTAGCTACGACACTAAAAAACGTGATGAGCAACCGCTATAACAACGGCAAACACTGCCGAAATCGCCAAGATATAGCCGGGTTTGAGCTTAAGGCCGAGATTCTCCTCTTCGTAGAACCGAACCAGCCCAGCACTACTCATTGGTGAGCCTTGCTTCTTTCGCTTACGAGAGCTCACAAAAAAATAATCCTCCGATCAGATATAAGCCCTTTTAAACATCCCACCAGTGACCAGCAGGCCTAAATCCTCAGCAAGCTCAAGGCCTCACTATGAAATATTTATTACCTCCCCCGACCGTAACCCTCGCAAGAAGCTAGGCGATGCAATGCTAAAGATAGAACAAGTGCTAGCAGCAGAAACTCCAAAACTGCAGATTCCGGTAGGTCGGGAAGCTGCTATCGCCGCGCTCTTGGAGTCGGGCCTACCAGCACTTCCAATGGTGGATGCGCAGGGGAGCTATATTGGAGGGCTAACCGCCGAAGCCTTACTTCGGAACCCAGAAGAGGAACAAATCGGTGTCCTAGTCAGCAACGATCAGACCGAACTATTAACCGCCCAACTGGGCAGCGCCCAAATTAACACCCTCCGACAGCGAGGATATATTTTTGTGAGTGACGGTGCAGGCAAACTGTGCGGCGCAATTTATACAAGGGACGTCCTGAAGAAAGTCTTAGCCCGCAAGGAGTTTGAAAGGGTACCCATTACCCCCAACATTACTAGGAACTTTCCCCTAATTTGGGGAAAAACACCATCGAACATCGCGTGGAGATCCTTGGGCTTTCTGGAGCAAAACGACGCAATTATTACTGACGACAGCATGAGCAACTTCAGCACGGTTTCGGCTGTGAATCTCCTGAGGGCGATAACAGAAGAGAAGATTAGCGTACGCGAGGAAGCCGGGGCTGCCGGAGCCGAAGAGGAGTGGGGGGTGGAGGGAACCCAAATCATTTACATGGATAAACTCGTCCTTATGCTGTCTCCGAAGCCGATTGAGGTGTTTGCGAGCGCAGTCAGGCGCCACATTCTACTTAGCGACAGCGTGGCTACGGTCGCTGCAAAAATGTGCATGGAGAACGCCCGCTTATTACCGGTAATCAACTCAGATCGCGCCCTGGTGGGTGCTGTCGCGGCTAATGATCTGCTGGACCTTGTTATAACATCAAGCCCTGAGAGCCTTCAGCCCCCGGATTAGCTCGGCGGCGTCCGAAGGGTTTTCCAGAACATTTCCTATTACGACAATATCAGCGCCATGATCGAAGAGCTCGTGCACCTGGGCCGCGGTCCTTATCCCACCACCTGCCATAACAGGGACAGGTGAAGCCTTCTTAACAGTCTCTACAAAAGAAGGGCTTATCGGCCTCTTTGCTCCCGACCCGGCCTCAAGGTAAAGCAGGCGGAAGCCCAGATAGCCGGCAGTAAGTGCATAAATCGCGGCTAATTCCGGCCTATCTTCCGGGATTGGTCTAGCGCGTCCCACAAACCCCGCAGTTGCCCCTTCGCCTACGATAATATACGCAGTTGGAATGGCCTCCAAGCTCATGCCTTTAACTATGGGGGCTGCGAGAAACTGCTGGTCTATCAAGTAGAACGTGCTGTCCGAGTTTAGTAGGCTGATAAAGAGCACAGCGTCGGCCTTCGGGCTTAGATTGCTGATTGATCCTGGAAAAATAATTATAGGCTTTGCAGTTTTCTCCCTCATGGCCAGAATTATGTCGTCCACCTTACTTTGCCAAATAGCCGTACTACCCCCAACCAGAATCGCGTAAAATGGACTGTCATCGAGCGCACTGGCAATGTCACCAGCAGTGTTGGGTGAATACTTCTCCGGATCAATAAGCGCCATCAAAAGTGGGTTCTTACGACGGGCTTCCATGAGCCCCGCTAAGACCCCTGGCAAACCCCTAGTTACCTTCCATTGCTGTCAGCTTAGAGTACACGTCAATCGGTTCCGCACCGGCATTGACGTGCACATCCTCGCGAGAGAACCCACAGTACGCACACTGCACCTTTGCGAGCCCATCCTTTGCAATTATAATCCGCAGGGGGAAACCTTCGCACACCGGGCATCTGAACACCCTCGGCGGTCCCCTCTTCTTCGGGGATACTATTCTATGCCTGCGTCTCCGGCCGCCCAACTGACATCACGACCAAAACTCCCTGGTTCTGATAAACTCTTGCTCTGCCTTGAAGATTTCCGTATAGAGCTCCTCCTGAGTGGGTACCCGCTTTCTTAGTATTCTCTTCGCCGCAGTAGGTCCAATTCCAAAGCCACTCAAGACCAAGACACCCCTCTTCCCGTAATCAAGGTGTATTTCAGCGCTTCCAACGAGCTCCCTTGCCACATGGTTAATTCGTTCGTCGTCGTTTCGAGAGCCGAATCTGATAGATTTCAGTGCAGCCTTCGCAACGGCATCATTCTGTTCGACAAATCCGACAAACCGGGAGCCACAGCGCGGGCATACGACCCACTCAGGCATTGACCCGACAGTGACCACAGAGTGGTATCGAAAGCAGCTCAGGCAGTGCAAGTGGTAGGATTTCCTATCTAGCCGCCTGGCAAGCGAAGCGAGAATTGCATCGCGGGTAACCGGTTCGGGATCGTGTGAGAGAAGCGACTCCTTAAAGACAGTACAAAACTCAGATAGCGGCCTCGATGGCTTGTCTATCAGTAGAGGTCCTCGGGCAAGTGCTGAAAGAAAAGCTCGGATGTCTAATAAATCACTCATCACCTCATTCAAAACCTCCTTGCCAGCGAGGGTTGTCTGCAGAATCGCGTGCGTTCTCCTTGCGCCATACCTATCTAGTAATTTTTCAACGTCAAATCCCAACCTACGTGATACGGCAAACAATCTGTCGGTGAACGCACCATATCTCGCCACTCCCCTCTCAATCCAAGAGAAAACCGAATCCGGCTCAGCGGAGCTGAGAATGGCATAAACTCGCTCAGAGCTTAGGCCACGCGACCGCAGGATTATTCCGGCCGAGTTCACTACTATGAGTGGTCTGACTGCGTAGTCAGCAAGCGCCTCACTCAGCACGATGGACATCGCTCGGTTTCCCCTAGTACCCAAGGGAGCCAGTACCAAAACGGTGCCTGTCGAATTTGCCGGAGACACAACGCATATCCTCTTATCCGCGAGTTCTCTAACTGGCGGAATTCTGTCCAGCGCTCTCTGTGCGCCGGGGAGAAGGCGCAGGTCTTTGAGGACAGCTCCACGCCTCCGGGAGCAAACGATGTCATACATTCGCTTCGAAACGTAGTTGTCCACAGGTAACGTGTCCCCAGACCAGTTTGGAATCGTAGTTTGACCTTGTAGGCCGGGCCTAACGAGAACGGACCTAACACCGAAATCGACAGAAACTACTTCCCACACACGGTTCCCTAAAGCTATCTCTTGTCCAGAATCGTGATACTTCTCAACAAAGGAGCTATCCAAGTATCCAACAATCCCCCTTGTAACTATATCCCGTACCGAAAACTGAGCAGTTCCTGCGATTGTACCTATATGAGTGAGAAAGTAGACTCTGGTCCTACGTCCGACCCGAACAATGTCTCCATATAGAGAACCATACCCCATCTGAACAAGAAAACTGAGTACCATCTCAAAATCAGCCACACTTAGGTTTCGGAAGCTAAAACAACTCCTGACGAGCTCAAAGAGCTCCGTTTTCTTGGCTTCCCTTACCATCAGCAGGTGCGCCGCCAGCTGATTAACGAGGACATCAAGAGGGGCTGAGAATATCTTGGGCGCTTCGATCCACTTGCTCAGTAACAAATCCGCACAAGCAAGCCCCTCAAGTAAATCGATCGGATTTAAAGCAATAAGAACCCCCTTTGAAATCGCGCCAACAGAGTGTCCAGCCCGTCCGAATCGCTGTGCCAACGCTTCTACTGTTCTCGGAGAACCAACCTGTATAACACGTTCGAGCTCGCCAACGTCAATACCAAGCTCAAGGGAGGAGGTGGAGATCACTGAACGATCCTTCTGTTTGCGCAATCTATCTTCGACACTGAGCCGTTCGTCCAGAGACAGCGAACTGTGGTGAACATCTAGGTTCACTTTGTTATTTCCTTCCCGACCAATTTTAGCAAGGGCCTCAGCGAGGTGGCGGGTGTTGACGAAAATTATTGCTTTTGAACTCATTTCGGTTAGTAAAAGTGAGTAAACCTCCCCCAGTCGGTTAGGAGCTTGCACGGCGTCTACAGCCAATGCGTAGGCCTTTCGATTCTTCAGATAAATTACCTCGCCGTTCTCCATAAAAAATCTACAAACAAAGTGTCCACTCTTCACGGTTGCAGAAAGACAGATTAGCTGTATGTCATGTTTGAGACAGGCTCTGAAACGAGTCAAGCCAAGAGATAGCTGAACCCCTCTTTTTGACTGAACTAACTCGTTTGCCTCATCGATTACAACATGACGGACATTCTCTAGCGCCCTCAAACTAGCTTGATCTACCATCAGTGCTTGGAATGTTTCTGGCGTGGTAACAAGGATGTCGGGCGGGTCGAGGCGTTGCCTTATACGCGCACTGCGCGGCGTATCTCCATGTCTGACTTCAATTCTCAGCCCCACCTCCTTGGCTAAATCTACTAATCGACTATGAACGTCACGATTTAGTGCTTTAAGGGGGGTGATGTACAGGACTGACACACCTACCGGCTCACCCTGCTTGACCAGCTGCATTATGGGGAGCATGGCAGCTTCTGTCTTACCCGATCCAGTAGTGCTGCAGAGCACCACATTTCTACCAGACAAAATCCTCGGAAAGGCCACCTTCTGTATTTCAGTTGGACCGCGAAAGCGGCGGCTTGCCGCCTCCGCAACCTCGCCACTCAGATGCAACATCGTGGTTACCCCAGAGCACAACACAAAGACTAATTAACTATCGTCCACATGCTAACGACCGTGATAAATTACTCGCTTATGTATTACCTGGGTACAGCCGTTTCGGTATTAGTTTTCATTTTTGTACTGGCTCTCTCACTGGCTGAGCCAACTGGCCGAGACACCAGCAGGCAAACTAGCTAAAGTGGGCTGGTCTTACCCCCCTCGGCGCATCGAGTCTAAAGCCGCGAGCGCTAGCAAATGTTTACAGGGAGTGCGTCCATTTCTCGCTATATTTCGCATATAAAAATCACTGCAGCTGCAATAGAAATATCGATAAATGCAATAATTATTTATTATTCCCTCCAGTACAAGTTTATTCCTCCCAACCTCATAGAAGTCCACAGATTCAACGGCATCCTTCGGTGACAGAATTTTTGATGAATAAACCGTCGAGTCTTTGCCCCGGACATCATCTAGTGCGCCAGTGCAAGGTTGCCTTTCGGCAAATTGGGTGATAGCCCTTTCAATATCCCGATAAGTCAATTTGGCCCTTTATAGGACTGCATCCACTTATAACCGCGTCGGCAGTTCTGCATCCCAAAAGCCGCTCGTTAGTTGTAGCCGAATTGCATACGGGTTTCGGTCTGGAGTCCGGATCAGAGTTGCTAGCCAGAAATATTTTCGAGTTCTGGTTAAGAAACCTAGTCAGACTGCTTTCAAATTACGACTTAAGGCGTTTGATAATTTGTGGGGATCTGAAGGAGTCCGTCGGCCAGCCGAGATCCGTCGAGGTCACGCTTCTGAAAGAGCTGCAGCAGGTTCTTCTCCAGCACTCGGTGGAAGCCATGCTCCTCAAAGGCAACCACGACGGCTCCATCGAATCATATATTGAATTTCAGTGTTTGGATTATATATTAATGGAAGTAGGTGGCAGGGACGTTATTGTCGCGCATGGACACAGAAGGCTGCCTGTCGAGAACGCAAAAGGTGCAATTCTGGCTCATATGCATCCAAGCATTCGGCTGAACGGTTCAACGTCTTTCGTGTGGCTGTTTTTCAAGCGAACAAGTCCAAGATGGGGGGGAGTTGTGGTAATGCCTCCATTTAACCCGTTCTTAGGGGGTGGACGAGTAATGGGAAGGGGAAGTCCGGCCCTGGCTCAGCTAGGAATTCCTAGCAAGATTTGGTCCAGCGCGGTGATCGGTGTCAACGGTGCTTATTACGGGACGCTGGACGATGTTCAGGCGATGGCTTAAGCGCATTGGAGAGAACGTTGCCAAGGAACTCGACGAGTTTGCTGTTATCCTCCATGCTTAACACCTCATTACAGATTGGACACCTGAAACCAGCATCATAAGCATCGTCGAACGTAATCCTGGTGCACTTATTGGGACAAGTAAAGAAGCCGTGGCTCTTTTCGTACTCATACCTCTTTCGATTTCTTTCCAATATTTTCGCCCTTTTGTAGTATACATAATTCTTGAAGTAATTCTTATTTGCTCTCCAGTAAAACGTTACCCAATTTGTCTTAAGATCAATAGTTTTTCGAAATGTCACAAGGTCGTTACGTTCGAGGTTATAGATTATCTGGCGGATTACATTGGGTTTTACCTTAAAGGTGTCACTCAACTCCTCATCAGTGCACTCGCGCTCCTTTATGATTGTCTCTAGGACGGCGTAGCCTTCTGCGCCAGCAAGCTTGTAGGCAACAGCCAATAAGTCGAGGTCCACATCAGTAATTCTCCGCACGAGAGATTATGCCTCCCTTGGTTTTTAAGGCTGACAAAATTTTTATGCGGCTCTCGGGCTTGCGGCGACCCCACGCCCTATTCCCAAGTAATTTTTCAAGGAAAATCGCGAGAGCTGCCACCTCGGAGTGGGGGGAGTGAGTGACGGCCAGATTGAAATCACTTGCTTGGTAGACTTTACCGTCTACCTTGGAAGAACCGACCACCACTAGTAGAGGTTGCCCAAGAGTATAATACACATGGTAGAGTTCACTCATTGGGGCGCGCATATCTTCGCCGTACATTGAGAGGTTTATAACCCGCCCCCCAGCTTTCTTCCACTCCGATATAATTCGGAGCGGTGAAACCTCCTGTACAACCGAGAAGCTGCCGCCCCAAGCACTTCCGAGCGACCTCACAGAACTAATTTGGCTACTGGCGTCACCACCGCACACAATTACCCCAGAGGCACCAAGAGCACGTGCAGTCAAACATACATGAGTAGTCAGTCGCTGATCTCGATAGGGCCGATGGTTAAGACGCAGGACCACTATTTTGCCGGGCTCATTCGTCTGCTCCAAGTGAGTCTTTGAGCTTGACTATATGTCTGAATTCAAGCCTTGCTGCTGCCTCCGTGGGTGAGATGAATGTACCCTCTACCTGTTTAGCTCTGAGAGATAATTTGAGATATTTCTCTATTTTTTCAACTGTAGCAACGTCGGGAGTGAGCCTTCCTGCCTCAATTCTACGTAGAACACTCTCTTTGATACCCAACCGTTCGGCGAGCTCAGAGATTGTAAGTCCGCGCGATTCCCGGGATTGGCGAAGCACAGCAGATATGTCCTCGAGCACCTCGGTTTCAGTTTTAGGGGGGCTTGTATCAGCAATTGGCCTGTCGTGAAATCTAGCGGGGGAAATAACCGATGGCGGGGGTCTGCTGACGGGTTCACTCGTCCGCCGGTCTAATCGGTCCTTTGGAGGCTGGCACAAACTGCAGGCGAGGAGTCGCTCTCCGTGGTAATCTATCGGCTTCAGTGGTTCCTTTGATAATCGGCCGCAAATTTCACAATAACCCGACATTAAATCTGCCTATCCTTTATATTCGCCCCCTCGTTTATATTCTGTTCTCGGAGACTTTGGTGGATGAGTGAATTCGACGAAAAAAGCAATTTTGACGATAAAAGGGAGCGAACCTCTAATGCGGGTGAAGCAGGTTTCGAAGCCAGAGCACTTGAGCTCGAGGAACGTATCCGTCTGCTTGAGGCAGAACGGGCCTCGCTTCTGATTGAAAGAGAGCACTATGTGCGTGATTTGGAGTACATGAGGCGCGAGCTTGAGCAAACCAGAAGTACCCCTTTAGTGGAGGCTACAATCGTCGATATACTTCCTGACGGTCGAGCAGTTGTGCATAGCTCTAACGGACCGAATTTAGTCGTATTCTCGTCTCAGAGCATAACATCCTCGGTCCTCAGACCTGGCACCCGGGTCGCTCTTAATCAACGGGGCTCCTCAATAGTTGAAGTGCTGCCTAGGGCCCAAGACACATACGTCAAGGCCATGGAAGTCCTTGAGAGACCCAACCTGAAATTCAAAGATATAGGTGGTCTCAAAAAACAAATAGACCTGATTAAAGAAATTGTAGTACTCCCGCTATTACACCCGGAACTGTTTGAACAGGTCGGGATTGAACCCCCGAAGGGAGCTTTACTCTCTGGCCCCCCAGGTACAGGAAAGACATTACTTGCTAAAGCAGTCGCTGGAGAAACCAGTGCAACGTTCATAAGCACGGTTGGTTCGGAACTGGTACAGAAATTTATTGGAGAAGGGGCGCGCGTCGTAAGAGAGCTCTTTGAGCTTGCACGGGAAAAAGCACCTTCTATAATCTTTATTGATGAAATTGACGCCATCGGAGCGAAGAGAGTGGATATAGGTACAAGCGGAGAGAGGGAGGTCCAGCGAACATTTATGCAACTGATTAGTGAAATGGACGGATTTGAGCCACTTGGGAACGTCAAAGTACTGGCCGCTACAAACAGAATAGATATACTGGACCCAGCGCTTGTCAGGCCAGGCAGATTCGACCGAGTGATTCAGATAGATATTCCTACAACCGAGGAAAGAGAAGAAATCTTCAGGGTGCATACCCGGGGCGTCAATCTAGCTTCAAACGTCAACCTAAAGATTGCCGCGGAGGAGACAGAAGGGGCCACTGGAGCAGAAATCCGCAACATTGTAATTGAAGCTGGCCTTGCTGCAATTCGACGCGGTTCAACCCAGGTTCAGAGTTCTGATATGGAGAGCGGGATCAAAGCAGTAATCAGGTCGAGCGGCGCCAAATCAACTGCGATTTATGTCTAATAACTGCATATTTCCACATCGTGAGGGTTTGGTGGAGCTGGATAGGGTTTCGGCGTTACTAGATTATGCATACGGCCCCCCAACGGGTTCCATATTGAAAAACCTGGGCGTCAAGTTCGTATACTCTCCTCGCTCCCAGCGCCTTCGCGACATCTATGCAGACGGCCTCTTGTACGCGGTTATGCGTGAGGATGGGTACCCGCTCCTTCAGAGGTATGGTCTGAAGCTGCTGGAGGGCTCCTTTCTTACGAAGTCGGTAACTGTAAAGGCAGAAGCAGTGCAATGCGTTCGCGCTGGCGGTAACGTATTCTGCCGTCATATAGCCGGTTTCAACGGAAGGTTTGCAATAGACGAAGACTGTGTAGTGGTTTCACCCGATGATCGGCCGATTGCGTGCGGGAGGCTCCTAATTCATCAGGATGAGATAAGGTTTTTTAAGAAGGGCGTCGCCGTGAAAACCCGATTCGGAGTGGCTGACCCTGCAGATGAAATTGAACAATAACGATATGCGAAGATTGATGAGACAGATGGGTCTTAGTGCCCAGGAATTAGTTGAGGCCGACAAAGTAATAATAACCTCTAAGGGGAGAAAAATTGTTATTGACTCCCCGCAAGTCATCAGGATGATAGTTCAGGGGCAGACTCTTTACCAGGTGATGGGTGGTAAAGAAGTTGCAAGCGATAAAGACGCGGAGATGCCGGAGGCAGGCGGCGTTGCCAGCTCCTCCTTGTTATCGGCGCAAGTCAATGAGGACGACGTGCGTTTTGTGATGCAGCAGGCCAAGGTGCCTGAAGGCGTGGCTCGCCAGACTCTCATCTCATGCGGTGGGGACGTCGCCAAAACCCTCATCGCCCTTTCGAATAAATAAATGCCGCGCATGTTCGTTTAGTATCTTATAATGTTCGTTCAGGCTATATTCTGTGACTGAACTGAGCCTTGCGAAATCTCTAGCATTCTTTATAGTTGTATACCGCATAAGTTTGGCGTTTACCATGCAATAGTAGACTGAACAGGCGGCGAAAACGTATGGATTCTTTCCAACTTTTATCTCTGAAGGTATCGTATCAAGCACTCTTTGAGTCAGGTCAAATAACTTCTTCAGAAGCATTTCTCTATCTATTTGTTTTGCTACTACAGTGTTGGATATGGCATTGACTATACGCTGGGCAAAATCTTGAGTGGTGCTTTTTGACGGTTCAACGCCAGTTACCTCAATCAAAAACCGATAAGCTTTCATCATTTTTGCTGTCGTGGCTCTTTTTTTTCTTAATTTGAGCGAGTCATAGATTTCCTTTGAGGTAACAGGTATTGTTGCCTCCCTTACCGCATACAGAACGCACGCACCAACCATCGAACTAACCGTCAGGTTGAGTCTTTTCTTAACTTCCTGTAAGCCGATGCTGAGTAAATATATAGCCTGCCGTTCTATATTCTTGCCAAGTTTCAAACTTACGCAGACTTGCTTTATCAATTCCACACCGCGAATAAAGGTACTATTTTTACCAAGCGACTTGGCATTGGTCTTGGCTAACGCTCTGTTTGGGCCGTCAGCATCGATGAATGAACCAGCTACGACTGTGCTTCTAAGATTACCAAAAACTCTTTCGTCAAAGGTGATATACTTTTCACCAAACCGTTCCTCATTTTGTAGAGGCGTCTGTTCTATCACCAGCCCGCACGAAGAGCACACCAGCTCACCAACATAACTAACTACAATGGCACAGCCACATTCTGGGCAAGCCGATTTTATATTGTCTTTCATGGCCCAAGAGAAGACGTTTTCTTTTTTAAATAAATTATTAACGTACCGAACGGGTCTAAGCCAAGGCGTTAGCACGTAGGCGTGCGAGCAATCTTACTGCCCGGAAATACAAAGCGCCACATGAGCAGGCTCGGCTTCGCCAGCCTCACATGCGGCAAGAACGGTGGTCAATACGATTTGGTAAGTTATAGACAAGGCAAACACCCCCCCTCAAGAAATCTTCCTACATCAGACTCGCTTTACGACAAACTTAATAATTGTATTAAACAAATCCATCCGACGTTGAGATGAGCATTGGCCTACGCACAATTGCATCCGAAACCAGAACAATGTTGAATAAACAAGTGGTAGTGTGGCTCTCTAGTGGCAGAAAATATCGAGGCACTCTGGCCTCCTTGGACCCAGAAACTCTTCACGTGTGCTTAGTCGATGCCAAAGAGCTCAATTCGGAAGCAAAGAAAATTCCTAGGCTTGTGATTAATGGCTCTACTGTAGCTGAGGTGGCAGCGGAGGAGAGCGGCGTACCTATGCAGGCTCTTGCGGACCAACTAAACAGAGTTTATCCTAATAACGTCAGGCTCATCGAAGATACGGAGACAATAATTATAGCAGACAGGGTCAAGATTACCAGCGACGGACGCGTTGAGGGTGTAGGGCCAATCGCCGACCGCGTAAGACAAATCGTTGACCGAGTGCAAAAAGACTCAAAACAATAGCGCACTCTCATAAGTCGAGAGTGCCTATGCGACTACATCCGGACGAAGTATTCGAAGTAAGACACTATTCAATGAGGGGAAGGACGGGAAGGCTAAGAACGAAGCGAGGGTATCTTGATACACCGGCACTTCTTCCAGTTATCGATATAGACAAGCAACCAGTGCCCGCCGGAGACATTCAGAAGCTAGGATTCCGCGCCGTCATAACAAACTCTTACTTATTGCTTCAAAGGGGCTATAGCACAGCCGATGTCCACGAGCTTCTTGGTTTCCAAAACACAGTCATGACTGATTCGGGGGCGTATCAACTTCTTGAATTTGGCCGCATCCGGTCGTCCCAGACAGAGATTGTCCGCTTTCAGGAAGACCTGAATGTCGACATAGGTGTCATGCTGGACACTCCCACTGGCGCCACCGCCTCATGGGAGACTGCACTCAAGACAGTAGAGTTAACGACCTCAAACGCCGCTAGCTCCATCGCTGAACGCGCGAGGGAGGACGTGCTATGGGTTGGACCAGTGCAGGGAGGGAGATTCCTCGATTTGATAAGAAAATCTGCTCTCGAAATGTCTTCACTGCCTTTTCATATTCATGCCCTCGGAAGCCCCACATTGTTCCTGACTAATTATGACTACACTACAATATTTGACATGATTCAGACGGCCAAGCAGCAATTGCCCCCGGCACGGCCACTGCACCTTTTCGGGGCAGGGCATCCTTCTATACTGCCGTTTTTTGTGGCTCTGGGAGTAGACCTCTTCGACTCGGCCTCTTACGCTCTATTCGCTAGGCGCGGCAAGTATATGACGCCACGCAGGAGCATCGAGTTGTCTAGGCTAGAAGACTTTCCCTGTGCATGTGAAGTTTGCAGAAAATATAATCCGCGCGAGGTTCGTAGGGCTGAACACGGAGAAAGGGAGTATTTCCTGGCAAAGCACAACCTCGCCGCTCTTGCGGCGGAGGTTTCCGCAACGCGAAATGCGATAGCACACGATACACTCTGGGACCTGCTTCTATCAAGGCGGTACTCCCATCCCGCTCTTTTCCAAGCGTTTGAGTGGTTTCGGAGGAGACGGACTTACTTCTCGAAGTATGTGTCAGCGACCGGCGTCAGGGCTCAAAGCATATTTTACTATAATGAGGACAGACCTGAGACAATTGCATTCAGAGAAAGAATTTTCAACTATCTTGCGCTGGAGAAAAATCCGAATCTAGTAATTCTTACAATTAAGGAGAAGCCATACTCGTCCAGCAAACTCGTGCAAGCAGCAGTCAAAGCTGACCTTGGAAGAGTAGTGGTAAATGACGACACGTATGGGCTCGTTCCCATTGAACTTGACCAGATGTTTCCTATCCTGCAGACAGAGAGAGTCAAGGGAATAAAGCCTGGCATTCGACGGCTCATTAGGGGGATCGAGCGTTTGCAGCCGACAAAAATCATCATCGTAGAGAACCAGTATCTGTGGCAAGAGTTAAAACGGCATGGGTACAGAGCCAAACACGTTAGCGCAACCAGTCTGCAACATTGAAACGAGCGCCTTGGATGCGAGGAGTGCGGAGCGCTCGCTCACGCGCCAACCGACGCAATATATCACTGACCCAACGGCCTTTAATACTACCAAATACTTACGCCGGGGACGGGATTCGAACCCGCGAGGCAATTTAGCCAGCAGATTTCCGGCCTGATTCATATATCTCGAGTCTGCCGCCTTGACCGCTCGGCCACCCCGGCCATGAGGGACTAATTTTATCGATGTATAAGCCTTATCAAGTCACACCTTTTCTCTCATATCCCGATTTTATTATGACGTCTTCAACCTTCTCTGCGCTGTCGCGATTATTCGTTGCCACGTAGAACCCCCATCGAGAACCGAACGAAGTTACGAGCACCTCATATGGTCTTACGAACTCAAAAGACGACGAGATTTTCTCGCCTACCCCCTCAAAAACCCTCCGTCTATACCAAGCCGACCCCGCCTGTGTGACGAACACACCTGACTCGGTCAGTGCTCGTTTTGCATGATGATAGAACATTTCGGAGTACAACGAATTCGACACGCCTGATCTTTCGGGGTCAGTAGCGTCGACTATAATCATGTCGAACTTCTTCTCACACCGAGCCAGGTATTCCAGCCCATCAGAATATACTAGTTTCAGTTGTGGACTCGACAGCGCCCCACCATGAAATTCCGGAAGATATCGCTTGCACGCCTCAACTACTTCGGGGTCAATATCCACCATAATAACTTCGGGTATATTCGCCCTTAAAGCGTTCCTAGCAGCCACTCCTTCCCCACTTCCGATGATTAGGAGACTCCTTGCGTCTGGCTTTGCGCCAAGCACAGGTCCCGTAAGAGCAGAGTGGAAGATTTCATGGTCTGCCTCAGTGCTTTGTAGTTCTTGGTCGAGAAAGAGACTTTTGCCAAAATCTTCGAGCACGCAAATCCATATGTCCTGGAACTTACTCCTTGAGCCGAAGACTGCCTTCTTGACAGTAAAAAACTGATAAGTGCCCTCGCCTAATTTGTTGACGGCATACATCTCAGGAGTCACTCGCTTGTAGAGCGTCAAGCCATGGGCCGCGTCCGCTTGTGTGGATTCTTACGTCGACTTAACTTGAATGGAATGAGATCCAAAATATGCGGGCCGTCAGGACCGCCTCTCTCAATAATTAGGACATTATTCTTACGCGGTTTGAGAACTCCTGTGATTGCATTCAAAGCTAGTTCCAGATTGCTTCCTTGATTACAGCTGTAAAGGTCCACTGAGGCATAGCCGTGTTCTGGCCACGTGTGAATCGACAGGTGGGATTCACCAATTATTACAACCCCACTTACTCCTTCTCCTATGCGGACAAATTTTTGGGCAATAACAGCGGAGTGACTGATTTTCGCCGCGTCCAACATCATCCTTCTGATCACGTCTACTTGAGATAAGTGCGTGCAGTCGCACTGTGTCATTTCAGCTATGATGTGCAATCCAGCCGGATTCATGTGGTTTCAGTTACAAAGGTATCAGGTAGTCTTCAGGATGTCGTCCTTGCTGATCGCCGCTCGAACGTGTTCAGGGTCTACGTTCAGTGCGATCCGCTTTGTGCGTCCGAATCTGCCCCTATTTAGGATCCGAGTAGAAATGACGCCGACCATATCCAGTTCATTTATTATCTCGCTTACTCTCCTTGAGGTTAGGACCTCGAGCCCCATGCGTTTACAGGTATGAAGATATAGCGCAAATACATCCCCCGTTATTACAGTTTGTTTCTTTACATAGAGATCGGCGATGCAAGCGAGGATAATCTTCGAATGCAGTGGCAGCTTGGTGACCACTTCCAATGCGGTGTCAACTTCTATCTCACTTAGGGCCTGCTGTACGTGCTCAGTGCGGACCCGCTCAGAACCGAGCCTCTCTGCGACTTCCCCAGCTTTGCGCAATAGATCCACCGCCTTTCTTGCGTCGCCATGGTCCTTTGCTGCCAGCGCGGCCACATATGGAATAACGTCCGCTCCCAGAGCATTATCTTGAAACGCGTCTGAAGAACGAGCATGTAGGATATCTCTCAACTGTTCGGCATCATACGGTCCGAATATTAGCTCTTCCTCCCCAAGACTACTCCGTACTCGGGGGTCGAGGGCATCCAAAACCTTTGAATCGTTTGTAATGCCAATAAGGGATACCCGAGACTTCGACAGGTCACTGTTCATTCTCGTAAGTTTATAAAGGAGGTTTCCGTTTGGCTCTCTGACTAGAGAGTCAATTTCATCAATAGAAATTATTACCGTACAGCTCAGCTTCTCGACGTGCGCCGTGACACGTGAATAGACTTCAGCAACAGAAAGGCCAGTGAAAGGGAGGTGGAGGTTCAGCTGCTTTCCAACCTGAGCGAGGACTCTATAACTGGTATCATCCTTCCGTGCGTTTACGTAAACCAGTCCGACTGCCGCTCCTCGGCTAAGTGCCTCCTTGCTGAGCTGATTGGATACGTAACGAACGACAGCTGTTTTTCCAGTCCCAGTCAGGCCGTACATGAACGCGTTATTCGGACGCGTACCCTCGAGACTGGGTGACAATATTTGCGCGAGCCGGCGAATCTCGCTCTCCCTATGCGGTAGAGAAAGGGGAATGAAATCTGAAACGAGCACGCTTCTGTTTCTGAATATCCGATTTTGACCTACACTGGAAAAAAGATTCTGCGCACTCATAACAGCCCACCCCGAGATTCAGACAGTTAAATAAGTCTTCTAGTGGAATTGACGCCTCCTCGATTTAATACTGCAAAGGCCATCAAACGCACGACCCCTATCCAACAACCGAATCCGGGCGGTACGATCGTAGTTCGTGAGTGCAGAACATTTGCAGTACGGAATCATACCTACAAAGCTTCCACTGGTTCCAATGAAGGGCTTGGATTATTCTTACCAAGAAATACGGAGCGCCAAACGTGGCCTTTGTTGAGCTAGTCAACGGGAATCTCCTGCGACCACGACAAAGCCATTACTGACATACTTCCGGACAATTATGTCGACCCATAATTTTGTATTATTTGAGTTGGCCCACGTGCAGCCTGTCGAAGCACAGAACCTGCTGGAAAATCTCGGGCGGGCATCTGCGGTTACAACGCTAGAGTACCAGCGCCTGAAGCCGCGCCATCCAAGAGCTTCTGTATCACTCGCCCCAGCAAGCGCTCAACGACAGTAAGCTAGGACCCACTTGACCTCCTCTATTCCTTGTGTACTTGGACCCCCATAAGGGTATGGAGCCACCGGGACTTGAACCCGGAACCTTTCCCACGCCAAGGGAACGCTCTGCCATTGAGCTATGGCCCCATCACGGACTGCGTCATGATTTTAGACAATTTAAGGGTTAACCAGTGACTTCAGCGACCGCCCTGTGAATCCAGTCTCCTCTGTGGTGTAGATTGAATAATACCTTCCCGTGTCGCTGTTGCAGTTTTGAGTCTACATCGGCATCCAATTTCCCGACAGCAATGGCATCTTTAACCGGCGAATACACG
Source organism: archaeon (assembly GCA_021800035.1). Taxonomy (GTDB): domain Archaea; phylum Thermoproteota; class Thermoprotei_A; order Marsarchaeales; family Marsarchaeaceae; genus JAKAWJ01. The sequence goes on from JAJYZJ010000008.1 coordinate 24,969, forward strand.
ACGCCTAGCTTGGTTTTGAAATTTAACTCATATCGTGTGACACCAGGCGACATCAAATCTGCTCCTTCGATGACTCTATCCGCGGCCCCCTGATCCACAAAAAACTTTGAGAGCATCGCTTCAAAATGTGGAGCCGAATTGATGAAGGGGACAACATCTCCGTGGACTTCCACTAGAAACGGAGTTTTTTTATCTATTAAAAAGGCCGAAGTATGCCTGTCAAGTCTGAAAGCCCAGATTGTATTTTTGTGCCTATCGTAGGAAGTGGTTGAGAGTAAAGGAACCAGGCGTTCTACATCGCGTTTGGAGAGCTGATGAAGGAGATAATTCATTCGCTGTAACCCGTTCAGGCCGCACCTATAAATTCAAAGAAATAATTTGCTTCCACTTTCACGACTAAGCTTAAATGGTTTAGGGTGGGGTGAGTAATGCATGGCCGAGGCAAACACCCAATCACTGCTTGGAGAGGCCCTAGAGTCAGTGGTTCTTGTCAAGCTTCGAGGAGGAATCTACGTAAGAGGAAAAATGAAGAGCTTTGATCAGCACTTAAACCTCTTAATTGAAGACGCGCAGGAGATGGTGGAGGATGGGACTATGAAGAGTCTCGGCACCATAATTGTCCGAGGAGATAACGTCATCCTTATTTCTCCAACACCCAAATAACCTCGTTGACATTTGAAGGGAACTTCGTCGCAAGGGAAGCGGGGTCGCTCAAAGACACACATCAGATGCAGAAGGTGTGGGAATCATTCCTATCATATACGGAGGAAACGCTGCTCGAGCTGTGGCTTCGGTCCTTCCGCCAAGATTAGGCATTATGCTTGGATAATTAAGAAACCATAGCTACCTGTGTGCGACACCGTAAGTACTTTGGAGAGCCGCTCATCCTCTTTATACCCAGTCTATGCCAACCTAATGCCGTCGAGATTCTCGGGGGTAAAGACTTCCGGTCTGTCATGCCCATATGAAAAGTATCGTCTGAGCTCACGGGCCAGCTCCGCGGAGCGAGAGGGCTCACCATGGTTGATAAGAATTTTTCTGGTAGGGCGAACCACCGACGCATATCTTACAAGCTCCATCCGGTCGGAATGCCCGCTGAACCCATCTATATTATGGATTTCCATCTTAATATGGTAAGTCTTCGGTGCGACACTTGGTTCACCGGGGATGGTTACCTCTTTCGCACCTCGCAAAATAGCTCGCCCCAGAGTCCCCTCCGCTTGATAGTTGACGAAAATTAGGGCGTTACGCTCGTCTTGCGCCATTTCCTTAAAATATTCTATGACTGGCCCACCCGTCATCATGCCGCTAGTAGACATAATGATGCTTGGGCCGCCTAGAATTGCTTCTTCCCTTTTTGAGGAGTCATCCACTCTAACGAACTCCTCATGGAGAAACGGATTGTCGCCCTGGTAGATTTTTCGTTTTACTGCGAGGGACAAAAATTCTGGATAGGCGGTGTGGATAGCGGTACTCTCAAGAATCATTCCGTCTGTATAAACGGGCACCCTCGGCACGTCGTTGGATTGAATCCTCTCGGCGATTATCATCATTATCTCCTGTGCCCGGCCCACTGCTAGGGTGGGGATGAGTACTTTCCCACCCGCACTGAAGGTTTTTCGGATGATTTGCACGAACTTGTCTTCTGCCTCTCTTCTCCCCGGCATCAAGTTTGTTCTACCACCATAAGTCGATTCCGTAATCAAGCAATCGACCCGAGGGAAGTTTGTGGACGCCTTGTCAAGGAGCCTCGTCTGGCCGTACTTTAAATCGCTGGTATATAGTATATTGTACCTGCCCTCGCCTATGTTTAGGTGAGCTACCGATGATCCGAGGATGTGCCCAGCCCCGTTCAGACTAAGTTTGACATCAGGAGAAATATCCGTAACGTCTCCCCAGTCAATGGGTACCGTATGTTGCACCGCCTTCCTGATATGTTCAAGCCCATAGGGCGGCGTGTCTCCAAGTTTCTGTCTAAGCTCAACATAGTCTTTTTGAGTTAGAACCATGAGGTCACGAGTGGGCGTAGTCATGTAGACTGGACCCCGATAGCCGTACTTGAAGAGGTACGGGAGCGCACCTTGATGATCCATATGAGCGTGACAGATTATCACCGCATCCAATTCTTCTAACGGGAAGTCTAGGGCATCAAAAGCTGGAAATTCGTCAGCAAGCCTAGAGGCCTCTGGTTTGACACCACAATCTAGAAGCAGCTTCGTTTCTCCAGTATCTAAAAGCACGCACGATCTACCTACCTCTCCGAAAGCCCCTAGAGGCACAAGCCTCAGCGCGCTATTGGTAAAAACGGGTGGCCTGTGGATTCGCTCACCGACGTCGCGTAGAAACCTCTGTCTGTACTCCTTACCAGTCGTTAGTACTCTGAGCATAGAGGACACAATTCCTGAACGGATTTCAGGAACCCGTACAACTACCGGCCTCCAGCCAGTTTTGATGAGCACTTCTCGTAGCATCGAGCCGCCGGTTCCTATTACAATGCCTGGCCTGAGCGCCTCTACAATTACATCTCCAGTATCCTCGTTGAAATTGTAGTTCTTAACCTCTGCCTCTTTTGGTATGAGTTCGCTTAGGATGGAAATAGTATCATCTTGAGATTTTCTGATAGTGGGATCGGAGCGTATCACCACTCTCTTCTTCAAAACTTTGGCAAGCTTCCTTACTGTCTCGTCACTTGAAAATACAGCGACAGGGTTCTTACAGTAGAGCGCAATCTCGGGTCCTTCGAACTCTATTCTGTTGATCTCACCTTCAGGTGGAAAATTTGCGAAAATTGTATTACGTATATTCATCAAGTGCTCCCTGATTGTGGCAGGTCTATTCTGGTGTCTCAAGCGTCATCCTCATGAGCGGTGCAACGTAACAGTCCTAAATGCCATGCCCGACTTGCTGATGGTTGCTAGGTCGATGCCCTCTCCGGTCGCAGTATCCCACTCTATAGCTGACCTGAGGGCTGCCACTGCGGCTTCTTCAGTTTCGGCGAGCGAGAGCTCGGTCACGCGCTTGCCTATGAGCGACCCGAGGGCAATTCTAGAGCCCGAGCCAGTTGAAATATACTCTTCCTCGCTCAGAGACCCGAAGAAGTCAATCATGTACAAACGTGGTGAGTCGTCGTAACCAGCGAGGAGAAGCTGGACCGGCATTGAGATGAATTTTTTGGTGTTAATCATGAGGGCAGTGAAGTTTGCTAGGGTGTGGATTTTTGGTATTCTGCCATGCGATAATTCGTAGAGCGAAGCTTCCGCCTTTAGCCTGTCCACAAGTTGAAATGCCTCAGCAACACTGCCAGCTACGGTAAGAGCACAACGTTCGTTTATTTTTGCAATTTTTTGTACTGTCTTGCCTGCTATATACTGGCCAGCAGTTGCCCGCTTGTCTGCTGCTAGTACAACCCCATCGCGGCTCTTGATTCCTAAAGTGGTTGTGCCTTTCAACGTTTCATATTCTGGGCGCATAACAAGCACGGCTAAGAGTTCAACCGCAAAACGGAAAGAACGAAGGACTATAGCCGTCAGTAACTTAAGGCTTTTGAGCTCCTGCGAGCTGGAGTCTGCGGTCAATCCCACATTTGAGCTCTGTCAGGCAATCGCACACAATCAGTTTACCCGTGAGGGTAGAGGTAGGGAGGGACATAATAGAGAACACAGGCAGCATACTCTCCAAGCATCTTTTTTGTGGCGACATCGCAGTTCTCACGGGGCCAACCGTCGGTAAGCGATACATTTCCAGACTTGAGGAGTCGCTACGAGAGGGGGGTTTCACACCCGCCGTATTTACCGTAGGCGACTCCAGCCTACGCGAATCTGCGCGAATAGTCGTTGTCCTTCCTCGCAACACTTGCGCTATCGTAGGGTTCGGCGGCGGAAGGATTCTGGACACCGCCAAAATGGTTGCACATTCTACCAATTTGAATTTCATAAGTATACCTACAAGCGCAGCTCACGATGGTATAGCCTCGCCACAGGCCTCTTTGAAAGGGCTCAACGGTGCGCACTCCGTTAGAGTCAAGACGCCGTTTATTATTATCGCTGACTCCGCTCTGATTGCGCAATCGCCTAAGGCGCTAACGCTGAGTGGAATAGGAGACGTGCTTGCAAAATTTTCTTCAGTGCTCGATAGTAGGCTCGCCCAGGAAAGGGGAGAGTACGTGGGAGACTATGCAATTTCGCTCGCCGAAATGTCCGCGAAACTAGTTTTTGATAATATGGATCGCATAGTTTCACTTGAAGAATCTGGTATCAGGACCCTGCTTGAGGCATTGATCAGTAACGGCATTGCTATGGCAATTGCCGGTAGTAGTAGACCGTGTAGCGGTAGTGAACATATGTTTGGACACGCGTTCGATTATCTCACATCCCATCGCATACTCCACGGTTATACGGTTCTTCTTGGGTGTCGGCTCTCGTTGGCGCTGCATGGCCAAGATTGGGAGAGGATTTTGATTCCAGCTGAGGTAGCAGGAATCCCATGTCGCGGACGGGACTTCGAAGTACCTTCAGTTTACGTCGAGAGGGCGCTCGCCTTCGCCTCGAAGATAAGGCCAGAGAGGTACACAATTCTTGCCAGCGGAATTTCACTCTCACGAGCCTCTGAGGTGGTTAGGAAAACAGGTGCTATCTAAAATCTGCTGCGCTGTGATGTAGGTGTGCAGGTGTCACGGGTTTAATAAGTGGCAATAAAAACAAGAACTTCATGAATCATGAGACGAGGGCCAAGGCAGCGCCTGCCTCACAGGGAACCACTGGTAAGAAGATGATCACTGTAATACCCACCGTTATAGCCAAAGAGGGCTATAGCTTCTCATTTAGGCGTGACCCAGGACCAGAATGTACGGGATGTAAGGTACGGAGTCCATGTCTGGACAACTTGGACGTTGGTCATTTATACGTGATAAAGGAAGTTCGTTCGGCTGAGCATTACTGTGCGCTAACTGGGCTGAAGGCAAAAGTCGCAGAGGTACAGAAGATCCAGACACGAATTTCTCTCGAGAAGCAGCGCATCATGGTCGGTGCGACCACAACCTATTCTAAGGTTAGGTGCAACTGGAAGTTCTGTCCCAATTATACGTCCTGTGTTGCGAATGGGTTGGAAGACGGACTAAAGATAAAGGTCAAAGAGAAGCAGGAGGAAGTGTCGTGCCCGAGAGGTTTCAAGCTGGTGTATGCTGTTGTAAATCATTAGTTTGTGTTTCTGTCTTTAGACTCGATTCGATGGTGGCGGGCGAGACGGGCGCCTCTGCCGGCGAAGAAGGGATTTTGGACTCTGCTTCCTTACTCTCCTCGGTCTCCTTATCTTTATAGGTAAAGCGCTCCGTGAACTCTACGGTCTCGATTTCATCGAGATACCTTATCAGGTCTCGGACCACCCTGATTTTGAAGCTTTGCAACGCATCCCAGTAGAGCAGGTCTTCAGGAATCTCGATTCTGACGGTGGTGTCGTCCAAGGAAATCCTGAATTTTTCTCGAGGAAGACTTTGTACGAACCGGTGAATGATTTCTGAGGCTTTCTGCAACTTATCATTGATAACCGCCTTTACTTGATAATCGTAAATTATCGTTTTTCCCGCAAAGGGTCCATTGAAATCAAGCTGAACGCGTCCCGCGTTGATGCTGCGGATAACTGCAAGCTGGCCGTTTACTTCTATACTCAGGCCAACTTCGGGTCTGATTTTCTGTTTGAGCAGTTCTCGTTCTGCGACTATTTTAACCTTGGTCTGATCGCGCTCTCCGAATGCTACCTTTGGCGGCAGCTCAACTCGTCTGGTCTCGCCCAGCTCAGCCTTGAGAATGTCGGCATCCAGACCAGGGACTACCCAGTTCTCTCCAGCTATAACCAGTTGCGGCTCGAAGACCTTCTGGCTCTTCAGGATTTCGTGCTCCTTCGCTATATCTGCAAGAGTGGTGTCGAAAACCTCTCCCGTTTCTTTGATTGTCGAAGTATAATCCAGAAGAACGAAATCGCCTTTCTTGATTGTCAAGGTTGCTCGATTTTTGGGGCATGGCCATAGCAATAAGCGTGTTCAATGTCCGCGCCGAAGGTACCACCCCTTATCGATGAGATTGAGTAACCTCATTCTCTTGGGATCGATGCGAGCCAACCCCAGCACATCTGCGGAGGGTCCCAACACGAGATAGGTTCTCCTGGCCTCAAGCGCTGAGCTTGGCAGCGAAATATCTCTTCCATACAAAAACGCTCGTTCATCAACCTCGTCCACTTTTAGAACGCTTGTCCAGTGCCCCCCCAGATAAAGATACTCGGCGAAATCCATCGAAATATGGAATTTCTGTCCTCTAAAACTTCCACCGTATAAGCCGGAGAAGTAAACGTTGTGCAGCCGCGATAGTTGCACCGAGAGCCCTTCCACCTTGGATGAGGTTGGTGGATATATCAGCAGCTCCTTGTAGCGTAGGTCATGAATAAGCATTGGGTAGGTCGGAAGAACTGGAGACCCATTTCTTGCCAGCTCCTCTACAACCGCTGCCCGCTCCTTCGGGTCTAGGCGTCTTAGCTTGGAAATTCTATGGGTTTCCTGATCTTGCATACGAAGAACCCCTCAAGATTGTGCAGGTGCCTGTAGAATCTTACAGAGTTTTTGATTCTACCAGGCACGTGTGGGAACCCGATTCCTGCCTTGATTATCGGCAAAGTCTCTGTCTTTCCCCCAAGCTCTACTGCTCTACTGATCACTTCCTCACCCTCATCCTTTAGAAGACTGCAAGTTGAGTAAACAAGCGCCCCTCCGGGGGCGAGCACTTCCCACGCTCGCTCGAGGAGCGAAGCCTGCAGTCTTTGCAACTGTGTCAAGTCGTCTTCAGTAGTTCTCTGCTTTAGTCGGGGGTATATGCCAAGCAGTCCAGTTGCGGTACATGGGGCGTCGAGGAGAACGGCATCAAATTTTATCCCCAAATTCGACACACTTCTACCATCCATTTGGAGTACTACGGCATTTGTACAACCCATTCGAGAAAGGTTCGACCTGAGAGCCGAGACTCGCTCTCGCCGGGGCTCAACTGCTACCAGGGCTCCGGCGTTCATCATAATTTGACAGAGATGAGTAGATTTGCCTCCCACTCCCGCCGCAAGATCTAGGATAGTCCCACCCGCTGGCGGCTCGACGCTTTCTGCAATCAGCATAGACACTGGGCTCTGAAGAAAGTAATGGCCAAACAAGTACTCGTGCGTTGCACCGGCGCTGGGACGATTCGGCGAGGATTCGATCCAGTAACCATGTTTAACCCAATCAATTTTACTCAGTTCGAAACCCCGCACCCTCAAGCGTGAAAGGAGCCGCTCATCTGTGGTCTTTAGCGTGTTTACCCTCAGGCTCTTCTTCGGGGGCTCTCCTTCAGCTTTTGCCAGCCGGATACTCTCCGAGCCAAGCTGAGTTGCTAGCTTCCGAGCTAGAAACTCATTGAATCCGAAATCTCTGATCAATGTTGTTTCGATGTCCATTATTGAGTCTGTCGGTCTTGGGTGGTTATCGAGATTTGCCATCACGGCGGTCGCAGGCGTTCAGAGTGGGTGAAACTTTTAGAGCTTCGGTATTTTGTTTGACACGGTGTGACTATAGACAAGATACTGTTTACGACGGACTTCGGACTGAGTGACCATTACGTGGCAGTCACCAAATGTTCGCTACTGAATTCCCTCATACATACGCCCCCATCACGGGTGCAATTTGTTGATGTGAGCCATTCTGTCAGAAGACACAACCTCAGGAAAGCAGCCTATATAGCGGCCGTGGCTGCCAAACACGGTGGAGAAAACAGCCTTAGCCTAGTTGTGGTGGACCCGGGAGTTGGCACAGAACGGAAAGTGGTGGTATATCGGACACGGTCAGATGGGATTTTTGTGGCCCCCGATAACGGCGTACTCTCCCTCGCGTATGACTGGTTTCCGGGCGAGTGTTTTACTGCGGAAGTGCAACAGGGAGCGGCTTCCACTACGTTCCATGCGAGAGACGTCTTTGCTCCACTAGCAGCTAAATTGATTGACGGCTACGACCTCCAGCCGGATTTCAATCCCACACCCATCGATGAGGTGGTGAACCTTGAGCTAAAGCAGACTGAGAAAACTAGGGGCGGCATTCGCGCGGTAGTGCTTTACGTAGATGTCTTTGGTAACGTAATCACGAATCTGCCAAATGGCGCGCTTTCAGACGCCTCACTTACAATTTCAGCCCACGGCCATAAATATCACGCGTCGCTCGCACGTAGTTACGGCCACGGCGGGAGTGGCAAGCTTCTAGTTATCGCAGGTAGTGAAGGTTTTTATGAGCTGGCTGTGAATAGAGGGAGTGCCTCCCGGATGCTACACGTGCGAGAAGGAGAAGTAATCGAGTTTGCATGAAAGACAGCCAGATCGCGCAATATTGGTTGGAAGATTTCAGCCCATTCACAATGGTCACATACAAGCCATAAAGCAAATCCTGTCTGAAACCATGGAATTGGTCGTAGTTGTCGGGAGTGCACAACTGAGTCACACTCTTGAAAATCCACTGACAGCAGGCGAACGAGTGTATATGTTGCACGAGGCCATATCCTCCGAAGGGCTTGACCTTTCGAGGACCTTTATCATTACAATCCCAGACATTCAGTTCAACTCGGTCTGGCCCGCTCACGTGAGGTCATATGCACCCCCGTTCGATGTGGTCTATACGAGCAATCCGCTTGTAACAACGCTGTTCGAAGAGGTAGGAGTAAAGGTGCGGCATCCTACGATGTACGACAGGGAAGAGTGCTCAGGCACAAACATACGAAGGTTGATGCTTGCAGGCGATTCCCGCTGGACGAAACTAGTTCCAGCATCGGTAGCAGCAGTTCTAGAAGAGTTACAAGTAACCCAGCGGCTCCGCTCTATCTCGAAAAGCTATGAGCACAGCAACTTTCAACCAAGGAACTGATTAACGTAGCAATCGTTCCGCAAAAGGGCTTAATAGTGGTTTCCACTGATGAATCACGACGCCTCAGTCGTATAGCCAGGTCAAGTATCCCGGCCTCTCGAGCTAGAAACTTTCGGAGAAAGCCGGGGACCGGGGTTCAAATCCCCGCTGAGGCATCAAACCTCAAGTAACAAAGCGCTCTGGTACATTAGGTATATGATCTCGAGAAAAAAGGGTTCCCACGGGCACGGGTTGTAGCATAAGCTGACTATAGGAGTAAGCCAAGAGGCTCGCAGTTCAACACAAGATTGTTAGGTCCGTTCGTGATGGCGCTTTTTCGAAGGATTAAACTCAGGACTGTGCCGCCGGGTATCGTGCGAACTTGAAGACTCTTACGGTGTACGCATGTAAAGATTTTTGGTGGTCAGCAAAGAGGGACGGCTAGAGTACGGTACTGCATGATAGAGAGCGCAGGGCGCTCCTGCAGTACGCAATATGACTGGCTGATGGCTCGAAGGTTTTGCAGATAGCTAGGGAGAGGGTAACAAGGAACTTTCCTATGAAATGAGATGGCCAAAATCACATTCAAGGGGAAAGAAAGCCCTGTTGCCCGAGGATTTCATCACGGAGAGCGGACCCAATAGTATGGTGGGGTCGTTTGAAATACGAGGTTTGCGTTCCTAGCCCAGCTTTCCGAGTTGAGTGCGATGGGAGGGAGACTGACCCTTTGAATCTGGGAAGCCCTTTAACCCAATCCGAAGAAAGCTGTTGCGAATGGGCTGAAGGACGGGACGAGTTCCGATGCGAGGTTCGTGGCCTTATCACCTTTATATCCAGCTTGGTATCTCTCTATTCCTCGCGAGAAGACGCAACCCCCCTGACATGAGCCGCATTACTTTCCTTAGAAAGTGCTCCGCATTAGCAAAATAAGCCTGTTGAGCGCGAATTCGCCCTGACCTGATAGACCTGATTTCTGATAAACCATCATGGGCGTTAACCCGAAGAGCTTCGACATCATTCGGGTAGTTATCAGTTTTTGACAAGCTAGGACCCCCAAATCAGATTCGACGCCAATAGCCAAAACCCCCCGGGAGCCGGTCTGTAACGTCCCTCGTGTGCTCGGTACGGCCAAATTTTTGTTATTTTTATTCGCAGCTGAGGCCGCGCTCCGCTTTCTTGGGTTTGTACGCTCGTGCCTAGAGCCGCGGCCAGAAGCCCTCAGTGTGGTCGTTTGGCCTTTTCTTATAGTAGGCAGGTTGGTTGAATTCCTTAGCCATCTTAATATTTATAACTGAAATTTCGGCCTCTGCCCGAGTGGCAAGATATAGTTGCTTTCTTCATCTTCTCGGGTATTGATAGGCGTTAACATTAGCAAGATTTTTAGCATGCAAGATATTAACGCGTTAGTTGTTCTGCAATGGTACAATACAAATGGGTCGCGTTGTCCAACACAACTCTTGGAGTTCTTATGGCTTCCATCAATGTAACGATCACACTCATCTCTCTTCCCGCGATTTTCAGAGGCATACAGATTAATCCGCTCACTTCCTTTCAATATTTATTATGGATCCTTTTTGGTTACAGTGTTGTAACCGCTACGCTTCTTGTGACATTCGGAAGAATATCCGACATGTATGGAAGGGTGAGATTTTACAATATCGGCTTTGTGATATTTACCGTGGGCTCAGTGCTGCTGTATCTGACCCCGGGCAGGGGAGACTTTGCGGCCGATTACCTGATAGTCTTCAGAATAGTTCAGGGAATTGGCGGCGCATTCCTGTTTTCGAACAGTGCAGCCATACTTACTGATGCGTTTCCATACAATGAACGAGGGAAGGCTCTCGGGTTAAATCAAGTAGCCGCACTCGTGGGTTCACTGGCGGGTTTGATACTTGGAGGAGTGCTTTCGGCGCTGAACTGGAGATACGTGTTCCTCGTGAGCGTACCAGTGGGAATTGTTGGAACCGCTTGGTCATATGCTAAGTTAAAGGAACTCGCGACAATAAGGCGAAACCAGAAGATAGACGTGTATGGGAACGCAACGTTCGCAGCTGGCCTCACGCTCGTTCTTATCGCGGTAACTTACGGCCTACTGCCGTACGGGCCATCGAGCACGGGTTGGGAAAATCCGTGGGTCATAGCCGGTCTGGCCGTTGGCTTGGCAATGCTTGTGGTTTTTCCGTTTATAGAGTCGCGAGTTGAAGACCCCATGTTCAGGTTGGAGCTCCTCAAACGCAGGATTTTCACTGCGGCGAACTTTGCGGGACTCTTGGGGTCCATCGGCAGAGGCGGGGTCATGCTGATGCTTATTATCATGCTGCAGGGCATATGGCTTCCGCTTCATGGTTACAGTTATGCTTCAACCCCGTTTTGGGCCGGGGTATACATGATTCCCATGATGATGGGATTCGTGGTCATGGGTCCGCTTAGCGGCTATCTGTCAGACAGATATGGTGCGAGGCTTCTTGCGACGGTGGGAATGGTGATAGTGGGCTCTGCATTCCTTGCTCTTTCGACGCTTCCCTACGATTTCTATTACCCCACGTTCGCTTTGATACTTTTCGTTATGGGTGTGGGGAGCGGCATGTTCGCATCGCCGAATACAGCGTCTATCATGAACTCGGTTCCGCCAGAGCACAGAGGGGCGGCCTCGGGTATGCGTGCAACCCTGCAAAACACGGGGCAGACAATTAGTCTTGCAGTATTCTTTACGATAGTGTTGGAAGGACTCGCAGGCTCCCTGCCAAGCGCGCTTTCAGAGGCAGCGACGGGTGCCGGGGCACCAATCGCGATAGCCAACTTGTTTTCGAAGATTCCTCCTACTGGAGCGCTTTTTGCAGCGTTCTTGGGCTACAACCCGGTTTCGTCACTACTATCTCAGCTGCAGGCATCAGAGGTGAACCACCTAAGTTCAGCTACTCTGGCAACGATTACCAGCACCCACTGGTTCCCGACTGTGATAGCTACGCCGTTTATGAACGCGTTGGGGGTATCCTTTTACATTGGGGCGGGGATATCGCTTGTGGCTGCGGTTTCGTCGGCTCTCAGGGGCAGGGTGTACATCTATGACACAGAAAAGGAGAGCATTCCTCAGGCTCGTGAATCGAATGTGAAGATGTCGCAGATAGCTCCAGTTGGCGGTGCGGCACAAGAGCAAAAACAAGCAAACAACGGTGAAGGGAGTTGACCGAGAAAATCTTGGGCGCAACAGACGCTTGGAAGTCTCTCTCGGACACCACTAGAAAACTGATTAAGGCAGTTGGCCTAGAGGTCTCGAAGGCCGGCGTGTCGCTGGTGGAGGTCAAGACGATGCATCTGCTTCAGAGAGAAGGTAAGATGCCCATGACGCGCGTGGCTTACGAGCTAATGCTAACACCGGCTGGCGCCACCATGGTAGCCGACAGGCTGGAAAGGCGAGGCTTTATCAGGCGTGCGCGAAGCCCCGATGATAGGAGAATCGTATACGTGGAGCTCACTCGAAGAGGGTCAGACAAGCTTCGGCTTGCCATGAACCTTCACAACTCGTACATGGAGCGACTTTTCAGTGGACTCACCCATTCGGAAATCAAGTCGCTTATCATGATTCTTTCGAAGATTGATTCGCTGATGGGACCAGTTTAGCTGGCCCAGTCCAGGCGAAAAATTCGAGTCTGGGCCGACGTAGGTACACCAAATCTGCGTTACTGGCTTTCTTGTCTCGGTAAACGGGGATTGTACGGAGACCCTCTATTTTTTCCGGAGTGTTGGGTTATCGATATTCTCTCTCGGGGCCGCCCTCCTCTAGCAGGAGGGTTTTCGCAGATTGAGACCCAAAAAGGTCTATGTCACGCGTTCACTATCCTTTGCTGAGCGCGTGTAGCACTTGGCAGAGGCAGAGGCGCTCGGAACAGTTTTTAAGGCGATTGATGAGACCCTTGGTGAGCACGTCGAGAATGTTCTCAAGCTGACTAGCTGGTCTAGTGTGGTGGCCGGGAATAAGAAGATGGAAGACTGTGCGAGGCCAGTAGAGAAGTTTTTCGAGTGGGCAGGCGGTAAAGCAATTCGCTCTACAGAACACAAGGGGAGAGCTAGTATTTTTATCTCGATTGTAAGGTGGGCTATATGAACCGGAGATGGAATGCTATGGCGAGGCTTGGGGAGGAGACCCGCCAATAGAAGAGATACGCAGTAGCTATACCCACTCGCTAAGACCTCAGTTTGGAGGCTGGTAAGGGCCCTCTCTACAACACAATAAATCTGAATCTCAAAGATGATAAAGCAAGTCACAATGGCCGAACTTTACGAGAAAGTCAGGCGAGCTGCCATGGAAGAGAAGAAGCTTCTTGCGGAGCTTGCTAAGAAGGCAGATTCGGAATTTTTGAAATCATCATTTAAAGAGGTAAAGGATTTCTTTCGCGGATCGACTGGGTCTAGGCCCGCGTGTTGCAGAGCCGAAATCTTGTACCAGAGCGCGACATCAGTCTTATGTACAGTTCGCCGGCACGATTCTTCACTCCCCTTAGAAACGGCCCACTATGTCTCTTGGAATCGCCTTAAATCACGCCCATCGTAGAGCCAACGCGGATAGATCTGCACAACCAGTTTTGCAGCCAGCATCGAAACGCAAACATGTCAATCTTAAATCCAGTGTCATTACGATTTGATTGTTCAGCTTGAATGCCGCAATTCTTGGTGGAGGAATCACCGGGCTCTTTGTGGCAAAGTATCTAATTTCTGAGGGTGTTGACGTAACGCTGTTTGAGAAGCGAAGTGTCGGCGAGGCATCTTCTCACGCCGCGGGGCTAATAGTGCCGCACAGTATTCGAAGGACGAATACATGGGGTTACCTTGCTGAAGCGCTCAACTTTGCGCGGAAAGGAGTGTTGAGAATTAGGGAGGTGGACCGACGTTGGTGGCTCTCGCTAATAACCGAATTTGGACAAGATGCGCCTCCTGAGGCATGGGACTTTGTAAGAAAGGCGGGCGATTTTGCGCTGCAGGAGTACAGGAAGATGGCCGAAGCGCACAATGATTTCGAATTTTCGGAAGACGGCGTACTCGAAATATATGAATCCAAAAAGAGGTTTTCAAGAGCCGTTGAGTCAACTGAACGAGAAAAGCAACTCAAGGTTGAATCACTTGATGTTGCGGGCTACGCCGGTGGCATATTCTACCCAAATTGTGCGAGAGTATGTACTGAGTCCTTTACACGGCGTATTGCGGACGAAATAGGTAGAGTAAGGGTAGTATATGACAAGGTGACATTCGCGGGGCTTGATGGAACCGTCGGTATCGGAAACGACGCACAGAAGTTTGACGCTGTAATAGCTGCGCTCGGGGTAGACTGCCGGAAGCTAGGGATTCCTGTTACAGCAATAAAGGGCTACGGGCAAAGGTTGGAAAATACCCAGTCCCTGAACAGTCTTCCGCATCGGGCCATTGAATTACCAGAGTATGGGAATGCGATAGTGGCATTTGAGAATTGGGTAAAGGTTACGGGAGGGCTCGAATTTGATTTTTCGCCATCTGGAGAAAACGCTCTGGCGGAATTGGAGCCAGGCTTACGAGTGCTTGGCGCGACCAATACCATTCCTATGGCTACGGTCGCAGGCTTCCGACCGTGCTCCCCAGATGGGTTTCCCATAGTCGGGCGAAAGGAGAATCTCGTTGTAGCGACAGGAGCGGGCAGGCTAGGGTGGAGTTTCGCTCCAGCCTTGGGACGGCTTGCTGCTGACCTAGCTCTTGGAAGAAGTCGGGACTTCCCTCACCTCTCGCGTTATGCCCGAAAGATTCGGTCGGGCACCTTAGTATGAGGTATTGCGAAAGTTTGAGTGGTCTAGAGCAGATGATGGACCAAATGAATCTGTATTTCCTCAATTACTAAATTATTGATTGCCCGAGGAACCAGGTATATGATATTAATCAAAATTTGTCAGTCACTAAACCACTTTTAATCGTGCCTCATGTACAAGGCTGCAAAGGATTTTACAAGCGCTCTAGAAACTTGCGACTTATTGTCAGAACTAGACTTGTAATATTCGACCTATATGACAAACGCGCGGAACACGTCTAACCGCTATGCCCTGCTAGCAGTGGGCGCGGTAATTGTCGCAGTGGTACTTGGTGGTGTGCTGGCTTACACCACAGGGATCTTTGACAGAGGAAACACGGGGTATCTCGTTGTTGCAGCGCAAGACCCAGGACAGGTTGCTGGTGTGCAAGCGATTTTTGTACAGATGAGCGAAATACAAGTTCACGGTACGAATGGGACGTGGATCACCCTCTACACAAACCCAGTTTGGGTTAAACTGGATTATGTTCTGAACACCTCTACCAGCGTAGTGGCATCGAAGCTGAAGACTGGCACGTATGATGAGTTACGAGTGATAATTCCACAGAACGGCGTCAAGGTGCTCGTAAATGCGTCGCTGGCTTCAGTTGTCGGCCTGACAGGCCTTGTTAACATCAGTGCTGTTGTTCCGAGCGGCTCGGAGACCGGCATCAAGATATATCAGCAGTTTACAATCCGGGCGGCAACCACGAGTACAGTGGTTATTCATTTTCACCTCATCCAAACTGGCTCAGGTTCGTATATGCTCACTCCGCAGACGAACTCGGAGTCTTCAGGCACGGGGCAAGGAAACTTTTCGGAGACGTTCATGTCGCATCTCATCGCAATTGCTAAAGCCGAGGTGAGTAATCTTTCATTGAGTTATGCCACAAACGCGAGTATAAAGTGGGACATCAATCAGAGCGGCATCATCTTGATTGAGCGTGCGAACGCAACGCTTGCAGGCTCCAGCTGGTCGAAATTGTTCTCGGAGTACAACGTTTCGAGCTATTCGATGAGCTCCATTTCGACAAGTGTCAGGGGAAACACCGCAACCTCGTCCGGGATCCTGACCCTCAATATTACTGTTGGCAAGACATCGGCTCAACTTGTTCTGGATGACACCGCATCCTACTACTTCAACGGTCAAACTTGGGCGATCACCACGGAGCAAATTGGCAGCTGAGTTACTATCGCCACAGCTCCTCCGGGGATTGTGGCAAGCGTTTCCGTCCAAAATCTCCTTTTTTGTTTGATTAATTATAATGAGGATTTTAATATACCACTTGTGACTATTGAGCAGTAAATTCTTTTAGGCATCCGAGACTACAGCCATGCGAAAGTCGGCGTGGGCTCGCGCGTTCAGCTCCTGAGTTCAGGTGTGACAAGACTGGATGAAGAGCTCTGCGGCGGGATTCCCGAACAGTCTCTCGTCGCCTTGAAAGGATTGCCAGGAACCGGTAAAACCACGCTCGCTTACAGATTTTTGGAGGAGGGACTGCTAGATGGTGAAGTGGCTGTTTGGTTCTCGCTTAACGAGAGCAAACTTCAAACATTGTCGAACGCCTATCCGTTTACGAAATTCAGTGTCACAAGCTTTGACGGATATCTAGCGAAAATTCGACAATTGGAAGATGCTGGGAAATTGAAAATAATAGATGTTGTGGCCGCGACCCCCAAGGGCCAACCCGCATTTACTCAGGAGCTGATTGAAGCTGTACAGAGACTTACTCCTAGGAGGCTTGTCGTTGACAGCTACTCAACGCTGTTCACCGGGCGTGTTGCGAAATCCGAGGAACGAACGGCCCTACAGGTAACGTTCTCGAAGGTGATACCATCTAGGGGCTGTACCACGATGCTCACAGTTGAGAGCGACAGCGAACAGCAGATTGATTATGCGGCTGATATTGTTATCAGTCTTGAGAGACAGCTCATAGACGGAAGGTCCAGAAGACTTCTCACAATCAATAAGAGGAGAGGAGCGAAGACCATCAGACCCACCTCCCTGTTCACGCTCTCCGATGGCCTCAAGGTATTTGGACCGTACCGCGAGCCAGAAGCGAATTCCAATAAATTCAAACCCATACGGTTGGATGGGGGATTATATTCGACCGGAGTCGCCCAGCTTGACGATTTACTTGGCGGCGTCTCACTGGGGACGATTATCTTTTTGGAAATTGGTCCAGACATCCGCGTAGAGACCATGCAACTGATTCCTCTCACCATGAAGCTGAACTTTCTTGCCGTGGGAGGGAGGCTGGCTTTCTGGCCACTTGCGGGGGCGAACGCGGCCGCGTTTCGGGCATTTGCTGGACAGAGTTTGGATGTAGAACTCCCCCGCGTCGCCAGAGTGATGGAATACGGAAAAGTGACGGACGAGATTGGTGTTAAAGTAAACGGCATCTTCGAAGCAGACAATACCGCTTGGTGTTCAACGGTTTCAGGGCTCGGCGAGGACGGCTCACCCGTTCTTAAGGCTTATAACGTCGAAAACTTCGAGTATAGATATAGTTCGGAGGATACGCTCAGGTTCATTGCAAACGATATGATCGACACGATTTCTTCTCCCAGAATCTGTATCGTCGTCGGTAAGCCTTGGCTCAGATTGAACGCAGCGTTTGCAAACCATGCTTACATACACCTCGAACTGTTCTCGGTTCACGGCACCCCGGTCCTGAGAGGGCGAAGACCATGGACCCCCGAATTCGTTGTCGAAGCAGACTATTCTGTGAATCCCATAGGGGTCAGACTTACCGAGCTAAGTTGAATCGTAGCACCAATTTCAGTTTGCTGTCAACGGCAAAGCTAAGGTTGTGCCTGACCGTCTCCGTATTCTATGCGTACTGGTGTCGTCGTTGCAAGTAGCTGGAAGGCAGAAGATATAATCAACGCGGGTGAACTTGCCGACTCGGCCGGACTGGATTATTTCTTTGTCACTGACCACTATCTCACTCCCTCCTCAAACTCTACTGTGGACGCCTGGACTCTCTTGGCAGCGCTTGCCGTTCGCACTGAGAGGGTGAAACTCGGAACCTGTGTCACACCAATTCCGTTTCGGCATCCCGCAATACTCGCGAAGATTGTCGCTACAGTAGACAGGCTTTCGAAGGGGAGGGTTACGCTGGGCGTGGGGGCCGGGTGGCACGAGCCCGAATTCTTGGCATACACGGGAGAGTGGGAGTGTACGCCCGCCATCCGGGTTTCCAAGGCTCTCGAGGGTCTGAACTTGATGCAGCGATTATGGGCAGAGGACAAACCTTTCGATTTTCAAGGCAAATTCTATAGCCTGAAAGGAGCCCTGCTCGAGCCAAAGCCTGCACAAGGACCCAGCGTCCCACTCTGGTTCGGCGGAGTTGGGAAAAGGATGCTGAAATGTGCAGCCCGTGTCGCACAGGGCTGGCTACCCCCCGTTCCGGGGATGACGGACACCGAGTACCGGAAGGTCGCTAGCACGCTGCGGAGCGAGGAAAGCCGGATTGGTCGCACTGAGCCAGTTGTACTAGGTTTCAACGGCACAATTGAAGAGCTCGAGGCGAACTTTAACAATTTTTCAAGGTATGGTTTCGGGTGTGCACTTCTTACAAAAACAAAGATTAATGAACTCTCCTCGGCGATCCGGCGACTTGAGGCTTCGCTCTAGACAATCTGGGTGTTTGCCCATGACACAGAAGGCTTTGGCACAGGGAAAAAACTTCAACCCCTCCTCTTACGTTGGGGATATGGGTGGTAAGCATGAAATCTGAGTCCTCGGGGGTGCGCCCAACCTCGCACAATAACCTGCGAGACATCGCAATTAAGGAGCTCGTGAGGGAAGGCTATGACAGAGCGAAGATACAATCCGAGATACTGCTGGGCAAGACGAGAATCGACGTACTCGCGAACGGAAAGAAGACAACCGCCATAGAGTGCAAAAGCTTCAAACACACGTTCGAATACTCAAGAGAGCACATAAAGTTGGAAGGGGTGCAGCGCTCTATAATCTGTCAACCCTACTTCGATGTGGACGAAATGTGGCTAGTGTACAGGACGCGGAAGAACAAGTATATAGTGATAAAGGTGCCGAGACCTGAGGACTGACATTCTACGTGGTTTCAAAATTGAGCCACACGCCCCCTTCTTGCCACGTTTCGGAGATTGGTGCATTGGCTCGCGTCAAGTTAATAGCTGGTAGCTTACTCCACGCGTCTGTGCGGGGATGGCCGAGCCTGGTCAAAGGCGCGAGTGTTTACCGCGAAGCTTAGGACCTCGTGCGGCAGCGCTGCGTGGGTTCGAATCCCACTCCCCGCACTGCGTGACAACCTTGCCCTGAACCTGAAAGAACCACGTGTCTTAGACTCTGTGGTTACAATGCTTCGGAAGCGGTTCTCAACCTTTGTCTGTATGTCAGTTATCAGTGATACTTTGGCTGGTGTTCTGGCGGGGGGTGCATACCCGAGCCGTTATGACGAAAATATGTCTCCTCGGAGAACGCAATCGAGTTCGGTCAACCTGACCAGAGCATGCAGTCGCCGGGTCTCACAGCTACAGTATCAGGCAAAACAATGCGGGCGCTCTATATAGCACACTGACATATCCCACACGCGTCTCACACGTGCGGCTCCTCTTATCCAGTAGCAGATTCTAATTCAGCATCATCTACGAAATCGTCTTCAGAGTGTTTATAATCTTCTGGTACGGCACTCACCCTGCGCTCGGCCCTCGAACTGAACAACCAAAGAGCGGCATTCACTATATCGAACAAATTGAGCAACGGTTTGGCAAAAGTTCCGCGCTTGGCTGGTTCGTTGCAAGCGGGGATACGTCAAATTGGGTGGCTTTTGCCGATTAGCTAGCTCCAAAGCGACTGCACACACTCAAGAATCACGCACGTAGCTCAGGTCGCCCCTATTATAACCATTCGGGGTCCCTTTCCTGAGTTAAGTTGGAGATAATTCACGATACCTAAAGCAGTATGTGAGGTGGTCGTTTACTAGACCAGTCGCTTGCATGAATGCATAGCAGATTGTTGAACCAACAAACTTGAAGCCACGTTGACGTAGGTCCTTGCTAAGCGCCTCTGACTCCGCAGAGATAACGGGTATCTCCTCAAGCCTCCTCCAGCTATTTATCTTTGGCCTATTATCAACAAAGCTCCAAACATAGGCGTCGAAGCTGTCAAAATCCCTTTGCACTTGAAGAAAGGCCCTTGCGTTTTGGATTGCTGCGCGGATCTTGATTCCATTGCGAATTATGCCAGCATCTGAGAGAAGGCGCCTGAATTTCTTCTCGTCGTAAACCGCGATACCTTGAGGGTCAAAGCCATCAAATGCCATTCTGTAGTTCTCCCTTCTGTTTAGGATGGCCCTCCAGCTCAATCCAGCTTGGGCCCCTTCAAGCAAGAGAAACTCGAAGAACTTTTGGTCGCTGTGTACTGGGACTCCCCACTCCTCGTCATGATATCTCGCGTATGTTGGGTCATCCACAGGAACCCACTCGCAACGCCTGAGATTATGCTGAGGAAGCCTACTGCTGCGGTCTACTTGCCAATGGTACACGCAATCATCTGGATCATATGCGGCCGGCTTGAGGAGACTGTACTGCCTATCTGCCAATTTACACCGAGTTTCTCCTGAACCCGTATAAGTGATTTTCATGGGCTCCGGTATAGGGAGCGTCCGAGCGTTCACTGGACGGGGCTCACCTGCGGCCACATATCTGGTAACCGCAATGTTCCTTAGACGCTAAGAAACGAGCCCATCCCTGATAAGGAACTCCGCTTAAGAGTATATTCTAAGGTTCAAAGGCCCGTCTGAGCCTCATCCCATGGGCGAAAAGAGGGAGCAGATTACATAGCTGCCGCCGCAGAACACGAGCCTGCCAAAATTCTACGTGCCGAGAAACAGGTTGACGGCTCTGTCCGTATGTACAGAGAAAGCTGGGTGTGGCGCAGGAACGCCCATAAGCAAATCAATTTTAGACCCGAGAAGTTAAATTCAGACGAAGCCGCTCTCTACGAGTTTTGCTAGTGCGCGCTCACATACGGATTCGCTGTAGACAAGATAAGTGGACACCCCCATCATGAGTACAGCCGACACTAATGCTGCGGCAAGCAGAGCTGTGGATATTACTATGAGAACGAGTGAGATGATTAGGGGAAGCACCATTGCCATCTGGCCCAGACTGAACTGCGCGGGCATGGTTATTTCTTCCCTGATCTGCACTGGTCTAGTCAGCGCGGATGTGTATATCGTCAGGATGTACGACGTGGGAAGGATAAACCCTAGGGCCACTGCTGAATTTAACGCATCTGGCACGTTCATGGTTGTGAGAACCGCGTCCGCTGCCACGAACGGCGAAAAGAGAGCGAAAAACGAAAGCGCTTTGGACACTACTAACTCCCTCATGTAAAGCCTGGGGTCCATCGCGCTGAAACCGAGCCAGAGCCTCTCATTGCCGAGAGTACCCATTGACATGAACGTGCTTGAAATCGCCAAGTAGATTGGTACAACCGTGATTACGATGTCTGTTGGTGCGCTGCTAGGCGTCGGTCTCACGGCGTAAGCGGCATAGGCGTAGAGCGCGGCAGCGAGTGTCGTTACGAGCATGGCCTTCGGCAAGGAGACGCGCCCCGAGCGGTAACCGCCACCGCCTCCGGGCACGTTCATTCGTCCGGCAATCTCAAGGACTGAGAAGTTGTGTGACAACACCGCCCGGAAAGGGCTCAACCCTATGAAGTTCTTCTGCTTCTTTACTTCTCCTGATGTACCCCTCACGAGGGTGCGCATCAGTCCCAGCTCCACCTGGGTCAGCTGATAGAACGCGATTGGGGTAGTTACGACGCCCAGCGCCACAGCCGCTACCATGCCATCCAGACCGTGAGTTACGAACATGGCTGAAGGGGCGTAGCTGAACCCGAAGATAGGAGATATCGCCCAGAAGACAAGTAAGACTGCTACAAGTCCCCGCACTTTCCCCGGAAGGGAGTAGCACGCAGGGCCGAGCGACGTGACTGCGAGTGCGAGTGCAACCATACCGATTATGGCGCCGGAAAGCCCGATTGAGCCAGCAACAGAACGTAGTTCATAACCAAGGAGATAAAGTATCATCAGTCCGTAGCCGATAAGCTGAGAAATGTACAGGCCGACCGCGAGCTCCCATCTGGGTATGGGCAGGACAAAGAGATAATCTCTGTCGGATTTCAGGGTGACCAGTCCTCCAGCGATTACAGACATCCCGAAGACGACCGCGGTGAACCCCACGCCAAGATACTCTAGGCTGATGGAACCTGTCGCCGAGCCGTATATGCCAGCTCTTGCAGCAAGGACGTAATAGGCGGTGAGGAGTGTAAACAGAATGATTAGTGGTTTCGAAAATCTCGTGAAAATTATGAATTTTAGTAGTTTAGCTAGCACTGACCATCATTCTCGCAACGATGCTCTCGACCGGCTCGTCTTCCTTTCCGAGGTGTTTGAGTTCAGATATCGAGCCGTTCCAGATAACTGCACCCCTTGCAATAATGACGACTCTGTCGGTTAGCCTCCCGGCTACTGACATTATGTGTGTGCTGACCAGCTGGGTGGCCTGCAGGCCATTTAATAGCTCGATTACCCGTTCCTGTGTTGGTATATCAAGATAGTTTAGAGGCTCGTCCAAGAGAAGTATATTCGGCTCGTGAATGATTGCGAGCGCAAGCGCGAGCTTCTGAGAGTTTCCGCGGGAGAGTCTACCAACCTTCGCTCTCTCATACTCTCTCAGCGCGAGCACATCGAGGAGGCGGTCTATCCTTTCCCCTAGATTGCTCACTCCGCGCAGAGCACCGACATACTCCAGATTCTCCCGAACGCTGAGCGTCCGGTAGGGCGAGGCATCCTCAGGGAGATAGCCCACGACACGTCTTGCCTCGGCGGAGTTCGGGTCGAATCCACCCACCTTCGCTTCGCCGGAATCCGGTTTGAGTAGACCGACAAGCACCTTTAGAGTAGTCGACTTGCCGGCACCATTGGGGCCTAGAAGGGCACATCTTTCGCCCGTCTGAAGGTTGAAGCTAAGCCCCTTCAGTGCTTCCACTTCGCCGTATTTTTTGCATACCTGGATTACTTCGATAGCAGAACCGCTTAAGGAGCTGTCGCTATTCTGAGGAATCACGCCGGAGACCATTGGTTTGTTATGAATCATGTTGTGCAGTCAATATCAGCGCTACGCGAGAATATGCACACAACCATGGGCCAGGCTACAGGGAGAAACCCCGGTTGTAGTTATCCCGAAAGGATTGTTCGAATACTTTGGGTCCTGCATCTGACAACGGGCAGCTTTGTTTGGCCTCGCCTGTTCTCTCGAGTGGTCGGAAACCGAATAGGAGATGTGCAGGCGCTCGAATATTGTTATACTGAACTCCATTGCGAAGGCGGGGAGTCGGTTGAGGCATTACTCGGTCGATTATCGGTCACTTTTTTGAAGTACTTGGCTGGCTGTTGACCCGGCCTAGGCGATTATTCTCGAATGACTAGTGTAATCTCAAGCGACGCTGCTGAAAGTCGAGTCCACGCCAACCCCCACGGCCATTCTGCCTATGCCGTTATGTGACGGTGAGACAGGGGAAAACCATGACAGCGTGAACATCACCGTCACTTGCGAACTGAAGCCTGTGGTCGTGATTCGAGTGGGAAGATAAAGACCGAGCGCAGTCACATTGGAGGCACCTGTCGACATAGCGCAGTCTCCTCCTGGGAGAGATGATACACCTTGGGCAAACATGACTTCAAACGTCGAATTTTCTATGTAACCAGAAAAATTCTTCTCGGGCTCTGTTGTCTGGGCGTAGCAGGATGTCACAAGGGAGGGATACCCATCAGCTGAGACGTTCGTGAAGGTATACCAGTAGCTTCTGTTCATAACAAGGTTAATCGAACAGAAGTCACTAGAGCAGTAGGACTGACTGAGGATAGGGAAGACGAAGCTCCTTGAAAAAGGAATGCTGGGTATCACCTCTCCAGAGGAGGGAGAACGTAAATGTTCCGTGAAAGCTCCCGTCGCTCCAAACATGGATATGACAATCAGCGCGAGCGCACAGCCCGATCCAATATGTATGTTTGTTGTTCGGTTCATTTTCGGTGCACGGTTCTTGGGCTGGTGTTAACAGTTTAGTCGCAGCCTCTAAAGCCTCCCGCTTTCCTGTCCATTTATCTAGTGCCAAAATTGCGCACCATCTATATGCGTAAAGGGGCTCTTGCCCTAGTGGTTTGAAGAGGGTTCCTTTACCAGTGCACTGTTATCGGAAGCTTGCCGGGACCAATTGAGCCGGCTAGGGCCGATGTCAAAGCATGAGGAAATCCAAACCATACCAAAAGTAAATATATACCCCCTTGCTATATGATTTTGTGAAAGTTTCTACACATTTTTCCAGAAGATATTATGTTTTCGCGAATAATCCGTGTCATTTTCCGTTTAGAGCGAGTTTGGACCATCAGGTTAAGATGGAAGTGAGCTAATCTGGAAGACCCAGTAATGCGGAGAGTCAGGACATCAAAGATCGGACGACTGGCGACAATTTCGATTGAAAACCCTCCAATGAATTTGCTCGACGAACACCTCCTGAACGACCTGTATTCCGCTGCCAGCCAGGCCGAACGGTCTCCGGATGTTGCTGCGCTTGTTATTTCCGGTGGTTCAGGCGCATATTTCTCGGCGGGCATAGCGTGGGATAGCGTCAAAAACTCCGAATCATTCGTACGAAAATCTCAGACCCTCTCTTCTCTGATTCTTTCCTTCCCGAAGCCGGTGATTGCGTTTGTCAACGGCTCTGCTCTCGGAGCCGGGCTTGAGCTTGCATTGCTGGCAGACTTCAGATTGGCGCGTGAAGGTTGTTCGCACGGAGTACCCGAAACGAGGTATGGCTACCCCTCTGTTTTTGGGGGGCCGTTGATACTAGAGCAACTGGTTGGTGTTACCGCTGCGCGCCGGGTGTTCGTGCTTGGCGAGATGTTCAGTTCTGCGGACGCAGTTACGGTAGGGCTAATGGATGCTGTGGTGTCTGAAGCGGCAATGGGCCAGGAACTCTTGGGTTGGGTCCAGAGGGTCACGAACAACTCCGATCTCACTCAGCTCCTGCGGCAGGTGAGCGTCGGGCCGGATATTCTCAGGCACTCATACGAACTCGAGCATAACGCACTTCGGAAGATGGCCACCAAGACTGATTATCTCAGGTCCCTATCTGAACTCGCTCGATTTCGAGAATCTGTTCGGGGTGGCGCTTCGAATCTGGAACCGAGCCGCGTATAGAGGGCAGGAGACGAAAGGAACTCAAAACGCCATTCAACAGGAAAGTAAAACCACCGGTCAAAATTTCCTACAGCCGGCTTTGAGGAGGCTGAAAGTCCACCAGCCTCAAAAACATTAGGCGTGCCGCTTAGTTGAAAAACCATATATTTTTCGGTTTGCCACCCGCTTTTGCTCTTAAAGCGCGGAATGTTGTGCGCGAGTAAAGATTCATTTTTTACTCTGCGTAGCTGACCCCAATGACGTCCTTAGATTGCCGCAAAGATTTCGCGAGCATTGCTAACGAGGATATTTCTCAGAGCTGCGTTGCGATTGTGAAACCAGAACTGTGTGTTTGCAGCGGGCCGGTAGCTATACACAACCTGAGAAATATAGAAAAACTTAAGACGGCGCTGGTCACTATACGCTCTGAAACTTTAAAATGAAGTCTCTTAGAGTAAACAACACTGGTAAAAAGCGCAAGGCAGGTCTGTCGAACGTAGTAGGTTCACTACTACTAATCATCCTTACCATCATCGCCGCTCTCCTTCTGGGCCACTTCGTCTTCGGCCTGTTCGCCTCGAACAGCCACAACGCCGGCCTCGAAGTCTCGGATGTGAGCGTGATTCTGCCGGGCGGAAACACCGTAAGCTCACCGACTTACGTGACCTTGACTATTACGGACAACGGCAACGACCCGATCAGCATCGCGACAGGGGGCATTACAATGTTTAAAGGGAACACTGCTGGCTCCTTCGCAATCTCTCCAGCGGTCCCCTCCACTACAACCACTCTGCAGCCTGGTCAGAGCGTTACATTTACAACGACCGTTCCGGCAAATAATGGAGTCCAGGTGGGCCAGACCGTAGTCTTTACCGTCACCGCAACAGATACGAACACGGGTCAGTCGCTCTCAACGCAGACTTCAACAGTTGTCGCTGACTGAAAGCCCACTTTTCTTTCTTTTTTCTTTTTAACTTATTTTCTTTGTTTTCCGATAGACTCGCACGGTCAGGTTCGTGTGCAGTTTTTTCTTGTAGTGCGTTGAGGATGATCCGGAGGATTCGTTGCTCTCGGCCGGTAGAATGTCGACTCGAACAATAGTGCGCAAAGCCTAGCCAATTGGTTCCCTCATCGACACCTAAGGGTTTGGCTCGCCCCTTCTTTAGGGATCTTCAACCTCAGCCGCGAGCAAGATTCAGGCTATTAAGAGCGAAGAGGCACTTGCCCACTTTCTCATGCGGGCCAGTGCCGAGCTTATCTCTGAGTCCTGCGCACTTTCTGCTTTTCGCAATCGTGTAATTTAATGTCGCGTCTTGTGGGCGAGGTTTGGTCGTTTTTTGGTGGATCCTTATCCGTGACGCAATCTGTTTGTGCTTTGCGTTTTGGATCACAGCTGCGATGGGCCAGTGTTGGCGCTTGATTGCCCGAGGGGCTCTGAATTTTCGTAGCGATTTATAGGACTAAAACAGTAGCTCAATATCTAGTTCTTGATGCGGCAAATATAGAAAAACTTAAGACGGCGCTGGTCACTATACGCTCTGAAACTTTAAAATGAAGTCTCTTAGAGTAAACAACACTGGTAAAAAGCGCAAGGCAGGTCTGTCGAACGTAGTAGGTTCACTACTACTAATCATCCTTACCATCATCGCCGCTCTCCTTCTGGGCCACTTCGTCTTCGGCCTGTTCGCCTCGAACAGCCACAACGCCGGGCTCAGGATAAGCGACGTGAGCGTGATCCAGCCGGGTG
>JAJYZJ010000123.1 GCA_021800035.1 archaeon
AAACAGTAGCTGCAGGTAGGCGTCAGGCTGAACCGCTTAATCGGCCTATTTAACCTTATGGCAGAAAAATTATTCTGCTGCTATGGAACTTTCAACAGACTCCATTCCCAGGGCTGAATCTTTGTTTACCTTGGAGATGTTTCGGACTTCTTCGGTAAGACCGTCGCAAGGGGCGTCACTATATTTCGAGTGTATGTGGGCATAGGAATCCTTGTCTTCTTATCCAGCGACCTTGGTAACTCCAAGCCCTAGTCCTCGATATTTAATTCACAGGCGGGCATCGCTTGCTAACATGAGGACCGGTATGTAACTTCCAGAGGCGGTGTTGGCCTTCTTTCTCGGCGTCTGTGCCAACCTGGTGCCAACTTCAGATCCAACTGTCCGCTTTACGACCAAGTTTTCCGGACTGGCCTTCTCTGGATTGCCCGCGATTATCTAGCAGTGCATAAACCTAATACCCATAGCTCAAACTGCCACTCGAAAGGAGGGTAAATTAATTGAGTTCGAAAGTGGGTACTACGAATCGCGACTGGTGGCCAAATCAATTGCGACTGGACATACTGCGCCAGAATTGCTCAGAGGCCAACCCGATGGGCAGCGATTTCGACTATGCAAAGGAATTCATGAGTCTGGATTTGGAGGGCGTTAAAAGGGATCTACGCGAGATCATGACAAAGTCCCAGGATTGGTGGCCCGCAGATTTCGGCCATTACGGACCGCTGATTATTAGAATGGCTTGGCACGGGGCCGGAACCTACAGAATTGGCGACGGTCGTGGAGGCGCAGGTTCGGGCTATCAGCGGTTTGCCCCGGTTAACAGCTGGCCCGATAATGCCAATCTGGACAAGGCGCGCAGGCTGCTCTGGCCCGTCAAGCAGAAGTACGGTCGAAAAATCTCTTGGGCAGATCTAATGACCCTCGCGGGAAATGTGGCTCTCGAGTCAATGGGCTTCAAAACCATTGGCTTCGGAGGAGGGCGCATAGACGCTTGGGAGCCGGACAATGCGACTTATTGGGGAAGTGAAAAGGAGTGGCTCGGGGACAACCGATACACCGGAGACAGGGAGCTCGAAAACCCTCCCGCCGCGGTCCAGATGGGCTTGATTTATGTCAATCCTGAGGGACCAAATCGCAAGCCCGATCCGCTTGCCGCTGCAAGAGATATTCGCGAGACCTTTGCGCGTATGGCCATGAATGACGAAGAAACTGTGGCGCTGATAGCCGGTGGTCATAATTTCGGGAAAACCCATGGAGCCGGAGACGCGTCCTTCGTTGGTCCGCCGCCTGAAGCCGCCCCAATCGAGGAACAGGGGCTGGACTGGAAAAGCAGATTCGGAAGCGGTAAGGGCGGTGACACCATTACGAGTGGTATCGAAGTCACGTGGAGCCAGACCCCGACTAAATGGAGCAACAACTTTTTCCAAAACTTCTTCGGGTATGAATGGGAGCTTACGAAGAGCCCAGCTGGCGCATATCAGTGGAAACCAAAGGGGGAGGCGGGCGCAGGTACTGTTCCTGACGCACATGACCCATCCAAAACTCACGCCCCAGCAATGCTCACCACTGACCTAGCCCTCAGGTATGACCCGGTTTACGAAAAGATATCGCGCCGTTCCATGGAAAATCCTGACCTATTCGCCGAGGCATTCGCCAAAGCCTGATTCAAGCTCACGCATCGCGATATGGGCCCACGCGCACGCTATCTCGGACCCGATGTTCCTGCGAAAGAATTCATCTGGCAGGACCCTATCCCGCGGTTAAATCACAAGCTGGTTGACGAGGAGGACATTATCGAACTCAAGCGCAGGATTCTGGCTTCTGATCTACAGGTCTCCGAGCTTGTGGCCACAGCATAGGCCTCCGCCTCTGCATTTCGTGGCTCTGACAAGCGGGGTGGTGCAAACGGCGCGCGCATCAGGTTGGCTCCGCAGAAGGACTGGGAGGTAAACGAACCATCACGGCTGAAAAAAGTCCTGGGCGTTCTTGAAGGGATACAGCATCAATTCAATGGCGAACAGAAAGATGGAAGGAAGGTTTCGTAGCCGACCTGATAGTTTTGGGCGGCTGCGCAGGAGTCGAACAGGCAGCAAAGAACGCGGGTCAATCTGTGACCGTTCCTTTCAGCCCTGGGAGCATGGATGCCTCTCAAGAATAGACCGACGCAGCGTCGTTCGCAGTGCTTGGACCCGTTGCCGATGGGTTCAGAAACTACCAGAAGAGCACGCTCACAAAGTTGCCTGAAGAAGCTCTGGTGGACCGTGCGCAGCTTCTCACGCTGACTGCGCCGGAGATGACAGTGCTTCTTGGGGGCCTGAGAGCGATTAACATCAACTATGGCGCGTCCAGGCATGGAGTATTTACTTCCCGGCCGGGAAGCCTGTCGAATGACTTCTTTGTGAATTTGCTCGACATGGGCACGGTATGGACTTCCAGCACCGAGTCCAGCTGGATATTCGAAGGCCGAGACCGAGCGAACGGAAAACTAAGGTGGACTGGAACTAGGGTTGACCTGATCTTTGGCTCGAACTCCCAGCTCCGAGCCATATCGGAAGTTTACGCCTGGGAAGACTCGAAAGAGAAGTTCCTTAAGGACTTTGTAGCTGCGTGGCATAAGGTGATGGACCTCGACCGGTCCATTTAATCTATTAATCGAATACTTTTTGGTATGCTCAGGCTCAAATTCACCCCGACTTCGCTTCGCTCAGCCACCCCTCTTTGAGCCTTCGCTATTTGCTATGTGCCCTCCGCTCGCCTGCACGCCGAGCACAGGACCCCATGCTTCGCCTCCAATCAAAATTCACCCCGTCTTGCTTCGCAATCCACCCCTCTTTTGATTTACGGCTCGCACTCTTTCTTCGAAAGAGCCCCTC
>JAJYZJ010000124.1 GCA_021800035.1 archaeon
CCGGAGCGATTACACGATGTCTGTTTTCAAGAGTTTTTAGCTCGGATTCCGACCCAACACGCCTGACCCCATGTTTTCTTTCTTTAGTGGGTGCACCTAATCAGCGCCAGCTGGCAAACTCGATTTGGTTGCGAGCGCCGCTACCAGCGACATCTTATAACTCGGCCTGAATTGGTAATTTTCGATGTCACCCAGTCCAGGCAAAGCCGGCGGTTCATCTGCGACGTTATCCAAGTCAAGTTTGCAAAAACTCGAAGGGTATTTCTTCGACGAAATGTCCAAGTCCCGAACACCCGGGGCATCGATTGCACTTGTAAAGGGCGCTGACACGGTTTACGCAAGGGGTTTTGGTTCGAGGGATGTGGAAAACGGGAAACCGGCAACCCCGAACACAATTTTCGGGATAGGTTCAGTGACAAAATCATTCACCGCGATCTCCATAATGATGCTACAGGAGGAAGGCAGGCTTGATGTCACTGACCCTGTTGAAAAGTATGTGTCGGATTTCAGGCTGAGCGACAGGAACAATCAGGTCAGGATTCATCATCTTCTCAGTCACTCAAGCGGCATGCCCGCCTTGGGCGTGGCAGAGTTACTTATCCTGCGTGGTCTGGGCAAGGATAGCTCCGGGATTCCCATGGGTAGCATTGACGATATGCTGACCCATATCAATCAGGCCGCGGGAGAAAGAATGGCCCCTCCCGGGAAAAGATACTTCTACTGGAACGAAGGCTACACCCTGCTCGGAAGAATAATTGAAATCGCAAGCGGAGAGTCCTATCCTGATTACGTGACCAACCATATCCTGAGGCCGTTGGGAATGTCCCGTGCTTCTTTCTCTAGGAGCGTCCTACAGACTGACGCCGACGCAATGACCCCTTACACTCAGAATAAGGAAGGGAAGTACGTAGCTACGCAGTTCCCGAGCCATCCACTTGTGGACGCGCCCGGCGGGCTCCTGGTGAGCATGAGTGAGCTTGCGAACTACATAAAGATGTACATTAATGACGGGAAATTCGGGGATTTCGTAGTCCCCTCGCCTTTGCTCAAGGAACTCTGCAAGGGAAGAATAAACACCGGTCGCGCGGGCGGGATGGGCGAAATGTGGTACTGCTACGGCTGGGCGAGGAGTACCGACTTTCTGGGTAATGAGCTAATCTGGCACACAGGAGGAATCGACGTCTCTGTTGCGTTTGCTGGCTTCCTTCCTGAGAAAAAGGTTGGAGTCGTTCTTGCCGCAAACGGAGGCAGTTTCCCAACTTTCCAGGTGGGCGCTTACGCGCTTGCCCTGCTCGCAGGGGAGGAACCAAACAGGCTTTCGATGATCTCCAAAGAAAACGCACTTGAGAGGCTCGTTGGTGAATACGAAAATTACAAGGGCTTGAGCAAAGTGACAGTATCCCGGGCGGGCTACTACCTCAATCTCACTATGAGAGGGGAAGGGAGCGAACAGACTCTTCCGGTTTTCGAGGATCAGGGTAAGTATTATCTGGCAGCGGGACCGGACAAAATGGAGATAGAATTCTTGGACAGGGGAGGAGGCAAAATGGACTTGGTGATTGAGCGAAATGTCTTTCACAAGACCGGAAAACTCTCTAAAAGGTAGAGTGATCCATAATCAGCCGTAGATTGGTTTAGGACGTTCGACTGCGGCCACGAATCCGAATTTGTGGTAGATAAAGTTGATGTTCGCCGATCCGAAGCCCGCATTTGAGAGGTATGATTAGATAAAGACTGTACAGAGCTGACTCAGCCCAGTCTGACTCTGCGACCTTGAACGTCTCTCTTCCGGAAGTATGGCACGCCATCTCCCTTGGTAGAGTGCTCCGCAAGACGGGGTTGGCGACTATGCGATTCTGCCGTACTCCTCTTGAATGCCAGTTCCCGCAAGGTAGAAGGCGATTGATATTACTATTATCGAGAGTCCGACGGGTAAGCTAATCCACCACAAATAGCCATTTCCAGGATTGATATCGTTTACCAGATTTGCTAGCATATTTCCCCACGTGGGCCTGTTAACAATACCCAACCCGAGAAAATCTAGGCCGGCATCTACCGTTATCAGTCCGGGCGCTACGTAAGTGACTATTGCTATGATTGTTGCAGCGGTATGCGGGAGGATGTGCCTCCTCAGAATGCCCATGTCGCTCGCCCCCATTGTTCTTGAGGCTTCTATGTACGTCCTCGAACGCAGGCTGAGCACTTGAGAACGCACTAGTCTAGCAGAAACTGGCCAGCTCAGCGTGCCAATAAGGAGTATTATGAGAAGAACCCGATTCGGAGAGACGTGTGCAATAGTAAATGTCGTGTCCAAGTCGATCAGCAGCGTTAGACCGGGAAGTAGCAGCAAAATGTCGAATATGAAAATAAAAAAATTGTCGAGCAGTCCTCCAAAGAACCCAGAAAAGAGCCCGAGGGGCACTCCGATGAACATCGTTACAGCAGTTGCCCCGAACCCGATTATGAGCGAGGTTTGCGTTCCCGTGGCGAACTCTGACCATACGTCTGCACCTCGCGTGTCGGTGCCGAGTGCACCATAGGCGCTGCCCAGAATCTGGAACTTGAAGTCGGACTGGGCCAATTCCACTGAATAGTTACCTTGCGGGAATATTTCGATGAGTTCACCGACTGTATAGTTTGCTTTTGTACCGAATATCGATTCCCCGATATTCTTTGAGCGGGCTACAGTGGAATTCAGCTGGTAGAGTGGCATGGTTGATGGCGAGGTGCTTATTCCACTTATGTAGTTCCACTGACCGCTTGCCAGAGGCGTGGAGGTGGGATCGCTGAAGTATGTGGCATAATCTGTTCCCAGGAGCGCACCCGACTCTAGGGCGTTCTCCGCGGATGAAT
>JAJYZJ010000125.1 GCA_021800035.1 archaeon
CCCTTCTTTCAGCAGCGCGATTGCCCGTTGCCGACGCCGCTCCAACTGCTTCGCATTCCCCACCGGCCGCATCTTCCACCTCCACCGGCCGGTAGTATAGGACATTGCTTACGCAGGCGTCAATAGTCAGCGCAACTCTGCGTCACCTTGTCCCAGTAACGCGTCTATCAGTTGGTTATATCTGTCGGACGGAGGCAAAATCTTCTCGATCTGAATCTTCTGCGTCTTACCTGCTATCCGGGTCGCCACAGAGTCTCCGACTCTCGCACCGATCAATGCGGCGGCGAGGGGGCTATTGTAAGAGATCAAGCCAGTTCCGGGATTCGATTCTCCATATGCACCAATAGTGAACTCTTTACTCTCATCGTTGACCAGCAACTTGACCGTCACGCCGATCGCCACCCTGTCGCATTGTTCCTCAACACTCACTACAACGGCTCCAGCCACTTCCTCATTCAGTCGCCTCAGAATCTGTGATTCCAGCTCTAACCTACGTTTAGAATCCTCATAGCCAAAATTGTCGTGCCAATCACAATTAATCCCGGCCTCTTCACCTACCTCCTTACCGACCGCTCTCACCTTCCTCTCCTGCTCCTTAATCTGACGCTGCTTTAGTTCTAGTCCCTGTCTTGTAAATACGTTGCTCATCTGTTTGTCGTGGCGCTCCTACCGTGTAATGATAGATAGAAGGGAAGTCTCGGTCTCCGCAGCAGACAGCTCACCGCTGATCCGTAGGTCCGTCATCTCCATGACGGCCAAGAGTTCACAGCCGTCACCGTTCGTCGAGTTCTCTCGTTCAATATTCTTAAGGATCAGGTCGTGATCCAATGGGTCTATTTCTCTGCTCCTCGCCTTCACCCGTCTGAGCCGCTCTTCAAGCGGTGTCTCAACGCCGATCAGGAGTATGTCGGGGAACGTGCTGCGCAAAAATCTGGCTTCCCCAGTAGTCCTCACCCCTTCAATGACGAAATGGCGCCATCCTCTCCGGCACACCTCGTCGGCAGCTAATCTTGCCAAGATGTCTCGTCCTCGGTGGTAGCGCATTTCGTCACCGAGCTGAAAGTATTGTGCCCGCGTGGCTAATTCCATACCCCTGGAGCGAGCTTCGTCCACGATTAAGTCGGACAGCGAAATGACCGCGAAGCCGAAACGCTGGAGTACTCCGCATATAGTGCTCTTCCCCGAAGCTATGCCTCCCACGACGCCTATATGGGACGCTCCGTTCTTGCCCTCAGTGGTCATGCTTCGACTCCCTCACCGCCTCGCGGGCTTTGCCGCTTCCATATCTCTGCGATCATGTGATTTGAGTGAAGCGACTGATGCTTGCTGATTTTTGCATCAAGCTCTGGCCTTAAGTTCACGTATCCTTGAATGCAGTCTCTGAACTGCCGGTAAGACCACGGGCACTTGCCAGTATCCTCCAACCATCCCTTGTAGTAGTACTTGTTCAGGACCCTAGAGATCACCCGTTGCGTCGGATCTTCAACTTCTACTATAATCACTTTTTGAGCGACTCGGATAAGATTGTTCAGAACGAGATGCCATTCAGCCGGCGATCCAAGATGATGTAACGTATCCTTACAGATGGCCACATCGAAGACATTCGCCTTAAACGGTAAAGCAACGATATTGTGGTTGGTGAAGGCGATCTTGTACCGCAGGTCCGGGGACAAATCACCAAGAAGAAGTTCAATCTGGCTCCATGAGACATCGTTGCCTACGCACACCGTTGCACCCGCTTTCTGAGCGCGAAGTAGGAGCCGGCTCTCCCCGCATGACGCGTCGAGGAAAGTCGCCGGCTGCCCAATCGCTGAAGCAATAGCTCTGTCGAGCGCCCATCCCTTCTTAAGAAGACGGAAAATCGGCTTGATCCACCGGCGATGGCGCTCGTATTTCTTACGCGCGCGCTCGTTGGCGGTAATCTCGGCGTCGGGAAATTCAACATGCAGGTCCAAAAAAGCCCTGAATCCGGTCAATGGACCTCGACAAAACGTCACTGTTGCTGAAAGAGCTTACTTCCCCGTTTTCGATATGCTGTTTTCCATCCCTTATAGGAACAAAATAGCCATCGATCGGGAATAGGTTACGGGGTGCCGAATCCAGAAGCCGCGCTACATAGGCTAGTCCTTGCATTTCGTGAGTGGTCGGTAATGCCTTAGAATGGCTAAAACTGTGTTTCAGCAACGCAACCGGTTCAACCTGCGCCAACTTGACCTGACCTATCGTCTGAGCCGCGAGGCTGTTGATTGTATCCTGCACGGTAAAGTCGGGGCGTATGCTACGAGCGGGCAAAGAATAGGTAACCCTCTTGCCGTCCCCTGAAGGGGAGGTCTGAAGAAAGACGTATTTGGATGAGGTATAGAAAACGACTACCACGAAATTAGAGATCCTGGTGACATACTCGAAATAGCGGGAATCGTCCGTAGATAAATGAAACTTGATCTCAGGTAGGTCGTAGATGTGAGCCAACAACTCTATTCTGCGACGTATGTCCGAGGAGTGCGGCCTGTAAACCTCTGCCAGTGTCTTGAGATAGGATGGCGTTGCGTCTTTCATTTGTCGAGTACCTCCTCGGCGGGAGGGATCCTGCCTCCAAGTGAGGCTCTGCGCTCGGATAACAACTTTATAGCAGCAATTCCACTTCCTTCACGCTGGTGTCACGTACCGAAAGTTGCGGTAACGTAGAGCGGTTGCTAAGCTTGGCTGCATGGCACCGATACTGAAGGTGGCGGACAAGGACGTGGCGATACTCAAGGGGTGGCTGAGAGCGCCGACTTTGGGGCAGGGGCTGGGATTGCGGGCCAGGGTGATCCTGGCCAGCAGCGCGGGCGAGGGGGTGCG
>JAJYZJ010000126.1 GCA_021800035.1 archaeon
GGCCCGGGTTTCGAGCTATACCAAGCAATCATGTCCAGCATTTACAATGATGCGGCAGCAATCAACCTCTCTATCTCAACACAGCTGATCGCTCCAGGCACATTCGGCTCATATCTTGCGTCCGGCCAGTGGCAAATGGCCCTTGGCGAATGGATCTGGTCGCCTCCCTCGCCCACTGAATTTTACCTCTTCCTGGGCCCATCGGCTCTGAATAAAGGGGTATTTGACTACAGCAACGCAACCGCTTGGAGATTGCTTTCTGAGGTCGAATATGATTCGGCTACCAATGCTGAGGCTCTCAACTACACGCATCAAGCATTGACATTTCTTCAAACCGACCTGCCATACGTGACGCTGTTCTGGGGCACGACGTTATTCCCTGTAAGCACGGTCGGCTGGCAGGGCTACATTGTTGAACCACCGTACGGCACCTTGCTCCCGGGAAATGTCCACCCTGCAAACTCCACATTCGGCGCGATTTACCATGTCGCCGCACTGGGCACCGTTGACGATATGAATATTCTGAATTACCTTTCGGCCCAGGACGATATTATCTTTGGCTCGCAGTTCGTGTCAGCCCTTGGGATTCCATATAATAATCCAGTGGGCTATATGGCAAACGCCGCGGAAAACTGGACGGTTTCATCAGGTAGTGGGACAATGCCAAACGGCGAATCTTACAACGGCACAACAATCACGTTCAATTTCCTGCCGAACTTCATCTGGGGGGACGGTGTCCCACTTACCGCGGAGGACTTCAACTTTACGCTTTGGTACTATGACGTGGGAGGCTATTCCTCCAATCCGTACAATCCCTCGGATAGCAATATCTCGATCGCGCCGGGTATTACGCTCGACTATACCGCGGTGAGCCAGCACCCGTCGACGGTTTGGTTCGACTCGGCTCCGGGCTTCGTTGGTTCCTATGTTACTCCCAGCAACCCCTATCATATTACCCTGTACTTCAATACCACCTCCGTATTCAACCTGTATAACGTATTTGGGCTCTCTATTTTGCCAATGCACACACTCGGAAAGGTCCAGCCGGCGGTAGCGGACCAGATGACAAATCCCTCTCAGTATCTTCCCTACTTCGTCCCCGCGGGACCTTACGGCTTCTCGGGATGGAGCCAGACAAATGATTACGAGATAGAGCGCTACCTGCCGGAATACGCGCTTTCAAACCCGTACACGAACCAGATACAAGCCCAGCTTGGTGGGACCGCCACTTTCAGCGTGAACGTAAACGTTTACAACACGACCAAGGTAATTTCGAATTCCACGGGCTACTTCGCCATATACAACCAAGTTGATAACGCCGCAGGCACGCTTTACGTGCTCAACCCAACCAACCAGCAACTGATAGAATCGATGCCAATGCGAGGGGGTGCGGGCGGCGAGTACTTTGCGTCGATCCCAACTCAGAACTTGGGTGCAGGCAGCTACCTGTTAGTCGCGAAGCTGAATTGGACCGGTTCGCCTTACATGTTCTACACAACCAGCTCGACCAACGCGGACACCTACTACTATCAGAGTTACGGCATCCTGAATGTGACCTCTCCCTCCTCCACGAGCCATACTCCCACGAGTTCATCGTCATCAACTGGCATAGCCCCCACAACTTCCAGCTCATCCTCGCCCACGCCAACAACCACGCGACCCTCTTCTGACGTTACCGAAATAGCGGCAGTCGCAGTTGTGATAGTGATAGTAATAGTCGCGATAGCAGCACTAGCAATGCGCAGGAAGAAGTGACCTAGGCCTCGAGCGACTCAAAGAGTCTGTGGGGTTCTCGGTAAGCGCGGCGGGAGCCCAGGCTCCTCCATTTTTTATTTCAAATTGGGCCTTAACTTGGGGGTACTAGCTCAGCTGTATTCTCGGGTCGAGGCGCACATACACAAAATCTAGCAAAGTGAGCACGGCAAGCGTGTAAAGAGCAAAGATGAAAGTAGTGGCGGCCAGAAAAGTAATATCAAAGAAGTCGGCAGCCTGCACCGAGGCCCACCCCATCCCCGGAAAGTTGAAGAGCACTTCTATGAAATATATTCCATAAATCAGAAATGCTATATCAAGACCAATCTGGGTTACCCAAGGAAGTAATGCGTTCCTGAAGGCGTGTTTATAAAAGACCTGCTTGTCTGGCACCCCTCTCGCCCTGAGAAAAGATACGTAACCTGCTGAACTATATTCCTCCATTATGTTGTTACGGAGCAACTGCTGCCTGTGCCCAAAGCCCACCATGGTCAACACGCCAATAGGAAGTATCGCCGCCCAAATGTACCTGAGATAGTACTGTACACCTGTATACGAGTGAGTTCCTCCTCCATTCAGTGCATAGGCGAGATTGATTGGAAAAAGATGCAGCTGATCTGTAAAAACAACATAGATGATCATGCCCACCCAAAATATCGGAATGAAATAAGTGGCTATCGAGAACAATGAATAGGCGTAATCTTTCGCTCTTCCCTTGAGAGAAAGATTGGATTTGGCCGCTGCCACCCCGAGGGCCACACTTATCCCGCTAGTTGTGAGCAACGAGGCTGTCGCCAAGAGAAGCGTGTTGGGAAGATACTGGAGAACTGCGACCACTACTGGTTCCTTGAACGTCGTGCTCATTCCAAAATTGAATGTGAACAGATTTAGTGCAAAATAGCCGAATCTGACATAAATCGGAGCGAGTAAATGAAATTCGCTCACTGCCTGCTGTATCAGGTTAATCTGTCCCTGAGCGCCCTTGGGATTGGCGAGCGGGTTGGC
>JAJYZJ010000049.1 GCA_021800035.1 archaeon
ATCGTTTTGCTCAGGATAAATCGTGATGCAAGTCAGTATACTTATATCAGCTACCCTATCAATGCGCCCGGATAGACCATGCTCGCGGAAGACATCGCCAATTTCGCGGCAAATGCGAGCTATTCGCACTATTCCACGCAATCAATCAAGGAAGCAAAGCGTAGGATAATCGACACGCTTGGTGTTTGTTATCCCGCTCTGAATTCGCCGCCGGTCAGGGCTGCGAGAGAGGTCGCAGGATTCACTACCTCCCGCTACGGCGCCACCGTCCTTGGCCTCTGGAAAAAAAGCAGCCTCCAAGAAGCCTGTTTTGCAAACGGCTGCGCAGCGAGATATCTGGACTTCAATGACACCTATCTCTCTAAGGAAGCTATGCATCCCAGCGATAATATACCAGCTATCCTAGCGGCCGCGGAAGCAGAGAAAGCTGGAGGGCGCGACCTTATTCTGGGCACTCTAGTGGCCTATGATTTGGCCTGTGCGCTTGCAGACGCGTCAAGCATACGAGACAGAGGCTGGGATCATGTTGTTTACATTGCGATATCTGCTGCGGTAGGCGCGGCAGTGGCAATGGGCATGGAAGAAGATAGCATCCTTCAGGCGGTCAACCTCGCCGCAACACCAAACATCGCACTGAGGCAGACAAGAGCTGGCGAACTCTCGATGTGGAAGGGGTGTGCAGCAGCCAACGCGGCTAGGAACGGCCTATTCGCAGCCCTCCTTGCTAAAAATGGAATGACTGGACCCTCACCCGTGTTTGAAGGAGAAATGGGTTTCTTCAAACAAGTATCGGGGGGGTTCAAACTCGCTCTTGGGCAGAAGGAAATGCTTCGCATGACCCACATCAAAAACTATCCGGTAGAGTATCACGCAATGAGCGCGGTGGATGCGGCTCTCAAGGTTAAGGCTGAGATTGGTGATGAAGAGATTTCAGAAGTGTGCATTGAAACCTTTACGGTAGCATGGAAAATAATCGCAAAAGATAAAGAGAAATGGGCTCCAAGGACGAAGGAGACTGCGGATCACAGCCTCCCTTACATTGTTGTATCTGCACTACTTGATGGCTCGGTCTCCTTGAATACTTTTCTCGAATGGAAATTCAGCGACAAGAAAACGCTCAAACTCATGAAGCGAACAAAAGTAGTTGTAGCCCCCGAGTTCGACAAGCGGTACCCGAAAGAAATTCCGAACAGAGTGTCGGTAGTCACAAAATCGGGGCGGAAGGCGCAAGCTGAAGTGGGATATCCGAAGGGTCACTTTAAGAACCCCATGTCTGACGAGGAGGTAGAGGATAAATTCCTGCTCATGG
The DNA here is from genome assembly GCA_021800035.1 of archaeon. GTDB lineage: Archaea > Thermoproteota > Thermoprotei_A > Marsarchaeales > Marsarchaeaceae > JAKAWJ01. Next base: position 1,310 of record JAJYZJ010000049.1, read on the forward strand.
GTGGACCGAAGGATGCACTTTATATGCTCTGGAACACGGATAAACTGATGGTCGAGGATCTCGTTGGAGCACTTGGAAGAGTCCACGGTAGATGACGCTTCACGGAAGGGGTTAGCTCCTGCACGCCTGAGGCTGCGACTGAAGAGACCCGATACCATTGTAGCGCCCGGGGTGTTTAACGGGCTTACCGCAAGACTTGCGGCAAAGCACGGTTTCAAGGCTCTGTATTTTTCTGGAGGTGGATTCGCAAACTCATTGGGTCTTGCTGATCTTGGCGTAACCACGCTTACTGAAGTAGCAGACGCTGTCAGCTCAATCACATATGTGTGTAAATTACCACTGATAGTCGACATGGATACCGGCTTCGGCGAGGCAGTGAATGTAGCTCGGGCGGTTCAGTTGCTCGAACGAGCTGGAGCGGCGGCGGTACATATAGAAGATCAGGTCATGCCCAAAAAGTGTGGCCACCTTCCAAAGAAGGAGCTCGTGACCACGGAAGAAATGGTCAAGAAATTGCTTGCGGCAAAAAAAAGCTCAAAGACTGGGCTCGTATTGATAGCCAGAACTGACGCTAGAGCTGTCGAAGGCATGGACGCAGCGATAGAGCGATCGAGAATCTACGCGGATGCCGGAGCCGATGTCATCTTTCCTGAAGCTCTTGAGAGCGAAGAAGAATTCAGAGAGTTCGCGCGCAAAGTTCGTGGTCCACTGCTTGCGAACATGACCGAATTCGGAAAGACCCCTTATCTATCTGCATCACAGTTTGCGCAGCTGGGATACAAGGTAGTACTGTTTCCTATGACCGCGCTCAGGGCCATGCTGAAGACAGCCGACAGAACTTACGCAGAACTCGCCAAAAAGGGTAGCCAGAAGGAAATTGTGAATTCGCTGATGACAAGGGTGGAAGTTTATGAGCTAATTGATTATGGACGTGAGGAATCATTGGATTCAGAACTCTCAAGGGAGGCCCAGCGGATAATGGGCACCAAAAGCCCGAAATAGAAGCAAAAACGCATCATATGAACGTATATGCCGGAGAAATTCAGAGCCCCGAGAGGGCTCTACGACGTTATCGTTGCAGATACTTCAATATCAAAGAGTAGCTCAGACGGTACGCTAATCTATTCTGGCTACGACATCAATGACCTCGCCAACCATGCGAGTTTTGAAGAAACTGCATATCTTATCCTAAACGGAAATCTTCCCTCAGCTCCCGAGCTCAAGGATTTTCATGACTTGCTTTCCCATGATTCGGTGATACCTCCTGAAATACCCCGCCTTCTCGAACTCTTCCCACGTTCAGCGCATCCAATTGACATGCTCAGGACGTGCGTTTCGCTAATTGGTTCTCTCGTAGAAAATCCCTCTGGCAAAAATTCACACGTTTCGCTGGCAGCCAAGTTTCCTTCGCTTGTCGCGAGCATCCATAGCGCCAGGAACGGTTTACCTCCACCCGTATATAACCAAGGCGAAAACTATTCAGACAATCTTCTGGCAATGCTTACCGGGTCGCAGCTCCATTCTTTCGAACGAAGATCGTTCGAACAAGTGATGCTGTTTTATCTTGAGCACGATCTGAACGCGTCCACGTTTACAACGCGGGTAGTTGCCTCAACTCAAGCCGACGTGTTTGCTGCCATTACGTCTGCCCTTGCTGCACTCAAAGGGCCTTTGCACGGTGGAGCAAACGAGGCAGCCCTTGGGCTGCAGCTTGCAGCGAGCAAGCAATCGTCTCCTGAATCTTACATTGACGAATTGCTCAGTCAGGGCAAAAAGGTGCCCGGTTTTGGGCATCGAGTCTACAAGACGGTAGATCCGAGAGCCCAATTCTGCAAGGCGCTATTCAGAAAACTCTCCGAGGCCAAGTCAAGCACGGACTATTATGAAGTCTGCGCCAAGATTGAGGCAAGAATGTGGGAAAAGAAAAAACTCCCAGCAAATCTCGACTTCTATGCGGCCCCTATATTCTATCTCCTGGACCTTCCCGTTGAGACCTATACTTCCATCTTCGCAGCGAGCAGGGTCTTCGGATGGGTCGCCCATTACAACGAGCAACTCAGGGAGAACAAGATAATCAGACCGGATGCGGATTACATTGGCCCGAAAGGGCTCAAATATATTCCATTAGCGCAAAGGGGACCTCTACCTAGAGGTTGAGACAGCAGTTTATGAGCCACCAAAGTTTACATTTTGCTGAGTTTGCAGAAAAGTGCAAAGAGCTCGGCGTGGAGTTGGTTACGGGTAAAGAGAAGACGATATCACAGAAGCTGACCTCCCAGGTGCAGCGGAGCGAGTTTGTCATATTTGCGGGCCTTCCGCCTGCCATCTCGGACAGGTTTTTCGCGCTTTCTGGCAACAAGTGTAGGGAAGCAAATAAGGCCAACCTGAGCACTATAGCAAGCGCCCAGACGTGTATTACCTATTCAACAGATCTGATTGCAGGTTCAGGCTCAGCAGTGATTGTAACTAACACGCTGGAAGAAAGGCAAGCGACTTCTCTTGCGCCAGAACTGATTGTGTTCTGTAGGAATCCCAAAGTGCACCACAACGTGTCAGACTTCCTAGCCGCCGGAAGGGCGAGGCTCTCGCCGGGCACAACGCTCACGATTGTATCAGGGCCGAGCAGGACCGCTGACATAGAGCAAATCTTGATTAAGGGGGTTCATGGCCCGAAGATTGTAAGTGTCTACGTAGAAGAGGGCGCGGAAAACTGAGCAATCTCGAGGATAGGGTTGCCAAGTCGATATCGGACGGACGAAAAGTAATTTCGATTAGAAGCGGGCTGAAAAGACTTCGAGAGCACAGGAGGTCGGCGCTGAGCGAACTCGAATCATTCATGGTTCAGAGACGAATTGCCTCTGTCGTAAAGGAAGAGTGTATCAGTGCACTACCGACTCTCATAGAGACAATCACGAATTCGATCGAGTCCCGCGGCGGTCACGTAAAACTCGCAAAGAATGCAGACGACGCCCGAGAACAGGTGGTCGCTCTGCTGAGAAGCCATCACGTCAGGAGAATCGTCAAATCGAAATCCATGACGACCGAAGAAATAGGGCTGGACGATTACCTTGAACGAGACGGATTCGAAATTGTGAGTACGGACCTAGGGGAGAGAGCTGTACAACTTGCGGGTGACAAGCCCGCCCATATCGTAGCCCCGGCTATTCATTTTACACGCGAAGATTTTGCGAGGCTTTTCAGAGAGAAAGAGGGAGCGCAGGTCTCAAGCGACCCAGAAGAAATCACAAAGGTGGCACGCTCTCTCCTGCGGGCCAAGTTCCTAGGTGCGGAGGCTGCGATTTCTGGCGCCAACTTGCTGATTGCAGAAACCGGTACCGTGGTGCTTGTTACGAATGAGGGTAACGGGAGACTTGGCCCATCCATTCCGGGTTTATACATTTCGGTTGCTGGAGTTGAGAAGATTGTACGGAATACGAGTGACGCATCTTCAATCTTGGAGCTTCTAGCTCGATCCGCTACGGGTCAGAGCCTGACTGTATACACAACGTTCACCTCTCCGCCTCAAGTGGCCGCAGACGGCCATCGCCAAGAATTCTACCTAGTTCTTATTGACAATGGTAGATTAAGCGCAACAAAAAACTTCCTAGCGCCGGCGCTAAAGTGTATCAGATGCGGGGCATGCCTGAATACCTGCCCGACATTCAACTGTTTGGGCGGCCACGTATTCGGCGACATCTACACTGGACCAATGGGAGTACTGTGGACATCAATAACACAAGGCGTGGATAAGGCCAACGAATTTTCTGATCTATGTATTTCCTGCGGGCTATGCTCAAGTGTTTGCCCTACCGAAATCCCCTTAGCAGAGATTATCTCCGATGTCAAGTCCAGAGGAATGAATCGTAGAGGACGAAGAATCTCGGAAAAGTTGCTCACTTCTGTGGAAAAACTGGACAGGGCCGCCTGCCTTTCGCCCCGACTCTGGAATAAGCTGTCATCTTCTAGCTTGGCCTCACCTGTAATGCCCATACTTGGTCTGGACAGGAGGAGGAGGGCTCTAGGCGTGGCCCATCCCCTGAAGTTTCTGGATAATCTTGGAGCCCCGGATACAACGCTAATTTACTTCTCGGACGTGTTTGCAAGATACCATAACCCTGCGATCGCCATACACGCTAAGAGAGTATCTAACGAGCTTGGCCACAACCTCTATTTTCCCACTAGTCAAGTCGAGGCAGGAATGCCCTACCTGTCTTATGGCATGGTTCAGTCCGCTAGGCGTATCGCCAAGAAAAACATAGAATTATTGTGGGAGTACGTCAATCTTGGCTACAGGGTCGTAGTGACGGAGCCCACCGCCTTGTATATCCTCCGAGAGGTTTATCCCAGAATCTCTCCAAGTAAAGAGGCCGACGCGATTGCGTCCAATTCTTACAGCCTTGGCAGTTTGGTGCTTGAGGCAGTTGAATCAGGGAAGTGCAAGTTAGACAAGCCGTCTGTTGGAGCAAAAGTTTTCTATCATTCTCCGTGTCACGCTAGGGCGGTTGAGAAGACTCCGTACAGTCAACTCCTAGAGCTGTCTGGTTATACAGTCACCGAAAGCGATGTCACGTGTTGCGGAATGGGAGGTACATTCGGCTACAAAAAGGGAGCGCTGGGTTATGAATTATCAATGGTCGTGGGCAAAGAACTCTTTGAGCAGCTGAAATCCTTTGGCGAAGGTATAGTGACCACCGATAGCTCGGTTTGTTCGATTCAGATGAGCGACGGCGCGCAGAAAACTTCTGTCCATCCGTTGCAGCTGCTGAAGGTGCTGCAGTAGATGTTAAACTCTCGGGATCTAAAGATATTGGAGCCCGTTAAAGGAGAGGTAAGCTCTTAGGGTCCAGAAGCTCAGCCCCGCTTTCCGTAACGAGCAAGTCTACTTCTATCCTACAGCCAGTGTCTCCGTCGAGGTATGTGCCTGGCTCTATTGCGATAACATTGCCAGCCTGAAGCACATATTCGAATCCTTCCTCGACTATGGGTTTTTCGTGCACATTCAATCCTATGCCGTGGCCAATTCTGTGTCTGGGCTGTGGTAGCCCTGAATTCCGGATAACCCTTCTAGCGGCTAGTGCAACCTCCTTGACGGGGACGCCGGGGCGCACTTTTTCTATGGCATCTGAAACTGCGAGTTTGATAGAATCAGGAATTTTTCTATGTCTTTCGCTCGGCGAGCCTACATAAAGAGTTCGTGTGATGTCCGAATTGTAGCCTTCAACGTTCGCTCCCAAGTCTACCACAAGCAGACCATCACCACGCACCCGGGTCGAGTCTCCCCTGTGATGCGGGAATGATGCATTCGGGCCAAACTGAACAGACACGAATGATGCTTCACCGCTTCTCTGCATTAAATTGGACGCTTCGGCGGCCAGTTCTCGTTCTTCAAGTCCCTCCGAAACCAGAGAGCGCACTTTCTCAATAGCTGCGCCGGCTATCTCTGCGGCTTCGCGAATCTTTTTTGCTTCCGCAGCAGTCTTCACCATTCTCATTGAAATCAGCTCAGTAGCAAAAGGGACCATGGTCACCCCTAGTGAAAGAAGTTTGTTGTAAACCTCCACTGTCAGTTCTGATTCATCAATCCCGATTCTCTTTCCTGCCAAGCCCTTCTCTTTGAAGACCTCTCCAATGCTTGCCATTGCGCGCTCAACTGGGAGCGTCGTAACTCCCCTTACGTCAGCTAGGCTAGACTGCCGCTTTGCCCTGCTCTCTTCGAAATCCTTTACAAGTAGAACAGGCTCAGAGCTCGCCGGAATGATTACGCCAGAATCTTCTAGTCCCCTTACGCCAGTGAGATAGGGGATTGTGACATTTTCCTTTGCCCTGCTTGATTGGTAGTGAACAAATCCGTCCAATCCCGACATTACGAGCTTGCGCTGCATCGCCTCAATCCGATTCGCGTTCGCCAAATCAGAGTGGTCTTCTGAGGAACTGCGAATAGCGTTCATGTTTTCATTCTCCCTTCTCTGATCCGAGAGATCGAAGTTCACTAGGCCTAGTAGCGGGCTGTTGTGGTTGATACCGTCGTCTGATTGGAAGTGCGATAACCCAGTCCTTCGGGTATGGATATTCCTCTGCCAGAGACCACACAGGCTACTGGGGGGGGTGGAACTACTTAAGAATGCATTACTGCGGGTAACAGAGTTGGCGCTCTGAGCGACCTTTACGCGTTTCCGTCCCGGGGGCTACAAATCAAAGCTCTCCAAATCTTCCGGCAGGACTACGTTGGAAAAAGCAGATTCAGCTTCGCGAAGCTTGGCCTCTGGAGGGCTTGTGCGATTCTCGACATGAACCAAGAATAGCTTTCGGGCACCAGTAGACTCGGCTGCTTTCGCTGCTTCCAGCGCTGTGCTGTGTCCGTGCAGTGCGGAGAGTTGGCGGTATGATTCGTCAAATGTGGCCTCATGAAGGAGATAATCCACCCTTTGGTTAAGAAGTGCGGAAGGTTCTCTAGTATCCCCCGTATAGAAAATACAGATCCCCTCTTTCTCAAGGCGATAGCCCCAATCGGTTACTACGTGATCAAGCTGAAGCGGGCTTACTCGGAATGAGTTACCTGAGTACTTGAAATCGATGGAATCTACAAAATCCAGCTCGAATCCATTCGAAGAATCATGGAGCTTATTTCCCAAATCTTCGTAATGCTGAACCAGTGACCTGAGGCCAGGCGGCGAAAACAGCTTGAGTGGTCTACTCCTCCTGATGATCACCATCGAGACGAGCGCATCATAGAGCCCGCTTACGTGGTCGCTGTGCAGATGGGAGACGAAGATTGCATCGATACTCTCCAGCAAACCGAGTTCCTCCAGCCTGCCTGAGACGCCGGCCCCGCAGTCTAGGAGAAGCCCATCGAGGTAAACGCAGGACTTCAGCCTCGCTGAACCCTTGAACCCCCCTGCACCAGTACCTATGAAGGTGAGCTTAGTCATCAAGCAGGATGACCTTGGTGAGAGATAAGCAATTCCAAACAGCTCTGCTTGCAAGTGCCGGGCGTTCGCTTGCTCCCTTTGTCCAGGCAATCTTCCAGCTCGAATTTTCTGCTCATCATACCCCTCCAGAACGCAACTGGCTCAGCAGAAACGGAGATACACCGGGAGGCTACTCAAGCCAGACCAAGTCGCTCAAAACTCACAGCAAGTCCCGATAGCCCCGCGAGCACTGGTAGAGGCAGAATCAATTGAGACCCATTCATGTCTTTCCGGGGAGAGCTTGCCTTTTATGTAGCCTCAGTCATCGCTTGCTACATAACTGACTAGCGTCGAGGGGCGTGAATGACCCCCCACGAGTCACAGCGAAGACTGCGGTTGAAAGCGCAGGCCAAACCTGGAAAGCCCACAACGCTCCGGGTTTCAGGCGGACCAAATAGAATTCCAAATTCTGGAGTTTGATCCGATTTGGTCACAAAAGCCTAATCTAATCCGTGTACCATTTACCGTCGCTAGAGAGATTTGCAGTCCAGACTGAACCGCCTCGTGGGGTCAACCCCCTTTATAATTAGTGTTACAATTTTTCTCTTGCAGTTCATCACGATCTGGTTTTTCGCAAATTTGAGCCTTCCCGGGTGGCTGGTATCACTTGGAGGGACGACGATTTACCACACTACTTCTGCACACCCCGCACCCACACTACCCGTGGGCACAATTCCAAAGGGCACACTTCCGGGCACCCAAGCCGTGTTAACGCATCCTTCGGCGCTCAGCTACGCGGTGTACGGAATATTTCTTCCCAACCTTACTGTAATGCTTGTTGAGGCTCTTCCGGGCTTCGGCCTGGCATTTGGAATTTACGTGGCGATGAAGACTGGCCTGGTTGTCAACTACGAGTCTTCCAGACTGGCCCTTAGCTCAGCGAACTTGCTCATAACCGGCGCGCTGGTCACCCATGCGTTCTTCTGGTTAGAAATTCTGGGATTCGCTATTGGCAGTTCAATCGGTACTTATGCGTTAATCGACGGTTTCCGGCACAAGCTGAAAGTAATGACTTGGACAGGGCTTGGACTGCTGCTTTCTGCACTTGTACTCTTCGTTGCTGCAGTGTTAGAGGCAAGTTTCATTCTCGCTTACTCTACAGCCTGAACTTCCTCTCGGGTCCTGACCACTTTACACTAAAAGGGATTTGGCCCCCCTGCCTATTAAAGAACGCAGCGTCCAACTCGGAGGCATATGGCGGACCGACAATCAGAAGAATCTTACCAAAAAAGTTGAGCAGATCCTCTTGGGAGGGACGTATCACCCCGGAAGGGTGCGAATGACCTATACCCACCGTGCGTGAGTCGGCCGCTCCCATGAACGCCCAAGTCGAGAAGCCGTGGCCCTCCACTCTTTTCATCGGGACCACACATTCATCAACTATCACCTGTCCGCTCTTGCTCAACCCTCCTATCAAAGCTACAATTGCCTCGCGCGGATAGGCTCCCCGGGCATATGCGAACAGAAATCCCAGAGCCTCCTCATTTATGACAACACCGGTCGGAACGCTTGGCATATCCTCACGTCACCCAGTGTTTCTTATAGGACTTCTTAGAAGTGCTAGAGGGAAGAGCTGAAGGGTAGGATCACCCACTTCAAAAGTTACGAAGTGTACTACCTCCTAGACGGAACCTTCAAGTGCTCGGTAGTGCCTTAGGAAGTCTGGATAGCTCTTAGTGTGACAACCGAACCCGGTCACTTCAATGCGGCCGCAAGATCCTACGGAAGCAGCCGCAGCAGCTAGTGCGATTCTGTGATCGCCGTAAGAGTTCACGATCCCTCCTAAAACACTGCCGCCAGTAATCCTGATCGCGCTTCCGTCGTAGCTGCAGCTCACGCCTAGACTCTTCAGAAGTTCGAGCGTGGTTACCACCCTGTCCGTCTCCTTATATTTCAGACGATCCAGCCCGGTCAGCACAGTTTGTCCTTTTGCATAGGCTCCTAGCACTGCAAGCAACGGGCACAGGTCGGGATTCTCTTCTAGGTCCGCCTCAAACCCTTCGAGATCTGACTCCCACACAGTAACCGAATTCGTATCTATTTTTAGTGAGGCATTAGCAACTTTAAGAATTTCAAGAAAGTGTGCGTCCGGCTGATACGTGACCCGCGGAAGATTGGTTACTTTGATTTCTCCTCGTATTGCGCCCATAGCAAGAATGTAAGACGCCGACGAGTAGTCTCCCTCAAGTTTGAATCGTGTGGCGCTCAGTGGAGTGGGATTGACTACGACTCTCCTGCAGTCACTCTCATGCTCGATTTTTGCCCCGAATGCTCCGAGCACATGAGCTGTAATCCGGATATATCCCGCTGAGGCCGGCACCTGGGAGTGGACGATTTCAACCGGCGAATTGGCCCGGGTACCCGCGATCATAAGAGAAGATGTGTATTGGGAACTAACCCTTCCGCTCAGCATAGTGGTACCTCCCATAAGGCCAGTTGGATAGACGGTGAGAGGTGGAGAGCCATCTTTAGATGTTATCCTCGCTCCTTGCGAATTCAAGGCTTGTATCAATTCCTTCATTGGACGCCGCATGAGCTGAGCAGTTCCTCTCAGTAGCTTGACGCCCGGGGTAACACACGATATACCTGTGAATATCCTGAATGACGTCGCAGATCCTCCGAAGTTCAAGATTATGGGTCTCCCCTTGGGACTGGCCTCGGCATAACTCCGGTGGCCCACTCTGAGGTTGCGGGAACTCGTCTCGACGTACTCAATAGTACAGCCAAGCTTGTGCGCGGCCTTCAGGGCATATTCAGAGTCATCGCATGCGTCGTATTCTTCAATTAGCACATCATGATTTGATATGACGGAGCAGGCAATAGCGCGCTGGGCATAACTCTTTGAAGCGGGGGCACGGACTGTTCCTCTCGGTCGGAACGGATGAAATGAGACCATTCATTCAGCCTCTTGAAGTCTCGAGTTGCACATGATTACTCGCCCATACTTCTCCCATTTTGTTGCTAGGTACTCCTTCTTATCCTCAGTAGTAAGTAATGAATAGGCGGGTCCATTTCCAGTCAGTCCGCAAGCTGTCGCGCCACCGCGCCATGCCTCGATTATGGGCTGATAATCATAGCCAAGGGCAGATGCACACATAGAACCGTTAAGATTAATTGCCTCGTGATATCGGCCGTCTAGCGCCAGCCTGAAAGCCGTGCGAGATAATTCTTTCAGGGTGTTCGTTTTAGAAAGCAGATTGTCGGGTCGAGTAACTCCGTCGGGCAGGAGGAAAATTGCTGCTTCAGCCTCGGAGAAGTAACTCCTCAGTATCTTGTCATCCAGATTGTTTGACACCTGGACTCCCCCAATCAGGCAGGCCGCAGCGTCGTCGAGAGCTCCGGTAAAAGTGACGCCAGCCCTTCTCGAAGCCTCAACATTCAGTCGGAGCACATCAGCTACTGAAAGTTCAAGTTTGAGCGCATTGGAAACCGCCAGTATCGCGGCATTTGCGACAGAACTGCTGCTTTTCATGCCTGCTCTACTGGGTAAGTCGCTATAGACAGTAAACAAAGCTTTGAGGTTTTCAAAACTCGCAGACCTACCAATCCCATAAATTATTTCCCTGAAAAGAGCGGTGTCTGGCAGGGCACGGTAACCTCTGCCGGTTGTTTCGACTTCTGCATCCACCTTTACCTGCAGATCAACACCCAAAGCGGCTCCACAACCTGAGGGGAGTGCATTCACGACCGTCAAAGCCCCATGTGAAATACCGCTTCCTTTCACGTTCCCCTTTTCTCCAGCTCGCTCAACAGAATTCGGTGATCTACTGCCGTTCCGAAAAAGTGCTGTGTTGCCACAGCTCCTTGTCTCGCCAAGAGTTCTAGGCCGTTCACATAGCTTACCCCATACGCTCCGCAAAACCTCTGCGTCACTTTACGACCGGACGCATAATTGAAATCCAGGAGAAGGGAGGATTCCCTGACCATCTTGTTGCCGAAAATAGAAATCGCTGGCAATGGAGTTGCGTTTATCAGCAAATCTGGTTCGCCATTCATCATCTCTGATGGCTTCACCCGAGGAAAGGTGCTCTTCAATGCTGCAAAGCGACTGACGGTTCTGTTCTTTATGTAAACCTTCTCGGATATCGCTGGAGGAAATGTCAAGGCGTAAACAGCAGCTCTTGCCGCACCGCCAGCTCCAGCGATGAGAGTTGCCTTCGAGTTTATACTCCTCTCTGTAAGAGATTCACGCACTGCAATCCAGTCGGTGTTATGTCCCTTGAGCGTGGATTCTCTACCACGTACGACTGTATTCACTGAATTCAGTCTCCTGGCATCGAGAGATACGAAGTCCAAGTATGGAATCACCGCAGCCTTGAAGGGCATCGTAACATTGAATCCCAGCAACTCTTCCCGGCATCTTACCGCGCGAATGAAGGCGGGAATGGTCCGAGAATCAAGCTCGGCTCTGAAACTTAGCACCGCTTTTCTTGCTGCCCTACTCGCCGTCTCGTGGATTAGCGGACTGAGAGAGTGCTCTATTGGATTTCCGATAACGCAAACCACAGAGCTAACCCCGAACTCCCCCCTGTTTCCCACCCAATAGGCTTCTGTAAAAGCGTATTAATGACTGGACTTCCACTTGGCCAGGAGCCGTTTCCAGTCCAGAACCCAAGGATGCATAGGTCCATTCAGAGCCGAAAAGCGGACACAAAACTCGTGAAATTTTTCCGGCCCCGCCCATACAAAAAATCACCTTCTTTAACCCGAATTTTCTGGATAGGTGTAGCGCCACCAGATTGTCTTCAATATCGTCGGCTCTGTATACTATCTTTACTATATCAGCGCCCTGTGATGATAACTCATTCAGAACCGCCTCCCCCTCATCAATCTTCAGCGGCCTGTCAAAATGGCGGGAGATTACAACGTACGCGTCTTTGTTGATTTTCCGAAGCTCAAGGCTGTCATAGTAAGCTCCTGCATCTATATGGCTGGCATATGGGGCCAAGAGCTCAAGAAGACGAATGCCGACGCCATCACCAACCAGACGTATTGCTGGATCGGTCGAGTATGTGAGTATGATCGGCTTTCTCGACTCAGCTTCATGGAAGGCCCTACTCAGCTCGAGCTCTTCACCTGAAAGTCCGTCTAGCCTAAGTTCGACCATATCAGATAGAGAATCGTCTGCCCTCTTTAACAGAGACCTGAGCTCTTCGGCGTTTCGGGGTGCAACTGAAACACATATGCGCGGCCTTGGGGAGTTCACCC
>JAJYZJ010000127.1 GCA_021800035.1 archaeon
GTAAAGGTCCACGGGGTCTTTCCGTCTTGGTGCAGCTAACGAGCATCTTTACTCGTACTTCAATTTCGCCGGGTCTGTGGTTGAGACAGTAGGGAAGTCGTTACGCCATTCGTGCAGGTCGGAACTTACCCGACAAGGAATTTCGCTACCTTAGGACGGTTATAGTTACCGCCGCCGTTTACCGGGGCTTAGGTTCAGAGCTTCGCCCTTGCGGGCTAACCCCTCCCCGTAACCTTCCGGCACCGGGCAGGCGTCACAGCGTATACATCGCCTTACGGCTTCGCACGCTGCTGTGTTTTTAGTAAACAGTCGCTTCCCCCTGGTCTCTGCGGCCCCCTCGGGCTCGAGGCGCGAGGCCTTCTACCCTACCGAGGCCCTCCTTCTCCCGAAGTTACGGAGGTATTTTGCCGAGTTCCTTAACCACAGTTCTCCCGATCGCCTTAGTATTCTCTACCTGCCCACCTGTGTCGGTTTGGGGTACGGGCGCCGTACAAACTCGCTAGACGCTTTTCTAGGCAGCATGGGATTAGTGACTTCACCTATACGGTTCGGTATCGCGCCTCAGGCTTTATTGGGACCCGGATTTGCCTAGGCCCCGCCCTACACGCTTACCCCTGGAACAACCAACGCCAGGGTTCACCTACCCTCCTGCGTCCCGCCTTCGCTGCCCGCCCCAGGGTCGTTCGGATCGCCCGAAGGCAGCCCCTTAGTACCCCTGGATTGGGATTGACGCTTGCACGACGGTACTGGAATATCAACCAGTTGTGCATCGACTACGCCTTTCGGCCTCGCCTTAGCTCCCGACTCACCCTGGGAGGATTAGCCTTCCCCAGGAACCCTTGGGCTTCCGGCGGAGGGGTTTCTCACCCCTCTCTCGCTACTCATGCCAGCATTCTCACTCGTACGCGCTCCACGACGGTTTACACCACCGCTTCACTGCGCGCACGACGCTCCCCTACCACCCCGCCCTTACGGGCAAGGTCCGCGGCTTCGGCTCGGTGCTTGAGCCCCGTTAAATTGTCCGCGCCGGATCACTCGACCAGTGAACTATTACGCACTCTTTAAAGGGTGGCTGTTTCTAAGCCAACCTCCTGGCTGTCTGTGCAATCCGACATCGTTTCCCACTTAGCACCGAATTTGGGGCCTTAGCCGGCGGTCTGGGTTGTTTCCCTCTCGACCACGAAGCTCATCCCCCGTAGTCTCACTGCCGGGCTCTGGAGCATCGGCATTCGGAGTTTGATTGGGGTCGGTAAGCTTGTAGGCCCCCTAACCCATTCAGTGCTCTACCTCCGATGCTGAACACCCAACGCTGCACCTAAATGCATTTCGGGGAGAACCAGCTATCACCGAGTTTGTTTGGCCTTTCACCCCTACCCACAGGTCATCCCCCGTGTTTTCAACCACGGTGGGTTCGGCCCTCCACGGGGTCTTACCCCCGCTTCAGCCTGCCCATGGGTAGATCACTCGGCTTCGGGTCTACCACACGCGACTAGACGCCCACTTAAGACTCGCTTTCGCTCCGGCTCCCCCTCACGGGTTAACCTTGCCACGCACGGTAACTCGCTGGCTCATTCTTCAAAAGGCACGCCATCGCGACCGACGACCCTAAAGCCGGCCCGAAGGTCGACATATGGGCGCGCCGGCGACGCTCTGACTGTTTGTAAACCAACGGTTTCAGGTACTATTTCACTCCCCTCCCGGGGTACTTTTCACCTTTCCCTCACGGTACTAGTCCGCTATCGGTCGCCTGTTAGTACTTAGCCTTGCGAGGTGGTCCTCGCGGGTTCGCACCAGGTTTCACGGGCCCGGCGCTACTCGGGTGCCAAGCCGGAGGCTGCGTGCGTTTCGTGTACGGGGCTCTTACCCTCTGTGGCGGGACGTTCCAAAACCCTTCCGCTACGCAGCAGCTTTGTAACTCCGTGGAGGGTCTGGCGTCCCTCCTGCTTGGTCCCACAACCCCGTACCGGCAACGCCGCCAGGCTTTAACACCGGCACAGTTTGGGCTCTTCCCGTTTCGCTCGCCGCTACTCAGGGAGTCGCTGTTGCTTTCTTTTCCTCGGGGTACTGAGATGTTTCAATTCCCCCGGTTCCCTCTACCGGCCCTATGTGTTCAGGCCGGAGTACCGTCGTTTTTCGCGACGGTGGGTTTCCCCATTCGGACATCCACGGATCAACGCTCGGTAGGCAGCTCCCCGTGGCTTATCGCAGCCACCCGCGTCCTTCATCGGCTTCAGGCGCCTAGGCATCCACCGTTGGCTCTTGTAGCTTGGAGAACAAGATGCTCGTGCTCGCTATGCAATTCTCAAGGGGCGTCCTCGCGGAGGCACTGACAACAAGCCGGTTATCCGAATAGACCGCCGGCTCGGTGTGTTAGCACCTCTCCCTGGGCAACAAGCAGTGAGCCCAGGAAACGGAACAGAGATTGCCCGGCACCCACCACCATTGCCTCGGAGGCTTGCACCTACGACGGGACAATGGCTGAGCGAGCACCGATTAGCTAGTGGTCAACTTGGGAGTGGACCGGGCAGCTGCCCGGCCATTGCTCCTTAGAAAGGAGGTGATCCAGCCGCACCTTCCGGTACGGCTACCTTGTTACGACTTCACCCCAATCACCGACCCCACCTTCGACGGCTCCCTCCATATGGTTGGGCCACCGGCTTCGGGTGTTGCCGACTTTCGTGGTGTGACGGGCGGTGTGTACAAGGCCCGGGAACGTATTCACCCCGGCGTTGCTGATCCGGGATTACTA
>JAJYZJ010000050.1 GCA_021800035.1 archaeon
GCCACCACTTCTGAAGCCTTTTGCGACACCTATGCCAAACCAGATGCTTCAAGATCTGTAGCACCTCAAATGCGCCTGAGCCCAAGCCACCCGCGAACGGACCCTCCGAATATTTACGCTTCGCCTGAGTGACTTAGCCTTCTCGCCCGTGAACAAGCGCCATTCTTCCTGTCGAGGGACCAATCAGCTAATAGCCATGAGTGCCTTACTCCAGCGTGAGTTGCCTGCACGACTAGTAGTTTGTGTGACTGGTTCTACTGGTGCTATTTACGGTTACAGGCTCCTCCTAGCCGCATCTCAACTAAAGAGTCTGGAAACTCATTTGGTAGTAACCAAAACTGGCGCGATGGTGCTAAAGCAAGAAGTAGGCTTAGGAAAGGAGAGTCTTGTACGATTGGCGACCTATTCATACGACGAGCATGACTTCATGGCTCCGATTGCAAGTGGCTCCTTCAGAGTAAACGGTACTGTAATAGCTCCGTGCTCAATGAAAACACTTGCGGGTATAGCAACTGCTTATGAGGAAAACTTGGTGACTCGAGCAGCATCGGTCGCCCTGAAGGAAAAGTGGCCTCTAATTGTTCTCACCCGAGAAACGCCTCTTAGTGTAATCCATCTGAGGAATATGTTGACAGTTGCGGAAGCAGGCGGAACCATCATGCCCCCACTTCCGCCTCTTTACTTCGGCGAAACCAATTTTCAGGTTCTTGTAGACCTTACTATCGGGAGGGTGCTTGATATGCTGGGTATTACTACCTCTCTGCATCGCGAATGGGGAGGGCGAAAGGCACCGCCTGACAGATGAGACCTCATAGTCCAATCTGTGATTACAACTGAGACTCGCTGGCTCGGTCTTCAACGACTCCATTGGGAAATGATTGTCCCTAGAGGGGCCAGAGGTTCGGGACTGAACGCTCCTGCCGAATTTACGTGTAAGGAAATCAGAGTCGGGCAACTCGAATGACCTTGAAACCGGCTTTGCTCTTCTAAAAGAGTCTTCAATGCCTCTTTTATAATCCCATCATGTATTCCCAAGATGGTACTACTCCCATGAGCCTGCCTGAAGCAATCAAATCTTACCGCTCCCTGAGTTCACCGGAAGTGCTTGTCGGTTATTCAGTTACGGGTAGGACTTCGACGGCGCTGGTGGAATCCGGTCCATCCAACGTGACCCAAGAATACCTTCGGCAAGCATGCTCCAACATTTCAGCCAAAAAAATTGAGTGGATAGTGGTGTCGCATATTCATATTGACCATAGTGGAGGGGCCTGGAGAATGGTTAAAGAATTGCCGAATGCGAGGGTGGGAGTCTACGAAAGAGGCGCTCGCCACCTGATAGACCCATCGCGACTCGTTATATCTGCCCGGGAAGCTCTTGGAGACGTGCTCGAAGTTTGGGGCCCTGTGGAAGGCGTGCCGCAGGAAAAAGTCGCATCTATGAAGGCGGGGGCTACGGTGGACTTGGGCGGAAAAACTTTGAGACTCATTGCCGCGCCTGGTCACGCTCCCCACTCCTCCGTATGGTATCTTGAAGAAGACAGAGTGCTCTTTTCAGGGGACTCACTCGGAATATTCCTTGATCGGGAAGGTAACCAGCTACTCTGGCCAACCTCGCCTCCCCCGTCCTACAATCACGACCTTGCCATGGAAACAATATCCCAATTGAAAAGTTTAAAACTTGATTTAATCTGCTTCCCGCATTTTGGCTATACGTCGAGTATAGACAAGGCGTTTGCAAGTATTGATGAGACATTTTCCAAATGGGCTCAAATAACCAGGTCTGCTATAGAAAATAACGAGAGTTTCAAGGATACACTAGACAAGGTTGTTCAAGCAAGTGGGCTCAATCAGGTATTGAAGGACGATTATCGCAGAAAGCTGGTGGCAATGGACCTGCGGGGAATGCTAATGTACCAAGAGTCGGCAAGGGCTCATTCAACTCGGAAGTAACACTGCAGCCCCGGACTGCGCGACGTTGTCACACCACGAAGAAGACAGATCTCAAGTCGCGCCTGGCCTTCGCCTTCACGCTAGGTTTGGCAAACCCCATGGTAAGTATTGCTGCGGGCTCCAGTTTGGATGGAATTCTCAATGCTTTCCTGACTTCGTTCTGACAAAATAGTGGCGCACTATACCAACATGTAGATAGGCCGAGCGCATGTGCTGCCAGAACAAAATTTTCGATAGCGGCCGCGAGGCTGTGGTGACCGAGGAGCCCCTCGAATCCCTGCCTCGTGTGGTCTAGGTATCGGTCATAGTAAAGTCTTCTGTGATCTACGCAGCAAAGGACGAGGACCGGGGCGGTGATAAATCTTTTCCTGAATTTCTCTCTTGTTTCTCGTATAAGTTGGGCCGAGCGTCCATCTGCCTTCATGGCTTGACTCCAAGCCAGAAGCATCTTCTGAACTAGTCTGCCTCGGGATGATTTCGAGGCTACCAGATAGAACCTCCAAGGCTGGGAATTATGAGCGGACGGTGCGGCGCATGTCGCGCGCATTATTTTCTGTAGGATTGATTGAGGAACATGCTTTTTCCGGTAGTTTCTAGTACTTCTTCTGGTTTCAATGGTTCTCAGAAAGGCTGCTGACTCTAAAGACACTCCTACACTGCGAGCTCGAAGTGGTCTATATCAGTTATGTCTCCTTTCCTTATTGCCTCTTGCACAAACACTGGCCTTACTGGCGCTCCGATTTCAAGCTTGTTCCTATCTGAAACCACTAGGCGATGGAACAGCAATCCCTTCACTCCCTTAAATTCCACAGCGGCGACCACCAAATCACCTCTCGAAGCAAAACTGTAAAGCGTGCCGGTTTCTGAAACTTGGACGTAGCCGTCGCTGTAGCCAAAGCAACCGACACAATATATCGAAGGTGGAATCCGTGACTCGTTGCAACGCGAGCATTTTGATGCCAGAATTTTCCCCCGTCTCAGTCCTTCCGAAAAAGTCTTTCCCGCGACGCCCAGGGAATATTTGTACTCTAGCGGCAGGCTGTCTACCCAAGGACGCAGATGATAGGTGCCGTCAAAGAGCGGATTATATTCCAATTTGTTTACAACCCCTCTGAAGGCTTAAAGTAGCTGATATCTGTTATAGCTCCCGTTCGCTCATGTGCGGGTTTCCACTTCGCACGAACTTTCATTCCGACGTGAATTTGCCCCGCATCGACCTCCCCCAGCAAGTGCAAGAAACCCATACCTGGGGATGCGCCGTCTATATTTATGACTGCCACGAATAGGGGCTGTTCCCTTCTGCTGGCATCATTGTTTACATAGGATATTGAGAACGTATTTACCACCCCTGTATCCAGGACGTCAATCCAGTCATCGGTAGGTCTGAAGCAGAGTTCGCAAAACATCCTTGGAGGTACCAAAACTCGATTGCAACCACTGCAGCTTCTGCCGACAATCTTGCCGCCCTTTAATGCCTCAAGGAAATGACCTATCGCTACACCTGTGTCCCATGAATACGTGAATTTGGTATGGAAGTTCCGGAAGAAAATTTCCTTGCCACGCCATTCATCTGGCGTAAGCGCTGTCCCCGGTGGCTCAGACGGATTCTCCATTCCCATCACCTCTCCATAATCACCACAGTTCCTACCTGCATGAGATCTCCCCAAGCCTGCGCGAGCCCTCTGTGAACCGGCTTCTTTACTTGGCGTCGCCCTGCCTCGCCGCGTAGCTGCCAGAACAGTTCAGCAACCTTCATCACGCCAGCGGCCGCTATCGGGTTACCAACTCCCAGAAGACCGCCACTCGGATTGATCGGGAGGTCACCATCGCGCTGGGTAACTCCTTCCCTTGTCATTTTTGGAGCTTCTCCCCTCTTCGCTAGTTGCAGACCCTCCATGTGATGCAGCTCCTTGTAATCGAATGGGTCGTACACTTCTGCAAAATCAATCTCCTTTCCTGGGTTCGAGATTCCCGCCATTTTGTAGGCCATCATTGCCGCTTTCTCAACGTACTCAGGGTAGCAAAGATCTCTGTTAGTCCAGAAGGTGGTGTCCACGTTCCAGCCCACACCCGTAATCCAGACTGGGTCGTCAGTATATTTTCTGGCAACATCTTCGCTCGCCAGTACTAGTGCTGCCGCGCCGTCGCTCGTTGGACTGACGTCGAGCCTTTTCACGGGTGTACAGATTGGCTCAGACTTCATCACGTCATCCACAGTTATCCTCATCGGAAGCTGCGCCGAGGGATGATCCATTGCATTACCCTTGTTTTTGACTGCGACAAGCGCGATGTCTTCCTCCTTAATTCCATAGACCGACATGTATCTGCGCATTTCGAGAGAGAAGATCCAGAGGAGAGTGACGCCAAGTGGTCGCTCAAGGAACTGGTCAAAGATGCTCCAGAACGCGTACTGCGGATGTGGTTGCAAGGGGGACATTTTCTCCTCACCCACAGCAAGCACCACATCTGAGACGCCGGAGGCTACGTGCCACCATGCGGCGGCAGGAATGAAGACCCCCGTGCCACCGCCCACATACACACGAGTATACGGCTTCCCGCTGCCACCTGCACCGTCCAGAAGATATTCGCCTTTCATGTGCAGACCGTCGAACGCGTCAGGAGCCGAGCCAAGAACCACACTATCCACGTTTTTTATGTCCATTCGAGCAGAGTCAAGTGCCGCTCTTGAAGCTTCGAAAGACAACTCCCGCCCTGTCTCAAGCATTCTGTGGCGAAACTTCGTCATACCTGCGCCTATTACTGCAACTTTGCGCATAGCTCACTCAACCCCGAGCACAGCAACTGCCCCACTTGATGATGGAATGCCCCGCCAACTTTGGACTAGAGCGCGTTTCGAGCCTTTTGACCTCTTGCGCTCGGCGTTCCTCAGGCGCTGCACCGCTTCGAGGAGCCTGACAAGTCCCGTTGCTTCAACCAAGTCACCCAAGCTTAGGCTCCCTCCACTCATGTTTATTGGTACCGGTGCGACCGCTGGCATGTTTCCCTTTGACACATCCATATCAGCTATGCCCAGCGCTTCGGCGTGCTGGAGCTCCTTGAAAGCGTATGTGTCGTCGACCTCTGCAAAGTCGAAGTAACTTTTGGGAGAGTTCACGCCTGCAATCTTATATGCCATTTTGGCGGCTTCCTTTGCATAGAGGGCGTCAGACGAAATCGCGGACTCTGCGGATGTGCTAGCTGAATTCCAGCCTATCCCCTTTATCCAGACGGGCTGTTCAGTCATGGAGCGCGCTTTTTCAGCAGAGGCAAGCACAGCCACCACGCACCCATCGGCGGGCGGAGCCATCTGGATTCTGCGGAGCGGATTCCATACAAAAGGCGAGCGCATCGCCTGCTCGACGCTCACATCAGCTGCATAACTTGAGCGCTGGTTAAAGAGACCATTCTTTTTATTTTTGGAAACAACCTGAGCTATATCCTCTTCAGTAACCTTGTAGTCATGCATAAATCGGCGCATCTGCATTGCCGCTACTGGAATACCGTCGGATAGAATCGGTCTCTCATAATATGGCTCAAGCGCAAACTCCCTCACCTGTGACTGAGAGAGTACATTAGAAAGTTTAGAGTGCGACTCTACGACTGCTATACTCGCAACTCCGCTCTTTATGTGCATATAGGCGGTGGCGACGCCGTTCAGGCCGTCCTGACTCACGGTACAGATATTGCGCTGGGCAGCGCCGAGCTGGTCTGGCGCATACTCGTCAGTAATGCTTGTCCCTTCCCAGAGGTCTTCCTCACAACACACAAAGCTTTCAACATCCTTGCGCGGATTTACCGAACACTCAGCATATGCACGACTGGCGGCATCAAAGATTAATTCTTTATATGACTGCGAAGGTGTGGCTGGCGAAAAACCAGAGTATCCAATACCAACAATGGCCACCTTATCATCCAAAAGCAAGGCACCGATGTTGCCCACAAGCTTATCAGTAAAAGCCTTACTCACCATGAGCCAGCGTCCAAACTTTAACTCTGGCCCAAAAGAAGCATACAGATATTGCTCAATCCCTGCTTTATTATTCAAGAAGAATTATCCGCGAACTGTGTGATTTGGCGCTTGTTAGCGGCGACTTGGCTTTGGCCGGCACCGCTGTAACAAGGCTGCGCAAGAAATGGGACCATTTGCAAACTCTCTTCAGAGAAAAGGATTGTCACGATAAATTAACAGGACTCCGCCCAGGGTAAAGAACTGACGGCCATTGCCAAAAGCTGTAGCGCTTGCAGGCGGCGTAGGAGCCGCAAAATTTCTACAGGGTCTAGTGAGGGTAGTTCCGCCTGAGGATTCGACGGTCGTAGGGAATGTTGGGGATAACATATGGCTTTTCGGCGTGTATGTGGCCCCAGATCTTGACATCGTGACCTATGCGCTGGGCGGTGTCTGGGACAGAGAACAAGGATGGGGCATAAAGGGCGACAGCTATAGAGTGCGGGATGCACTTACAAGACTCGGGTCTGAAGGAGCGAAGTGGTTCGGGCTGGGAGACAGAGACTTCGCGACCTGCGCGTTCAGGACAGAGTCGCTACGTCTGGGACAATCTCTTAGCGAAATCACAGACAGAATTAGACGCAGCTTTGGGGTGGCGACAAGAATATTTCCGGCAACTAACGAAGAACTGACTTCTATGGTAAAGCTCGCAGGAGGATGGGTGAGCTTTGAAGAGTACTACGTGAGACTAAGGAGCGAGCCAGTAGTAGAGGAAATTTCATATCGCGGGGCAGAGAATGCATCGCTCGTTCCGGGAATCCGGGAAGCACTGCAGGAGTCTGAAACAATATTCGTCTGTCCCAGCAACCCCGTGGCCAGCATTGCGCCGATTCTTGCGGTGGCGGAAATGCGAGAGTTGCTGGCTACGTATCGAGAAAAGTGCATCTGTATTTCGCCGTTAGTAGGCGGAAAGAGCATCAAGGGCCCCGCAGATAAGATGATGATGTCCCTCGGCTATGGCAGCTCGGTCGTCGACTTGGCTAGGTTCTACCAAGACATCTGTTCTACGTTAATAATTGACACAACTGATGCTGCGAGCATCGAAGATGTAGAGAAGCTCGGCCTGCACTGTGTCGCATTGGACACAATCATGACTGATGAAGCAAAGTCAGCCAAACTTGCTTCCGCGGTATTAAATGTCTGAATAATCCACATTGGGAAAATTCAGCTGAATAAGAGAGGAAAACCTCGCTTTGCCACAAACGCCCCCCCCCCGTAAATGACACCGGTTCAATCTTTTCAGGATTATCAAAGCGGATTACATCGACGCAAAATAGACGGTCTCTTTACTGAACTCTTTCACGACCTTTGCTCTCGCTTTGCCTGAAGTCTCTAGTTCGTGCAACGCTATTACAATTTCTGACTTGTCAACCCCCGGGCCAGCTGGACTCTCCTTAAGCGCTTTCTGCGCTAGAGCCACGACGATTTCGTTCAGGGTGAACGCCTGATCCCTGTTTGCGTTCAAGAACTCGTATACCCTTGAACTCATCGAGGCCCGATCGTCCCCTCTGTTCCATTTGTCTCTGTCAATCGGCATGGTGCGTGGGTCCTGTAAATGGCAGTGGCCTAATGAGCCTTCACTCTTAACCCTCTGGGTGCGGTCTTCCCACGTGCCTAAGTATCCAACTTACGAGAAGTCCATAATCGAGTTAGCTTCAAGCGTAAGCGCGACACCTGCGCCCTCGCTAGCTATGAACTCTTGTAGATTGCTCATTTGAGGTACCTGACAAGAATGTCATGCGACAAGTCCGGTAAGTGTTGCTGGCACTGTCCAGTTTACATTATGGCACATGGTGCGAAGAATCCGTAAAGCGTCATCTGCCCTTGCCGCCGCACAGAGGTCAGGTTTCGAATTCTCGCTTTCCGATTCCGCTACTGAACGGCCGGACCTCCCAGACCAGAGGGTTGGGCGAAAACGTTTCTTGAAACTTCCCGCTCAGGTAATTTCTACTAGCAAACAATACCAGAAATAATGCAACATGCACCCACTGTTTCGCAAAGGCGCCCGGTGGCAAGGCATGGCTCCCTCTGACGCCCCCCTCAGCGTAACGTGCCCCACCCTTAAGCAGTAAGCCCCGCTAAATGGGTCCGGACGGTTCCTGAAAAGGATGAATAAAGGGCAGATGAAAATGGCGCGCACTGAGTTGTACAGCTACCCAAACATCAGTTAGCGGGTCGGAGCCGGAGCCAGACTTACAATGGTATTTAGACCTTTGAGCCAAGCCATCACTTGTCGCCTTTCTAGTTGTGAGCGACCGGCGACCGGCGACCGGCGGTTGAACAACTAGGTAACAGAAGGTAACATGTCCAGGGCGATAAAATGGAACTGATTTGAGATCGCTTACGTCCTTTAATTATTATGCAGTCTGCGCCAGTTGAGGTTTTAAATAGAAATCAATCAAGTAATAAGGCAGGTGGCGACATTGAGGTTGAGATTGATTTGGTGGAATCCGGTCGAGCGGCATGTAGCCCTGAAAGTCTCAAACTGGCTGAAGATTACTTGGGCGCCAAATCCGTCCAAGCTTCGATAAAGGAGAGCCTGCCTGGAGTTTCGGAGAAACTGGTTTCGGGTCTGCTTGGTCGGTACCGTGACTGGCTACTCAGGGCGCGAAGATGTGCCTCAGCAAGTGCAACCAAGGAGTTTTACGGCGAAGAGCGTAACCGTGGTAACTTTCCGGGGAAGCCATCTGCACTCGACACGGCTTACGAGGATACGCTCGAAGCCTTCCGACTCTGGTTAAAGGAGAACGGTAAATGTCGCCATTAATCAGAATAGCTCATCCAAGATTTGACCAAAATCACTCGGCCCAAGAGTAAACATGAATTTTTGCTTCCTTTGCTGCCCACTAAACCAAGCTGCCATCAGTTCCGAACAAAACCGAGAGCTCCAAGGTTCTGCTAAACTTTATTTATATGGAATGAACTCCCTGCCAAACAACTCCCTCGCCGCTACTGTCTTTTGAACTTCTGCTGTGCCGTCCCCGATCTCTATACCCATAACATCTCGAAGCCTCTTCTCCTGAGGGTATTCAGTAGTGTATGCGGGGTTCCCAATCGTGAGCAAGGAGTCGTGTATCGCCTCAACCGCAATCTTCGGGACCCACCATTTCACCATCGCTGCCTCTTTTGTAAACGGCAGTCCTTTATCGCGAAGCCACAATCCCTTGTAACAGAGGAGCCGAGCCGCCTCCAGTCTTGTATAATGTTCGACGAGCCTGAACTGAATGCCTTCAAATTTCAGAATTGGCGAACCGAAGGCCATTCTGTTCTTTGCATAATGTACAGCATCGTCTAGGGCTGCAAGCGCAGCTCCAATGCACGTAAGTGCTAGTAAAGTTTTTGAGTAATCAAACTGACGCATTACAATCTTGAATCCTTCGTTTTCTTTTCCCATGAGGTTCTCCCGAGGTAATCTGACGTTTCTCAGAATTATTCCGCCACGTCTAAGAGGACGATATCCAAAATCATCAAACGAGTAAGTCTCAACTCCCTCTGTGTCAATGGGCAGTAGGAACGCGCTGACTCCCCTCGCCCCTTTCTCCGGTTGAGTCTTGGCAAACAAAGAGAAGTATGACGCAACCCCGATCATGCTTATCGACGCCTTCTCCCCGTTCAAAGTATAGCTATCGCCTTCTCTAGACGCGACCGTCTTGATGTTCGCCGCATCCGAGCCTGTATGTGGCTCAGTGAGCGCAATCCCAAGATGAGTCTTGCCGGCAGCTACGTCCGGCAAGATTCCTTTACGGAGGTGGTCACTGGCGTAGCCAGCGATTATCCCTCCCGAAAGTATGTTGTCAATTATGATGAGGTTTGCAACGTTGAAGTCGTATTTCGCGAGTTCCTCCACGGCAATACCGGTCGTGACAGAGTCCGCGCCTTGTCCGCCACAGTCCTCGGGAAGGTTTATCCCTGAAAGGCCAGCCTTAGCAAGCGCCTCGTATAGCTCTGGCGTAAATCTTGAGTCTCTGTCCCACTTCTTTACCTTTTCACGGGTAAGCTCGCGCTTAGCGAACTCGGTTACAGCCTCCCTAA
The DNA here is from genome assembly GCA_021800035.1 of archaeon. Classification (GTDB taxonomy): domain Archaea; phylum Thermoproteota; class Thermoprotei_A; order Marsarchaeales; family Marsarchaeaceae; genus JAKAWJ01. Next base: position 9,989 of record JAJYZJ010000050.1, read on the forward strand.
ATATCTCCTGCTCTTTAGAAAATGCGAAATCGACCAACTGCTATCGCCGCGGCCCAAGAGACGACGTAGCGGAATTTAGGAGCCGCGTGTACGCCTCTTCTTCTCTATAGCCAACCACTCGCTCATACGCCGCTCCATTTACGAATACCATTACTGTGGGCAAGCTCAACACATCATACCGGCTAGCTATCGAAGGAGCTGTGTCAACGTCCACCTTCGTGAATGTGACCTTACCCGCATAACGCTGGCTCAAATCTTCAAGAAGCGTGTCGAGCCTTCTGCACGGAGCGCACCAGTTACCCCAGAAGTCCACCAACAGCGGAAGATTTGAGGATTTCAAAAACCGGTCGAAGTTCTGCTCGTTAAGCGGGAGAATCCTTGACACGAACGTGGGGGCAGCGGCATTCCGATATAAAGTTTGTTCAGGCTCGGAACGTGACTTAACGGTTCCTGAGGCTGACATCCTCTCCTCGCTAAAGAACTGGAGATTCCTGTCTCTGGGATCCATGGCTGATCCCCCGTCTTGAGAGGTGGCCCGCAAGAGGTGTCTCCACAGGCGTGAATTCGGGCGTGCCCCGCCCTGCTACTGCTCTCGGGCGAAACAAATGGCTGCAAGCTGGCTAAGAAGTGTCAGCAAGAAGCCACCTCCAGCGAATCTCAAGCACTGCGCAAACGATGCAACAGAAAAAGAGACTTCTTTTCTTCAATACCCGCCGTATCTGCGAGCGATGCTGCGACGGATGGGGTAAACGCTGCGTCGCTAGCTCCGCCAAGAATCTCAGCAGGAAGCAGTATTGGTTCAGATTTCGTAAGAGCAAGTACTGCTACAGAAACCCCGAAGTTAAGACTCCCCGCAACTGCGAACTTTCTCCTTCCGTATCTGTCAGAAAGAATTCCAAGCGCACGCAGAGCACTACGGTGGACATGCATTCTAAAGTAAATTCCAGTCTGACGAGGACTGCAGAAAGCCCCCGGATTGTAACAAGAAAAAGCGACAGGTCGGTTACAACTGTTCCTTGCGCCATTTGTGAACAGAAGGCCTCAAGAATGATCACTTTTGACGCCCACGAAATCTTCGTAAGATGTTTTATCAAATCACGTCGCCTCTGAATGCGACTGGGCAAGCGGCTTTCAGCATCCGGGGGGAGTGATGAGCTGCGCGTCACGAAAGATTTCGAATTAAGAGACCGGCGCTTACTCGCTACTCTTCAATAGTGTTTTATACTGTCTGATGCTCTTGCGCAATCCACCGGATCTAAAAATTCAGGCGATATTCGTCCTACCGAATTTTTCCGAGTTCTGCGTTAATCTGAGCATAATCAGGTTCTAAGCCCGGGTTGTCTGAGATCCACTTCCACCTGATGATGCCGCTACTGTCTGTAACGAACACAGCTCGCTTTGCTGCCACATACCCGGGCAAACCCGCGAAGTCAGGCAACTCGACACCGAAAACCCTTGTAGCATCTCTCGAATAATCACTTAGCACAGCAAACTGGAGCTTGTTCTGCTCCTTGAATGTTTTGTTACTGAAAGGAGAGTCAACACTTATTGCAACCACGTTTGCCCCGAGCGAATTTAGATTGGAGATTCCATCACGAAAGGTGCACATTTCCTTTGTGCACACTCCAGTGAAGGCGGCAGGAAAGAATGCGATAACGGTCTTCTTTCCCTTAACCAGAGAAGCAAGATCAACCTGCTTCCTTTCAGTGTCGACTAACTTTACTTCGGGAACATGCTGGCCAGTATCTACCAATCAATACACCGTTTCCTACCAGGGAGGGTGAGTTATAAATTGCAAGTGCCAGTAACCTTGGGTCAATCCCTCCCCGACCGTGCGACATTTTCAGAGGCCGTGAGCCTCTTTTGCGGAAAGATTCAGCCAGCTGCTGCCTCCCCAAAGGCCCGGTTTGCCAGATCGGCCCACCCGACAGTACTTATACCTGCTTCTCGGCTTCGGCTGGGGCTTGACAGGATAGACCCGCCGTATTTCTCAATCCAACCTTCAGGGTAAAATTAATTAACTGGACTGGGCTATGCAGCGTATTGGTGTAGGCATTGAGGGTTTACGGCAGGGACAAGAAGGGCAGGTTCGTGAGCCGCAGAAGCTTGAAGGCCAAGGCGGCCTACAAAAGTAGAATAGAAAGAAGACAGAAGGCAAGGGCCTTAGTTGTAGCACTTACCAAGATGCTGAACCACGGCATTACGTTAGCCCGTCCGCTAAACTGAGTTCTTAACTAGTCAAGTAACGCTTCCGAAGTCTGCTCGCAGACAAATGGGTCTCTTTAGGGCTCACGGCGAGCTCAATCCTGAGTTTTCCGTTGACGAACCTCGCGCCGCTCTCTTCCTTTATTACGGGTCTTGAAAGCGGAAGCACTAGGCGGAATTCCATTGCTCTGTCCCTAATTTGCTTCTGGGTGACCGCGGTAACGAAAAGAACGTTTTCTCTTAAATGTATCTTTATATCTTCCGGCCGGGTAAAGGGCAAATCTATCGTGATCCTATAACCCGAATTCGTACTCTCAACTTCGTAGGCTGGACGATGAATCACACACGACTCCAACAGACCAAGTATCGCGTTGTGGTGAGCCCGTGACACGTCATCAAGAATCTCTCCCATATACTCAAAAATTTCGTCCGTCTGCCAATCCTCATCGAGGTCATCGAAAATATCCTGAATACTGCGACGCCTGCCCATGGTCTCATCACCCGTACATCAACGGTACGTTGGCCTCCTTCTGACCGCTGTCGACCTCTTTGGCTTTCTGTATCAGCTCTTTTGACTTAAGTTTAATCTGGTCGCTCATCTTCCTTAATGGGTCCAGATCCACCCGGGGGCCACCAGCCTTTGTTAAAGCCTCAAGCGCCGCCAGCGCGGATTCAGGGTCTGGAAGATTCTGAAACGCCTGGGATAGGATGAGCGTGTTCGTCAAGCTCATCTTCAATGCTTCCCTCATAACTACGGCGAACGGACCAGCTACAACACCCTCGTCCATTACATTGAGCCCCCGCTGTCTAAGTTCGTCGCGTCTCCGGGCGCTCGTACTAACTACATACACTTCAGGCTTTTCGATGTCTACTCTATCTTCAACCGCGACGCCTCCAATGCAATAGACTTCGCTCGCGCCGTGATTGCGGAACCATTTCAGAGACTCTACCACGAGTGCCGCTGTGAGCGCTGAAGGCATGGGTGTTTCCGCGACGAGAATGTTCGCCTGAGGAGAAGAAAACATTCTTACCACTTCTTTTGGCTCACCATTGTGCAGAATCATGAGAGGAGGCAAATAATCTGAAGCCACCTGTGCTGCCTCTTTCGCACCCAAGGTTGAGCTCAGGTAACTAGTAGAAATTGAACCAACAAGCCCCACATCGGGCATACCAAATATTCCAACTGCCACCTTGTTGGC
>JAJYZJ010000128.1 GCA_021800035.1 archaeon
CTTCGAGCGTGTAGTGATATACATATAGCCACCGGGCTTCAGGACATCTTTCATATTGATGATTACTTTTCTCCAGTCCCTTACATGCTCCAGCATCTCTGTAGAAATGACAACATCGAATGATTCCGGGCCAAAATGGTCCATAAGTCTTTCTGCTGGTAATACTACATCAACCCCCCTAGCCGGCTGGATATCTGCGCCAATATATTCGGCAGGGGAGCAGAATCTTTCGATGAGGGGCCTTACGCTGCCGTTGACATAGGCTGAGCCTACTTCCAGCACTCTTTTCCTACTGAAGTGCTCTATATTGGCTTCATTCTGGAAGAATTCGATTACGGACGCGTTGCACATATTAAGAACCTCTAGGAAGCAGCAAGAGGTATCACGGAAACATTTGTTGTTAATTTGATTGAGCGCGGAGCTAATTAACTGTTATGGAACTTAAAGCCGTGTTACTGTCAGGCCCCCTTCTTTAATTTGACTTGGATATCAGATCACCCTACGTGAGGTTCGGGTTAATCAATTTAACGTGTCTGATATTTGCTTAGAGAATAAAACTAACTTTAGATGCATACCGTCGCCTCATCTGCGGTTTTAACATTTCACCTACGACGTGAGGCTCTATAGCTTCCCTTTCCATTTGCTCAGCTTCTTAGTTACCATACTAGTAAATACTCTTGTACGCTCAGACGAAGGTTGGTTTGCAACTTCTTTTTGTGCAACTGCATAGGCCCCTGAACCGCTTGTAAAGGCTGGCTAGTGCAAAGAAAAATTATTTTTGAGTAGCGCTGATAGTAGAGGAGAGCAAGTAAGAATTAGCAGTAGTTGGCACATTCTACCGTCAACCCTACTAACTATTGCTGGGAGCCTTTACTTTTTGGTGCTGTGGTCGACTTTCTGTCACCCATGATTGTGCCATGTTCCGCAAGTCTTCCTCGCCAGTTGGGACTGTGCATGTAAAGCCTGGGACTGAAGCCGGTGTCCTATAGCATACGAAGAAGCCTGGAAACCTTCTCCTCGTCGCCCTCGGTCCACTCGATTTTTATGGCATGGTTCACCTTTTCCAGGTCCTCCTGAGAGAGAAGCCACTCGCAGCCCTTGCAATCCATTTTTAAAACGTCGACATCATTCAACCCCAGCCTAGATGAAAGGCCACGCACAGTGCAGGATTCAGCCTCCTCCGCTATTATCAGTGTCGTTACCTGTGAGGCCCCTTGCAGCGCCAGTCAAGCCCTACGCACATAAAATCTCAGTGTGAGCTTGTCCTCGAAGCCCGCCGGTTAACAGGCTGAACTGGCCCAGTTAAGTCAAGTTTACCCCGGTTCGATCCGGTTCCGGTCCGCCCGCTTGGCGTAAACCGGACGACTTGGTCCGGTTTGGTTCCAATTAGCTCGGCTTAGTCCGGTTCGCCGCCGGTGATTAATCCGGTTCCGGCCGGTTCGGCTTGGGTCGCCTCCGCATGGGCCTGAGACGCCTCGGGAGACGCTGCCCGCCTTGAGGGCCTCTACCGACGTAGGTAGATTCGTCGACGACTAAAGGCGGCGGAGGCAGAGTAGTGGGTAGGGGTATGTTGGGGTGGCTTCCCAGCTGTCGGACACGGCGAAGGCGGATATGTCTGGGCATCCGTTGCAAGGTTCATCTGACAGCGGCCTTGGCCTACGCCCTTGATGCCGCTGTTAACATGTGGCTGGCGAAGGTGCAGGCTCCGTGGGGTCCTAAGCTGGGCTAGGGTCTTGCTCCGCGGACTTACGCGTTGTGGCCGCCATTCAGCAGTGTGACGGAGAACGGCTCGGCGACACGCCTGTTGAGTACGAGTTTAACGAAGTCTTCGTAGGCTCTCCGCCTAGTATGCAGCAAGGCAGAGTCTTTGCCCAACACCATTCCCGCCACGGACCTTACAAATGCGGGGAGGACCCTTCTGGGGCTGTTTTTCCAGAGGAAGAGCAGGTGGTTTCTCTCCATGTAGTACGCTGCGAACAAGCGCTTGTTTGGTAGCTCACTCGAAAAGTCCGCGTGGTACACGACCGACTTCGGAGCGCACACCACTCGGTAACCCGCGCGTCTGAGGCGGTAGCACAGGTCGGTTTCGTCGTAGTAAAAGAAGAAGCGTTGGTCAAACCCTCCCACTGCCTGATACGCTTCTCGCCTGAAGAGTGCGGCTGCACCCTTTGCGTATCCTACATCGTAGGGTTCGCCTCGCGGAGAGGCTAGCGACGCGACCTGTCGACCCTTGTACAGTTCCACGGGGTATCCCCACTTGTCCACGTACCCCCCAGCGCTGTCAACTGTGCCGTCGAAGTGCATGAGCAACCCTTGCGCGCACCCTACATCTTCGTCAGCGGCCTCGAGTAGATGGCTCAGCCAGCCTTCGGTGACCACGGTGTCCGGATTAAGCAGCGCAAAATACGGTGTGTCCCGCGTGGCCTCCACTCCCATTGCCACGGCGGCGGGGAAGCCCAGGTTGCGTCTGTTGCATATGAGTGTCGAATCCGGTGAAACAGTGCGCACTATGTCGGGCGTCCCGTCGGCCGAGTGGTTGTCCACGACTATCACGGACGGGCACCCAGACTGTTTAAGCGACCTCAGGCATTCCCCGATAAAGCGAGAAGAGTTGTAGGTGACTACTATTACAGGGGCGTCACGTAGATCTCTGCGTGCCCCGAAGCGGACGCCTGTTCTATGTTCTCCCGTCAAGGCACAC
>JAJYZJ010000051.1 GCA_021800035.1 archaeon
GCACTGCAAACGGGCCAGTTTACTGGCGCCACAGTCGGCGAACTTTCTCTAAAGGTATTCAGTGCAATGGTGCTTACGGTGGCCGTAGCGATTCTATCGTTGCAGGGAGAGAAGTGGATAAAATCTAAATACAAACCGACGGGCCAGACCTAACCTTATCCTCCTTTTCTTCTTTCTTTTTGCTGATATGTTCGGATGGCTCTAAGAAAATCGATAAACCGAAACTCTGGCCATGGAACATCGATAAACACAAATTCTGAATAGATAGCCTGCCAAGGGAGAAAATCGCTTAGCCGAGTCTCTCCGCCTGTCCTGAGAATCAGGTCAGGGTCCTCAGCACCAGCCGTATACAAGTATGCCGAGACAGTCTGTTCATTAAGCTCGTTTTCAGTTAGTTTTCCTTCTCGAGCCTCTCTCACAATTTTTTTTATGGCATCAACGATCTCTGCCCTCCCGCTGTATCCTACTGCCATGAAGAGGTTGAACATGCTGTTGCTAGCCGTCAGATTCTCTAGCTGTACTACTTTTTCGAGTAGAGAGGGAGGAAGGACATCGCGACTCCCAATGATTTTAACCCTTACTTCCTTCCGTATTCGTTCATCCTCAGTGAGCTCTTGGACTGCTTGTTCAACAAGTGAGATCAGTCCGGCGACTTCAGAGGGGGAACGCTTCTGTATGTTATCCAAGGAAAGTGCGTACACTGTAACGGTATTGATTTTCTGTTTCCAGCACCAGTCAAGAACTTCTTTTGCCTTATGGTACCCCATCCTGTGACCCAGTGCTGATGGCACGTTCCTAGAGCGGGCCCATCTGCGATTACCATCGAGTATGAAGCCGATGTGGCTTGGCATCTGTTTGGCCGATATCTGCTTCTCCAATCTCCACGCATAGAGTGAATAGACCGGGCGGAGAAGATAGCCAAGCGCCGCGTCCCGAATGTCCCCGATTATGTTTTGCGGCGCCAAGTGTTTACACCATGTCCATATGAGTTCAAGTATGACTTAGTAGTTTTGTTCATGAACCCATGGCGCCGCTCACATTTACCGCGGCCCGCTTAAGTTTTCCGAGCATTGTATTACCCAGTAGTCAGTCTAGATTTGAAACCGACCGACCATTAAGGTAGATGCTTCGTCTGGTTTCGCCGCCGTAAAGGGCCATACCCATCCAGACGAAATAATTCGTTCGATTACTGAACATTTCTGCACGGCTGCGTCAGCAATCGGGCTGAATTGACTCGATAGGCTTATCTCTTTGATGGTGAGGCATGATGAGAATGAGTTACTACCAAGGCAGGGATAGCAGGCTAATATCAGGTGGCATAAAATCGACCCACAGGGGAAAGAGAAAGTATGAGTTAGGGGGGCCCTTCTCCGCACCCATGGTAGCCAGCTCAGATGAAATGAAGAAGATGAGGAAGAGAGGCGGAACGCACAAGGTTAGAGTGATTAAAGCGGGATATTTGAACGCAGTCGACGGCACTGGCAAGGTCGTTAAAACTCGCATACTCGGGGTGGACAAGACGCCTGCAAATGTAGAGTACGCACGCCGAGGGATACTTACCAAAGGGGCGTTGGTGAAGACAGAACTTGGACAGGTCAAAATAACTTCTAGGCCCGGCCGCGACGGAGTACTTAATGGCATTTTGGTCGACCGAAAGGCGTAGGAGCTTGATTGCGCGCCCCGGACATAGGATATATGTTGCGTATTTTGACCGCTCTTTACCTCGTTCTATTCGGAGGGTACCATTATCGCTGGCTGTTGAGGCGCCACGGCTGGAGGAACTCAAGCATGCGTGTGTGAAGCTTGGCTACACGCAATCCGAGAATACAGCGAGGCATCCCGCGGCTTGGTGGATGGACCAAGGCTCTGTAATTGTCGAAAGCGTGCCAAAATCGACTGCAACGAAGGCAATCGCGGCACAGCTAAGTGCTATTAGATCTGCTCGGAGCCATTAATTTTGAAGCGATTGGGCGAAGTTCTGCACGTCTCACACTCCACAAAGCGCCTAATCGTGAGGGGAAGAGAGTCCCTCCGAGTCGGAGGATTCGGCATAGACTCAACTGGATATATTGTAGGTAAAGTCGAAGAAATCTTTGGACCGATCAATGGGCCCTATTATGCGCTAAAGCCGCTTCCGAAGACTGAACCGCTAAAATATATTGGTCAGACACTCTTCTATCTTCCTCGCGAAAACAGCTCGAACGCCAAACGGCAGTATGGTCACCGCCATAGGCGGTGACGCAGTCAACCCGCTAAGGCTTAAAGAGGGCGACTCATAATATATGGAACGGTTAATTTGCACGACTTAAAGGCTGAGAATTTTTCTCCGCACTTTCCAACGGAAATCATCAAAGTAGATTTGGCAGAAGTGGACAGGAGATGGTCCGCGCTTGTTGAGAGGCACCCTGAACTGGCGACTCCATGCTTTACATGTCAATTCTTTTACGAGTGCAATAGCGGAGCAAAACATGATCCTATTACCTGCGAGTTTCTCCTACAATGGTTCCAGAGAGAAACAACCAAGACCGAGACCTGAAAAATAGCCTCCAGAAAACAGAATTCCTGATGGCATTTCACACCGTGGGTGAGGTTGAATGAGTTGGATGAAAAGACACGGCAACGATACTTACTATAAAAGGGCGCAGCGTATAGGAGCACCAAGTCGTGCTTACTACAAGTTAGCGCAGATTGATCACCATCAAAGACTACTGCATAATGGAATGAAGCTACTCGACCTTGGGTCTTCTCCCGGCGGCTGGGTAGCCTACGAAAGCAGGGCGGTCGGAGCGAGCGGACACATTTTCGCAGTGGACACGGAACAGCTGAGGATCGATGTGCCTGCCAACGTTACCTTTATCCAGGCAGACGTATTACAACTAACTCAAACGGGTCTCAACCCTCATTTTGAGGGGAAAGTGGATGCAGTATTATCTGATCTCGCGCCCAAGTTTTCGGGGATAGCGAGTGTAGACAGTGCGCGCCACTACGAGCTTGTGCTGGCTGCAGAGGAGATTGCGAGGGCCAAGCTCGACCGCGATGGCATATTTCTTGTCAAACTGTTTAGGTCTGAAGACTTCCAACAAATAATCGCCGGGCTACGCTCGAGTTTTGAGAAGCTGATCTTGGAAAAGCCGGAATCTTCGAGAGTAACGAGTAGCGAGATATATGCAGTGTGTAAGGGCCTTCGATGAGGTCAATCACGTTTCATAGGAATTCGAATGCCATGTCTTGACGCCGCTGCGGCAGCCCTCGTGTATCCCGCATCAGCATGTCTCGCTATGCCGAGTCCAGGGTCAACAGTAAGAACTCGCTTAGCTCTCTCTTGCATGCTGTCGGTTCCATCTAACACGAGCCCGAATCCCGCATGAATCGAGTAACCAATCCCTACTCCTCCTCCATGATGAAAGGCGACCCAGGAAGCGCCCGCGATCGCGTTTGAAAGTGCATTTAGAACTGGCCAGTCGCCGATTGCGTCGCTTCCATCCAGCATACCTTCTGTTTCCCTGTATGGCGATGCGACACTGCCGCTGTCCAAGTGATCCCTACCCACCCAGACTGGTCCGCTCAAAACTCCCTTTCTCACAAGTTCGTTTATTCGTATCCCGAAGTTTGCCCTCTCTCCATACCCGAGCCAGCAAACGCGTGCAGGTAGGCCCTGGAAACGAACTGCACTCGAGGCTTGTTTTATCCATCGGGAAAGCTTTGTATTTTCTGAAAAGATTTCCAGTATCTCTTGGTCAAGACGTCGGATGTCACTCTCAGAACCTACCAAACTTGCCCACCGGAAGGGACCTTTGCCTTCTTCAAACAGTGGTCGCATGAAAACCATTTGGCCTTGGATTTTGAACGCGTCGGTTATGCCCAAGTCCAAGGCTTGCTTTCTTATGTTATTACCGTAGTCGAACGCAATTGAACCCCTCTTCTGGAATTCGAGAATTGATAACACATGAGACTTGAGGGTCTCCGAGACTAGCTTCAAATAACTCGTCCGATCGGAATTCCTGAGCTCTTGAGCTCTTTGATATTCAATCCCTGCGGGAACATACCCAAAAAGCAAATCATGTGCGGCGGTTTGGTCCGTCACGATATCGGGTGTTATTCCCTGTGACAGAAGAAACGAACAAAGGTTGGCGGCGTTTGTACGCACACCTATCGACAGGGCTTCTCCCCTGTCTTTTGCGGTCAATGCGAGGCTAAGGGCATCATCCAAGTCCTCTGACTTGACATCAAGGTAACCTTGGGAAATCTTCCTATCAATCTGTTCCTCGTTTACTTCTGCTATCAATGCAACTCCTCCATGCATCTTAATTGCAAGTGGCTGGGCTCCTCCCATCTCCCCCAAGCCGGCGCTCAAAATCAGTCTATGCTTCAGATTACCTCCGTATTGGGACTCTGCAATTGCTCCAAACTCTTCGTAGGTTCCTTGCAGTATTCCTTGAGTTCCGATATACGACCAACTACCTGCGGTCATTTGACCGTACATAGTTAGCCCTTTAGCTTCCATTTCTCTGAAGTAATCCCAGTTTGCCCACTTGGGGACAATCATGGAATTGGAGAGCAGAACGCGCGGAGAGTAATCAAAAGTCTGAAACACTGCAACGGGTTTTCCACTCTGCACAAGCAGAGTCTCATCCCGGTGCAAGGTTAAGAGCGAATCAACTATGGCTTCAAATGCATCCCAGTTTCTGGCGGCCTTACCGGTCCCTCCATAAACTATCAGGTTTTTGGGATCTTTTGCCACATTTTGGTCGAGGACGTGAAACAGCATGCGCAGTGGTCCTTCTATTTGCCAGTCAGCCGCATGCATTTCCTGTCCTGTAATCGCCTTTACAATTCTCTGCTCTCGATTGTAAAATCCCTCATCGATTAGGGAGTCAATCGGCCGCCTAGCGACTGTCATACTGAAAGCGCCGCGCTGGACAATAAAAGCTCTCTTTGCGCGGCTTACCTTACCCTCCGGGGTGCAGCGCATGGCCAAAGTTGATCGAAGCCGAATTTCCAAGCTGTCAAATAGTCGCGGAAAACATTATTATTCGGAAAACGGAACGACGTTCGGACCCCCCATGAAAATAGTTGCTATGAGCGATTTGCACATACCCAGAGGATTGCAAGCAGCTATACGTGCGCTGAGACCTGCGGAAGTGGACCTTGTGGTGCTTGCCGGCGACATCGTGGAAAACGGTGACACGGAGGGTCTTTCGATTTTTCTCGAACAGGTTGATGGCTTGTACGGAGCTCCCGTATTCGCATGTTTCGGCAACAGGGAAAGGAAGCCAGATCGGAGCGAGTTCATTCGGCGATTTCCGAGAGTAACTTGGTTGGACGAGGAGGGCCGGATTCTGCCGGTTAAACACAAGTCTCTAGCTATTTACGGCTCCCAAGGCGTCCTCGACAGACCCACTAGGTGGCAGATGAATAACGTGCCGGGCATCTTGCAGGAATATGAGCAGAAGAGGATTGCCATTGAAGAGTTCTTTGTAAGAGAAGGCCCTCGGTCCGACTCCCGGCTTTTAGTGACCCACTACGCGACATGCAGAGAGACTCTGGCCGGCGAAGGCGAAGCCTACTGGGCGGAGCTTGGACACGACTTTACAGCCTTCTTTCGTAAGGGCTATGTTGATGTGTCTATCCACGGCCACGCGCACCTTTCAAAGGTTGCCAGCGCAGTAGTGGGCGAGACGAGGGTCTATAATGTCGCATTACCAGTTTGCCGGGGAGTCACACTAATTGAGCTATAGAAAGTATTTCTATCCTCCTGCGTCTGGTGTCTTTCTCTATTTCATGATTTTCCTCGCATTACTCCTTCTCTTTCCGTTTGTCGTGCTCGGAATAACAAAAGTGGTGTTTGGAAACCTTGGTTTTACTGTTACAGATGCAGCACTGATAATAATTCTCAGCCTCCTAGGTAGTATGGTAAACATCCCAGTCTTCAAGCTTAGAGGCAAGGAGCCCATCATCAAGATGGATTATTATACGTTGTTTGGGATAACCTACCCAGTACCGACCATAGTTGATGAAAAACCGAGGACCGTTGTCGCCCTGAATGTGGGAGGGGCCATCATTCCCATAATTCTATCGGCGTATGTCTGGTATAGGGAAGTTGGTTATTCTCTTGAGATTTTTGTTGCTGTGTTATTAGTTGCTATAGTAGTCAACAGACTTGCGAAACCGGTTCGAGGCATGGGAATTGTCGTTCCAGCATTTATACCGCCGTTCCTTGCTGCGATAATCGCACTACTGATATCACTGCAGCACGCGGAGTTGAGCTTTAGCCTCGCATATGTAGGAGGCTCTCTGGGTACGCTGATAGGGGCGGATTTGATGAACATTCATCGCCTTTCGGAATTAAGGGCCCAAATCGTGAGCATAGGGGGGGCTGGCACCTTTGATGGAGTTTTTATGTCGGGCATTTTGGCTGTGCTCATAACATTTATTCTGAGGTAGCCGGCGGTGCAACCAGTTGCCTAGGATTTCTACATACTTTTCTGATTCGTCAGCTTCGTCTTGGCAAAGGTTAAGGCATAGCGTATGTGGGCGACTGTCTGTTAAGGCAAGGTAATCGAGTTGAAGTATGTATTCGTTACTGGTGGTGTGCTGAGTAGTGTGGGTAAAGGGATAGTCACCTCATCCATCGGCAAGATACTCCAGTCGGCGGGTTCGAGTGTTTCTTCGGTCAAGATGGATCCGTACGTGAATGTTGATGCGGGTACCATGAATCCTTACCAACACGGTGAGGTATTCGTTACCCAAGATGGAGGTGAGACAGACTTGGATCTCGGCCATTATGAAAGATTCCTGGATATTGAGTTATCAAAACACGCGAACATAACCACTGGCTTGGTATACAAGCGAGTCATCGAGAAAGAGAGGAAAGGCGACTATCTGGGCCAGACTGTTCAGATTATTCCACACGTAGTTGACGAGATCAAAGATTTGCTACTAGATTACGGTCGCTCTCTCGATATTGACGTACTGACTGTCGAAATAGGGGGAACAGTAGGTGATATCGAGAGCCTTCCATTCTTGGAGGCTATCCGTCAGTTTCGAATGGAGCAGGGATATGACAACACCCTGTTTGTGCACGTCCCACTCGTACCAGAACTCAAATCCACGGGGGAAACCAAGACCAAACCGGCTCAACACAGCGTTCAGGAGTTGCGTAGAATCGGCGTGCAGCCTGACGTCATTGTCGCGCGCTCTGCAAGGTTGCTTGACGAAGCTTCTAGGGCCAAGCTCGCGTTATTTACAAGCGTTCCAAAAGAGGCGATCTTTACTTCATACGATGTGAGCTCAATATATCAGGTGCCACTAATACTGGATGAACAAGGGCTCGGCGCTTACGTAGAGAGGAGATTGAGCCTCGCAAACAGAAGGCGCTCATTAGACCCCGGGCTGAAGAGATGGAGGGAGTTTGTCGAACGCGTGGTCGAGCCGGACGGCGAAGTGACGATCGCTTTGGTTGGAAAATACACCGCACTTCCTGATGCCTATCTTAGCATTTCCGAAGCGCTTGTCCATGCAGCTGCATGGATCCGCCTGCGAGTTCACATAAAATGGCTGCGCGCTGAGACTCTCGAGGAAACGGCCTCCCTTGCTGAAGCATTTAGGGATATACATGGAATAATGGTGCTTCCTGGATTCGGTAGGAGGGGTACGGAGGGCAAGGTGAAGGCGATACACTATGCGAGGACGAGTTCAACAGCTTTTCTTGGCATATGTTTCGGAATGCAGCTCTCCGTCGTAGAGTTCGCCCGCAACGTCCTTGGGCTCAAAGGCGCGAACTCCACCGAGAATGATGAAGAATGCGCACACCCCGTAGTTGACCTCTTGCCAGAGCAAGGTAATGTCACGTCAAAGGGAGGTACCATGCGTTTGGGGGGCTATCCCGTGATTTTGTCCAGACCATCCAAGATATTCGACCTTTATGGAGAAGATGTGATTAATGAACGGCACCGTCACAGATACGAAGTAAATCCAAAATACATTAGAAGCCTTATAGATGCAGGAATGAATATAACGGGCGTAAGCGAGTCCGGCGGACGCGTAGAAGTGATTGAACTTCCAGGGCACCCCTACTTTATAGCAACTCAGTTTCACCCGGAATTCAAATCTCGTCCTTTGCGTCCAAGCCCCCCATATCTGGGATTCGTGATAGCTGCAGCTCGCGCGGCTGGCGTCCCTACGCGTCCCGTACTTCCAGGTAAGGGAGGCGTGAAGGAAACCAGATGGTCACAGTAGCTGGCCTGGACACCAATCCACATGAGGCGCACAAAGCAAGCTCCACATTCATGGTTACGATTATCAGCGACAATGATACCTCAAGGACCATTCAGGACGTGGGACTTGGTTCACTGGCCGACTTGATTAAGCGAAACCGGGTCGAAGTGCTCGCGTTCGACAATCTTGCAGAACTCGCGCCCGGGCTGAATAAACTCCTTTTCGAACTCTCGAAACTGGGCAGGTCAGTTCAGTTTGTCGAGGTTGCACACGACGAGCCCTTGGAGAGGAAGGCAGCGCGTCTGGAGTTGTGGAGGGGAGGAAAACTGCCGCCATTGCAGGCATCACTCATGGTTGCAAAGATCGCAAAGCTTGGCTATGGAAAGACGCTGGACCTGTTCGCGCCGAAGACCATTGTAAGGATTGTAAGGAGACGAGTGCCCGGCTCTGGCGGCTCAAGCACCCTGCGCTTCAAACGAAAAGTCGAGTCACAAATAAAATTCCTTACAAATAGGATTTTGGCCAAGCTCAGGTCGGCTAAACTAGACTTTGACTTCTACGCACGAGAGTCGACCGGTGGTTTTGCATCCGCGATGTTTGTGGTTTATGCAAATCCGGAAGACTTGCGTAAGGTGGTCTATCCATCTGTGAATAGAGATTATGCCGTCAAGGTTGAAAGAGTAGTTGCAAAATACAGGCAGGTTGAGCCCTCTCCATCAAGAGCAATTATAGTGGGCTATGATCCCGGAACAACAAGCGGCGTGGCCGTAATTGGGATGGGAGGGGAACTGCTCGCACTCTTTAGCGGGAGAAATCTCGATCGCATGGAAGTTGCCTCCCGATGCGTCAAATTTGGAAAGCCCTTGCTGGTCTGCACTGATGTGGCGAAACCACCCGAGGCAGTCCGCAAGCTGTCTGCAGCATTTGGTGCAAAATTATTTGCGCCGTCTGAAAACCTCTCGATTCAAGAAAAATGGGAACTCGTGCGAAAGCGAGATCCTTCCGAGAAAACCCGTACCTCACACGAACGGGATTCGCTTGCCGCAGCTGCCAAAGCTTACTCTCTATATTCGCGGCTGATCGAAGATGTGAAGACTCAAACACTAGAGGAAGGGTTGTCAAAATATCTGCCAGAGGTGCTGGCGCAGGTGTTCGCTGGGCGAAACATATCGGCTGCACTATCCTCGATTCGTCAAAAGTATGCCGAGCCGGAGGCCAAGTCGGTTCGACCGGTTTTAGAGGCCGCGGCCGCTAACCGACCATCTGTTGACTTCGCGGCAGAAATGAGCTTGCTCAGGGCGCGCGCCGCTGATGCCCAGGCCGAGATAGTGCGCCTGAGAGAGGAAAGTGAAGAACTAAGGGCAAGATTGAACAAAGCCGTAGAGGAGAGGGACTCCCCAATCAGAAGGGAAAGAGAAGTGGCAGCTCTCGAGCTCAGAATAAGTGAGCTGCATAAAAGGTCGGAGGAGGCGGAGGTCAGACTCGTCGCATCAGAGAAAGTGATGGGCGGGGTTATCAAATCGATTGAAAGATTTCTGGGTGGCGAAATAGAGTTCGTGAGCGTGATGGAAGCGCTTACTTTGTCTGAAATGCAGAAACTCCTTTCTCTAAATCCATCGTTGCGTCCCGGAATAGTCTACGTGAGAAACCCGATTCAGTATGATGTGCGCGTCCTTGAAACCATGAATAAAGCGGGGATAGCGGGACTGGTCGTGCCAGACGCGACTCCCACCATCTTACCAGCTTTTGAGCTTCAGGAACTTCCGCTTCTCACAGCTTCTCAGAGCGAATTTCATGAGATTCCGGCAGCAAAGCTCGGATTTGTAGCTGCTTCCGCCCTGAAGCTTGCGCACATTCGCAAGGCTGAACTCAGAGAGAAAATAAAAAGGCAGAAGGTCGAAGAAATCAGAAGATTGATGTCCGAAGAATAATATTTATTCGATATTATTTTCAGGTGACGCTCAATTCTCCCTTGACCAACATTTCCGTAATTTTTGGTAGATTCTCGACATGGTCCTCGGCGATCGACCTAGCGCTCGAAAGAAGGGAGGGTGACAGAGAGCCATTAGCTAAGAGCTGCACGTCGACTTCAAGTGGTTCGTCTATCGGTCGACCAATCTGGCTTAACATCTTCACATAAACTTCGGCTATTCCGAGCTCGCTAGCGATAGCCTCAGCTATTCTTTGGGAGGCGATATTATATATCTTTCCCACGTGCGAAACAGGGTTCTTTCCCGCGACCGCTTCTAGTGACATGGGTCGGTTGGGTGTGATTATTCCATTTGACCTATTGCCTCTACCTACTGCCCCGTCGTCACCGTGCTCCGCGCTTGTTCCAGTTACCGTAAGGTACTGGTTATTCATGGAGTCAGCAGTATTCACCACGACTTTCAGGGGATGACTGGTCGTGTATTTCTTGGCTATCTCAGTAGCCTTCTCTGCAATTTGATTCTTAATATCTACGTAGTGCTCGTAATTCCTAGTAAGGGGGGATAGAACAGCCGCGGCTATCGTGATGATATATTCTTCATTCCGCCTCAGGCCCATCACCTTGATATCCTCACCACTTTCGGGTACCCTTGACTTGAACTGTTTGGAGTTCAAACCTCGTTCGATGTTATAGACAGCCAGTTCGAGTGGGGTGAAGGGTGCGAAGCCCACTCCAAACGAAGTGTCATTTGACAGCGGTCGGGCTTTCTTCCCGTCATCGAATATCTTCACCAGATCCGTAGACCCAGGATTTATTTTGTAGTCCACCACAAGATGGGCTTCGGGGTTGAGGTAACGCATATTCTTGGATATCCAGTCCTTGGTCGCTTCCACGGCCAGGCGACCTACCGGGATGTGCCGCAGTTTTCCGTCGTGGTTTACGTAACTCGTGGCCCTCCCTGCATGTACAATTAAGATCGGACTGATAATTTCACCTCCACCATAGAAAGGGTTCGCCTGCCCTCCAACGAGCAAAGTTTTGTCTACGTTATGATGAAGTATTGTACCATATTCCTCCAGATAGTATACGGCCAGCCTCCTCGAGAGTTCCTCGGCCACAGAGTCTGCAATGTAGTCTGGGTGGCCGAGACCCTTCCGTTCTACGAATTCGACGGGCTGATTGGATACCCGTGAACCCTTGAATGTCGATATGCTGATACCCACATCATCCATGTATGTCCAGCGCGTTAGAACCGTACCACTTTTAAGGGTTTACCCACGAATAACCGTGTGAGGTGGAAATGACCGATGAGGCTATTTCGGCATTTAGGAGCCCTTCTTAGGATCGATAGTGTTGAAAGGGTTCCAACCAATCCCCCCGGCAAATCAGAGTGATAATCGATTTTTATTCCTTGGCCGGCTGCGGATAAAAATTAAATCGTTTTGCTTTTAGGGCATCCTGAATTTTAGGTAAGGCTCTGACGACCTAGAGCTGACCGAAGTGGGGCAGGGCAACGCACGTAACCCGGCAAAGCGCGTTCATAGAGTAATTCGCCTTTACTGCAGCCGGGTCCTAGCTGAGGTATACATTACGCAATAGCGTATTTACATTAGTGGTTCCCGCGACACCACGCTGAACTCTCCGCCAATAGTTTAATCGGTTAGCATTGGTCACGCACGGGAAGCGCAGTGAGTGGCGCGCCTTTTGCTCTGAGGCTAGGGCAAAATTCCCAAGATTATTGTGAAATTCTTACGAATATAATATTGCTTCCCCGAATCATAACTCTGCCCAAGTTCATCTTTGGATTACCGCTCTTGTCAATTTCTCTGGACTCTGTAAGTATGAGATTCATAACAGAATCAAAACTGGTCAAGTGACCCAGAAACTGACTGCCGTCCTTAAGTCTCACAAGAATCTCTGTGTTAAGGCCATTTCGGATGTATTTGGTAGGACCGTCGATTCTTGGCCTATCCAGTGACCTGCTCTCAGAGCGCTGTCCTTGGTACGTCATAGAAACCATGCTGACAAGCAGTTACTCTCTCGGTGGCTTATAAACGAGTGGAAGCCTTGAACGTTGTTCTTTGGGTCCGCTGGTCATTCACAAGCATCAGTGCCTTTCGTAAGCCAATGCGGCATTGCTCCTATTCCACGTATTTGCCTTGTAAGGATCAGCCGTGAACCTGCACACGTCTTCTACCAATAATTTTGCAGCAAAACGCGGCTACAAACTGGGTTGTTCATCCGCAATCCTCAGGTCCTCATCCGATAGGTTTTAAAAAGCATGGGCCGTAATTGTTTCAAGTCTGGGTTAAGGAGCGATGATATGAGTCAACTCGGAGGAGAGCTCTGGGACCGCGTGGAAGGGCCCGAGCATGAGGAGGGAAACATTGAATACAAGCTTTATTTCGGCTCACCCGCGGCGGAGAGGCTCGAAAAGCTCGCTACACAGATGCGATACAGGCTGACGCAAGGGGGTGGGGAAGCATTTTACGAACTTGGAGTGAGCGACGATGGCGAGCTCATTGGTGTTGAAGAGAAGCAGTTACCGCGGGTGATGGAGACTTTTGAAAAAGTGGTCAGGCTGGCCGGGGCTGAATGGAGGCTCACGCGCAAGGTGAAAGGAAGGATAGGCCCGGTACTGGAACTACACTTACGCCAGAAGCTCGATGCCCCAGTCCAGATTATATTGCCACTCCTCGGAAACGTGGACAGTGGAAAATCCACTCTCGTAGGAGTACTCTGCACGGGGGAGCTGGACGACGGAAACGGCGAGTCTGCGTCGAAAGTTGCAAGATACTTGCACGAAATCGTGAACAGAAGGACGAGCTCGGTATCCACTCACCTGCTGGGATTTGACGGCACAGGCTCACCCTCAAACCAGCAGATGCTTGATCCATTGAACGAGAGTCAGGTCTACTTGAAGAGCAAAAAAGTGGCCGTTCTAGTAGATTTGGCAGGGCATGAGAAGTATCTGCGAACCACTCTAAAAGGAGTTCTTGGTCACACGCCGGACTACGCTCTGGTAGTGGTTGCATCTAACATGGGAACCGTTGGCACGTTTCGCGAGCATG
>JAJYZJ010000052.1 GCA_021800035.1 archaeon
TGGCGCTATCGCTAGTAGACTGTGATGACCCCGGTCATCCAGCCTGGCGAGCTCATGGGTCCGAGCCAGCCCGAGGGGCCGTATCCGCAGGGGTCCATGCACTGCCACCTGAACGTGCCCGTCTGGTTGAAGTAGAGCTGGGCCACTTCTACGGAGTTTGCGGCAGAGGGGATGTTTATCCCGAGCTGGGCAACAGTAAAGGTGTGGCCCACCTGGGTCTCCGGGTTGAACGAGCTCACTGCCCGGGCAGTGGAGAGGCTCACGTTTCCGCCTGAAGCGAGCGTGCTGTTCACCACGTAGACCACGTTACCCCTGGTTCCCGTGACCTGCGCGAACTGAGCGGGGAGCGGAGAGGCCGAGTCCAGGTCCACTATCGTGAGCCTGATGAGCGTGTGCGCGGGAAGCGAGATGTTCGCGGAAGAGACGAGCCCCTGCGGGCTGAGCACCCAGTACCTGGGGCCAGTTATGCTTGAGTTCCACTGGTTGTTCACCGTTATAACGAGCGTGAGCGAGAACACGCCTCCTTCCTGCGCTCCCGCTCCCGCTCCCGCTCCCGCTCCCGCTCCCGCTCCCGCGCCTGCTCCACCGGAGGAGGAGCCTGCAGGGGCAACGCTCGCAGTCTCGTGCACCGGCGCCAGACCTACTACACCCACTATCACGCCCGCCACGAGTGCCAAAATCAGCCAGGCGCCCAACATGAGAGGATCAGCCGCCCTGCGTTTCGGAGCCTTAGCTCCGGCTACTCGGGAGTGATTGAATCTGACTATCATCGCAGGCATCGACGACTCACCACGCGATCAAAGGATTCAAACGCAGTCAGAATAAGTGTCATGAACTCTCCCCTTTGATTCAATCTTTCAGGCGCAGGTGACTAATGAGCTAGGTATGCAACAGGTTCGACAACTTTAAGAAGTGACCCGCTCTGTCAGAACTCATGATTGAGGCGGAGCTGGGGCTTTCCTGGGACACTCTTCCGCTTTACTGCCCACTTGGGCCCTTCAAGGAGACATTAGCGGGACAGGAGTGCTTCGCAAAGGTGACGAGTATAGTGCGCCAAGAGAGGAAACTCCATCATCTGCTAGAAATTGAGGGAAAGGGCGCACTGAGTCTTGCTAACTCACATCGACTCGGCGGTATCCACGTTTCTCCCTATGCCCTTTCAAGGGAGCACTATCTCGGTATTCGGGATACTCCGATTTGTTCCCCCTACAAAGCGCTGTCGGAAACCTCCTGCTTTCTCATTCGGGAAGAAGCAAAAGTGGGCTATGTGGTGTGGAATGTAATATGCCGATCCAGAATAGCTCTGAGAGCCCTTACGCGGGAGCTAGGGGACGGTGGCGTGGACTCCAGAGTACTGAGCGTCAAGAAAATCAATGGCAGTAAGAGGTTAACGGGCCGGCAGGTCAGCATACTTAGGCTTGCCTTTGAACGCGGATTCTTTGAGTCCCCGCACGCGACGGGCGTCAGAGAATTGGCAAAGGAAATGCAATGCTCGCCCTCAACACTGGTGCGCCTTCTCAGAAAAGGAGAGAGAAAAGTCCTTTCAGATTGGTTCGAAGTAAATCGCGATTTACGCTCTCAAGACACTCGATAATTTTTAATGGGTGGCGTTAGGGTTTCGAAAGTCACAGAGCAGTTCGCAAAAGGCTCGAGACTTTCGACTCTTTAAGGTTGCAAAAAGCTATTTTCAAATAATCGCGTCTACTTACTCTTTGCCAGCACTGTTGGGTAGCCTGTATGATGCCCCTGATCGCTCTCTAGAAAGTTCAGAGATAAAACTGGTGTTATCATTTGCGCGCTGGAAAACCAACGCCCTACCAGGGGCGGGATGAAAGCCAGCGAGCTAGGGAAGTATTTAATTGACCGATCGAGGGCCACACATCAGTACGTCTGTGAACCGGACCTGCATATACCGATTCTATTCTTCAAGGAAACAGGAGGAAAAGCTGGGCAAGACCCTGAGGCTGTGTTTCAACCTCTGCAATGCCGCTCTTCATGGGGAGAATTTAGGCGCATAAGAATGGCGTGAGCTTGAGCTACACCGTGCATGCAAACAAGCTACCTGTGCTCAAGGAAGCACTTCTCGAATACAGGGAGGCGTATGCACAGGTGCTTCAGGACGCCTTGAGAAGGCTGGACAAGGCGTTTCAGGCGTTCGTTAGGCGGGTGAAACAGAGGAAAGGTAAGGCGGGTTTTCTAATGTTCAAGCCAATTCAGAGGCACCGTTCGTTCACGTCTCCTCAGTCAGGGCTCAAGCTCCTGCCCGACGGTCATATCCAGTTGAGCAAAATAGGCGAGCTCAGAGTGTTCGGGCACCGCGAATTAGCGGGCAAGATCAAAACGCTGAAAATAAAGAAAGACAGCGCTGGTGGGAGGGTTGTGCTGGTTGATTCGAGAGGTACGAGTCAGATGCGCTCACTGTGCAGTTGAGAGGTGAGAAAGTCTCCGTCTGTTCGGATTCACAGGTGTCTTGGCTGTGGATTTATTGTGGACAGAGACCTCAACGCCTCCCTGAACATCTTGAGGAAGGCGGTACCCGCGGGCAGCGGGGAAGTCACGCCTGTGGAGATGAGACCTCTACCCCTCCCGCATAAGGAGGGGCAGGTATTGTCACTGAAGCAGGAAGCCCACGTGCTTTAGCCGTGGCAGTAACTCACACAAGGAATGCCGTGATAGCGAGCACGCCGAATACCGCTAAGTGTCCGAGAAAACCCAGTTTCAGGAGGCGGATGCCCTTTGGGTCTAGTTCTCCCTTTTTGTAACTCTTCCACGCTCCAAAGAAAATCGAGCCGTAAATAGAAATGAATGCCCCCGCAAACACAAGCACGGCTAGAAGGGCGGCCGGATTCAAATGGGTACCCCCGGATAGACCGCGATATGAGCCATGATAAATATTATGGCTAGTTGAAATGCGGCTTGGCTTCCGGCGAGCCTGATGTTTCTCATGTTTAGTTTGATTATTTTCTGGGTGTCGGGGTTGGGTTTTGAAACTTCTATGAATATCCGGAGACTGTTAGGAAGGAACACGCCGAAACCCTGTACAGTAAGTATCACAACCACAACGCCCGCGGCGATTATCCAAGGTGACGAAAGGTTGAATGTACCGAGATCCTGTGCTAGGTAGACGCCTGCGGTTATAGCTACTGCCGCGAGAGAGGGCATTACGAAGAAATTGAGAGGAGTGAGCCTCTTCGCAACCTCGACCCTTGCTGGCGGCTCGAGCGTTCTGAAGACCATGCTCATAATCACACCCATGAAGAGGTCAAAACCCGTCCATGTTCCACCGGTGATCACATGTGTGTATTGCAGCAGGAGGAGAGACTTTGAATAGAGCGCGATCGCTAGGACTGCCGGGGGTATAATCGCCACTATAAAACTCCATGAGAGCAGTCTTCCGGTGTACGGCGGGAAGATTCCTTTCGTCCTAACGGTTTCTTGAGCTTGTGCCATTGTTTGCGCCACAGCGGGGATTGTTAAAAATCTACCTCTGTGAGGGGCTGTTGTTTTGTATGAGCTCTCTTTCGAGAAGTTGTTCCTTTCCCCTCTTCGTTTCCTTCCAAAAATCCAGTAAATTTGTCATACACCAATTCAGTAGAACGCCGTGAAAATCATGAGAGTAAATACAGCGAGAAGTAGCACCAAATCTACCAGAGCTAATTTTTCCAGCCTCGTCATAAGCCCTGAAATTTTCGAGTAATTTTCTTCGCCAGATTCGCTTCGGCTCGTTCTGACCGCCTTCTCAACATTCCTTGCTTGAGGTAACATGATCGCGATTCCGAAGATATAGGTGCAGAACCCGAGGATGGCCCCGGACAAAATAAATATTTCAGGTTCCTTTAATGTGGCAAGCTCGAGTGGTTGACCCCCCGTATATTCAAAGAGCAGACCCACTCCAAATACCATAGTCAAGGAGGAAAAGAGGCCCATCATCTTACCCAGCTTCGGCATGAATTTCCCTACAAATTCGACAGCTGCTTCCGGGGAGATTCCGCGAAGCGTAGGAGACAGTGCGACACTCGAAAAAAGTCCCCCTCCAATCCACCCCGTTGCAAAGAAGATGTGTAGCCAAGCAAACATGGTCATTGGCAATCCCATACTTCAGGAACCGACTGCTCCTTTTCCTTTGCCACTTAAGATATGAGTTTCCCGAAAAACGGATACCGATGAAGTGGGCTCTCTCGCGGTTGGACCCGCATTCAATAATGGCGTCACCTCACATTTCACTGACTGACGGAGTTTGGGTTCATGCTGTAATCGGGACGCTTAAAAATTAGTCTACATCTATGGGCGTGGACCAAAGATATATACTACGCTCGATGTTCTCAGGATTGAAAAGATACGGTTGAGGAAATTCCTGCAAATAGCGGATGGGACCGGAGTTGAGAAAGTACTTGCGGACACGGAAGTGTCGAAATCAGGTTCGTATAAGTTCGTAAAGGATTTTATCTCGGCTGGCCTCATAACGAAGGAACCTGCTCGTCAAGTGGGCCACCTTTTGGTGCTCACAGAAAAAGGAAAGAAGGTGGCTCAGGCCGCAAGGGTCATACAGGAGCAGCTCGGAATGATTGAGCAGATTGACGAGCTCTACCGTGAAGATGACGCCAAGAGAGAATTAGAATCTCTGACTTCCTACCTGCCGGTTGAAAAGCTCGAGGGGATTCTCAAAGACCTCAGAGAAAAAAACCCTTCACCCAGCAGGGCATCTCGCCACGGAACTGAAAGTAGGGCAAATCGGCGAAGTTGAATCAAAGTCTACAGGGGCTGCGACCATTTTGATAAGGACTGACGGTATAACCAAGAGGTTCGGTGGTCAACCTCCTGTAAACGCCCTTATAGATATAGATCTGACTGCCCAGTCGGGCCACGCGACTGCTCTCGTAGGCCCTAACGGTGCCGGGAAGACAACGCTCGTCAAGATTCTATCAACCTTGATTATTCCGACTAGCGGAGACGCGCAGGTAAACGGCTACAGCATACTCAGGCAGTCGGGGCAAGTTAGGAGTTCAATAGGCTTGGTAACCGTGAGCGAGCGCCTTTTTTATTTCAGATTAAGCGCTCTTGAAAACTTGGTTTTTTATGCTTCACTCTATAACTTGTCGCTCTCTTCTGCTAAGGAAAGAGCGCTTGAGCTCCTCGCTCTTGTTGGACTTCGCGACTGGGCAGACACAAAGGCAATGCACTACAGCACCGGAATGCTTCGTAGGCTCGCTCTGGCGAGGGCATTGTTGCATGACCCTCCGGTCGTCATCTTGGATGAACCCACTCTCGGCATCGACGTGGTATCCTCAAGGTCGCTCAGGCACATGATGAGGGAGCTCGCGAAGAAGAAGACCGTGCTGTTCACAAGCCATTATATGAAGGATATTGAAGAAATTGCGGAGAAAGTTTATCTCATGAAAGAAGGCCGGCTTGTTGAAAGCGGTTCACCTGCAGAGCTGATCGCCAGTGCCGGGAAGTTCTTCGAGGTCGAAATTGCGAGTCCAGATGTACCCAATGACCTTTCAAAATACGTAGTTGCCCTGAATGGTAGCGCTACCAGACTGAGACTGCCAGAAGCTCTGCTTGGAGAGCTAGGCCGCTCGGCCACAATAATTGGCAGTGCCCGGGCTACTCTTGAGGATGTTTACGTAAAAATTGTTGGCGAATCCGCGATGGACGTGAGATTGCACCAAGTAAAAAGAGGTGGCGGGCGCGAGTAGTACGGTAGCAAAACTCTACTCATTCCTGTACCTTCGGGGTTTCAGGGTATGGGTGAGCTACAAGACCAATGCCTTGCTCAACGTGCTGAGCTGGGTGCTTCCGGTATTTACTTATTTCTTTGTGGGCACGTCTCTCGGGGAAAAGGTTGTTTCTGCGACTGGTGTAGCAAACTATACCAGTTTTTTTGTAATTGGACTCGCTTTTCAGGGCTATGTATCATCAGCAATAGGTACGATAAGCCAGAGGTTGCGTAACGAGCAACTATATGGCACGCTCGAATACTATGTGCTTTCTCCTACAGGGGCGTTCGGCTTTCTCTCATATTCAGCGTTATGGGGCTTTACTCTGAATACTTTGAACGCGCTGATAATCCTGGGAGTAGGTTCTGCGTTGGGAGTGACTTACTCGACTCAAGGAGTAGTCGCAGCCCTTGTGATCATTTTGATGCTTCTCGTTTCAACTTTCGGCATTGCAATGCTCTCAGGTGCGTTTGTGCTCGTGACAAAACAGGGCAACCCCGTTGCATTCTTCTTTACCACGTTTACTGCCTTGATATCGGGAACAGTCTTTCCGGTCGCCTCTCTGCCTCTTTTAGCGAGATACGTCAGCTACGCGATTCCGCTTACTTGGGCACTCAACGGGTTGCGGCTCAGCCTGTTACAGGGCTATTCGTTATCGAAAGTGACGCCAATTGTCGGAATACTCGGAGTCTTTGATATTATAACTGTACCGCTCGGGTTACTCGTATACAAATTGAGCTATGACTATGTTAGGAGAAAGGGGACCCTCTCGCAATACTGAGAGTGATGACGGGCATGACTCACTCTGAGAACGTACCTCATTTTAGTCAGTTACCTTTTCGCTGCCAACGTAGTATTAACGCGCAATAATAGTGGCGTTCGATTTAATTAGTGTGGCAAGCCAACCGAAGGCAGTTATAAAACGCCCAGCCATCCCGCTACTCAAAGTCATATACTTGCTCGTCAGTTGGTTTAGCCCAGGGGCTTTACAGAGCCTGTTGCGTCCTTTCTCTCTCTTCCTCCCTTTCTCTCGCGCTCGGTTCTCGCAAGGCTGGCTCAAAGTTAGAGATATCGTAGCTCGTCACTTTGTTTACCACTCGTGCACTGCGGTTGAATCAATCTTGGGTCCAACTCTATAAGCGACATACCGCTAAACCGGGATATGGTAAACACTCGTGGTCCAAATAGAAGGAACGCACTGTCAGGCTACAAAACGGTCCTTATCGAGTTCCTAGCAACGGTGATCACTTTGGTGATTGTTGGCAGTTTCCTGACGGCAGAGCACGCGACGCTTGGTATTACACTTTTTTATGCAAAGCTTGCACGATTCATCGTCTTGGTAGTAGGGGTGTTCGCAATACTCGGGCTGATTCAGTACCCCCTGAAGAGCAGATTGCAAGCGAGGCATGGGGTACATTTCGCTAGCGCATTTACTTTCTTTGCAACGCTCGTTTTGATAGTGGCTGCGTTTCTCGCCCTCCTTGGTATACTTTCTATCCCGCCTTCTACTCTGCTAGTTGCGGTGGGTGGATTGGGTGTTGTAGTGGGTTTCGCAATATCAACCGTGACTTCCAACGTAATCGCGGGAGCTTTTATGTTAACCTCGTTTCCAATAAAGGTGGGCCAGAGAATTGTGATTACCATAAATAACCAGCCTGGAACTATAACTGGCGTCAGCACTCTCTTCACAACCGTCAGGACCGACGCAGGGGCTAACCTCGTGATTCCCAATTCCGCTATAATCCAGGGATTCGCATTTTTACTCGAAGTGGATTCAAAAAACGCCTCCGAGTCTGGTGGCGCGGATGATACTCTTTCATCAGAGCTTCTTCCCAAGCCGGGAGAGAGAGTCATTTCTACGTCGTTTCCATACCCAGCTACTGTCACCGAGGTCTCAAGTCTGGTGACAAAACTCACCACTGACGCGGGGCAGGTGCTGACAATCCCGAACCAGTCACTTTTGAACGGAAACTATGTTCTCGCAAGGATAGAAGGGAAAACTACTGGGCTGCCAGTTTCCGTCGGCGATGAAGTTAGACTAAGCACTGGAGACTTCAGGGGAACGGTATCTGAAATTGGCGCAGATTACATACGTGTCAGCGGGAAGGGTGAAGAAGTTGTATTGCCGATCTCGAGCGTTCTAGGCGGCGGAGTGTCAATATTCAGAAGGTTGACTGGAGACGACCGGAGCCTTCAAAATTGAAATGGGGTGGAAAATAGTCTGACATTGCGGCTGGATGACTGCCAGCCTGCCGCTCGGCTTCGAGGAGAAAGCGAAAGCTTTCGTCGCAGATGTGAGTCTCGGAAGTGATTGGTATTTTCGAAATGTCTGGCGAGTATGCTGACTCAATCAGAAGACGCCTGGATCCAATTTTGTGATCTTATCCAAGGGCTAAAAATTTCAATACCAAGGACTACTGTAATTCATCTAACTAAACCAGAGTAAAAGCTGCGGCTGCTGGGGGTAGCGACTATGCTCTCGCATATGAGGGAAAATGCCTCAGAATTCAGTTAAATGTGTTGTCAAGTTCATTAGAACCGGCGCTCCGGCTGAGCGAGCTCGAAATACTGAGTATATTATTGCTAAAAGTGTAGTAATCAGGTCGGCATGGAGACACTTTCACATTGTAATTAGAGCTAGACCTTGCGTCCTGATTCCAAATAGCTCTGTCTCAGCTTTAACAATCCTGCCCCCGCCGTTACAAATCCCAAACCCCCGAAGTCCACTATGAGAGCCGCTACTGGATCTCGAAACCAGCCCAAGAAATATATAGCAAGTGCGATTAGAGACAAGGCCAGACCCACTCTTAGGAATCGGTGCCAGCCATTTTCAGGATTAGACCTGTGGGCGTAATCGTTTCTGAGGCGCTCAAAGGAAAATACAATTAGACTGAACCCAGCTAGAATCGCAACGTCGCGAACCGTATAATTCACGTCTGGTCTAAGGCTTGACAGCCATGCGATAATTGAAAGAAAAAGGCCTCCCTCTGCCACAAGCAAACCGTCCTTGGAATATCCAAACCTTTTCCGATATCCTCTTCTAAAGGAATACAATGCACCGAGAGACAGTAACAACCCGGCAGGTACCACGAGGACTCCCGCTAGAAGGTACAGAAAATGTCCCCACGGTATGAGGATGGTTCCTACTCCTATTGTCAGGAAGCCGACTGATGCCCAAAATAATCCAATTTCACCCGGAACTTCGGTCTCATTCTTTGGCGCTTTGGTTGAAGATGTCATATTTTGCCTGCCTTAGCACTGAACCGCTTTGAGTGCGCCTTTTCGTTGGCCCGACCAGTCTGCACGATTACTCCTTGTAACGAATCTAAAGCTGCAGAAAGGGGTTTTACCCGCATAGCAGCCCTCAGCATTCGAAAATTGTGCTCTTTTCGCAGGCGCGCAAGCCGGTAATCAGAAGTAGGCTGACGCTCAGGGGTTTGAGAATCGCCGCACTTGCGCCCTATAAAGCCCGTTTCGAGGAAATTACTACCTTGCTCCGAGCTTGCCAAGACGAGATTCATTTGCTTGATTATCCACACACGGAGTCATACCCAATTATGAGTAATGAGTTTCCGATATTTGGGAAACTCTGAGTTTAACCGGCGTCAAATGACACTATTTCGTGCGTACAGTGCTGTTAATTCTTACCCCTTGGCTCCAGCCCGTACTCCCGGTCAAAAACAACGTGATGCCAAATGCGCAGAAAGAGTGTAACAATTAGCATCTCAGTTGAACTTCTAACGAGGCTGGACAAAATAAGGTCTAGGCTGGGTTACAAAGACAGAAGTGAACTGTTTGAGGAGGCATTGAGAAGATTCGTAGAAAACGCCAATCCCTGAAAGCGTGGGGTCACACTGTTCACCCTACTACCAAAGGAGCTCGAGCGCTCTCTTCGGTCCAAGATTGGGGAGTTCGGGCAAATTTCTCATCAGTTCATCGACTTCCTCGGCGTGCCCAGTAGCGCCGGTTTTGCGGAATATCTGACGAGCCTTCCGCAGATGGCCGTAGGAGCCGACCGAGTTGCCCATTAGCGCATCGACCATGCCCTTCCACCAGAGCACTCTGCCAACTGATAGGGTATCACTTGACAGTAGATGACCTGCTTTTACGAGGCACTTTTTACTTTCCCCTAGGTCTCCTTCGAGAACACGGATTGCAGCGTCCGCAAGTTCAAGTACTCCCAGAGAGTACTTTCTTTCTGTCTGCGGGCTGAGCCCTTTGGCCAAAGCGAGTTCTTTCTTCGCCTCTACGATGTCCCCAGTCTTAGCTCTGAGAATAATCCTCTCCGAGAGTATCTCCAAGTATGTCAACCTGTCAGCTGTCTTCTCACAGATTTTGACTGCTGTATCAAGATGCTCGATGGCCTCGCGCCTTCTCCGAGGGAATCTGCCAAGCACGAGACCCTTTGCAGCTTCCAAGTAAATTGACATGGTCCAGTTCTGGGGCGGGACTTTCGCCCTTTGCAGGCAGTGTAATGCCCTTGCGTAGTCTCCCTGCATGTAGTAGTCCACCCCTAGAGATATGGTAAAGCCCGCGATATCGCGGGTATCTCCCAATTTTTCGTAGATTTTGAGTGCTTCCGCTTCAAGAGCAATCGCTTTTTCAAGCCGACCCTCCCAGACCATCGAGTCAGCAAGAGCCGAGGTGAGCCACGCGATTAGGATTAGATTTTCACTTTTTGCAGTGATTGTCTTTAATCCTAATCTGTAAGATTTCACGGCACGACTAATGTTTCCGAGGTCCCTCCATATGTAGCCGGCTATAAGATTGGCATTAGCTTCTAACGCCTGGTCGCCGATGGCCCTTGCCACAGCCTCTGCCTCTTTAAGTACGCGCAACGCAAGCCCCCTTTGGCGGTCCAGCCGTTGCAACGAAAATGCTCTGTAGAGCTGCACCCAACCTCGTAGTCTGGCATCTCCCTCGTTCGCCAGAGAAAAGCTCCCTAGCAGCTCCTCAGTAATGTGCAGGAATGGTTCAAGATAACCTTCTTCAGATATTCTCAGGCAGCCTCTTGTCGCGAGTCGAACCAACGCCTCAGTGTCCCTTGCCAGTGCATAATGGTAAAACGCACTGAGTGTAGACCGTCCATCTTTCAATTCACTGTAATATTCGGCAACTTTCTTGTGTAATACAGTAGGAAAAGGCGAAATCTCATGGGCGGCCTCTCGGACGAGGTCGTGAACCACAAGTCGCTCTCCCATCCTTGTCAGGAGCCCGAGTCTTACCAGAGCGGCCACTCGGTTCAAGAGTACTTGGTCGCGCAGGTTGCTGTCCGTTACTCGCCGCAGCGCTTCGTACGAGACTGGCTCCCGAAAAGCGGACAAGGCAAGTAGAAGTCCGAGCAGCTCTTCGCTCAAGGTATTTTGAAGCCATTTGGAAATCTGCTCTTTTGTCGCGGTCTTCGCGAAACCCAGAATTTCTTGATTATGAATTGACTTCTCGTCGCTGGTCAGCTTTGCAGCGACCAAACTCAATGCGAGAGGGTGGCCTCCCAGGTCTTGGTTTATTCGGACTATTTCCTCGGGAGGAAGGCTGATTCCGCTGCTTTGAAAGAAGAGCCGGGCTTCCGAATCCGAGTAACCTAGAAGAGCGAATTCCCGAACGTTTGTGTTCGTATACAGCTCTATGGGCCTCGTTCTGCATACTACGAGCGTATAAAGACGCCGAGATTCGCCCATCCTTTGTATCAGTTGGGTCACACGTCTGTCCCTGCAGTAGTGGTAATCGTCAAACACTGCAAGTGCCCGAGCCTTGACAAGTCCATCGATAGCGACATTCATAAGAACCGTTTCGTTCTTTGCACCCATCCGGATTAGCCCAGTCAGTTCTGACGAGCCCTGTCGCTCTAGAAAGCTCGCGATTCTTGCGATAACGTACCCGAAACTGTCCGACTCTCTCAATGAGTGCCAGAACACGGAGTTCTCATTCTCAAGAAGCAGTCGGTTTGCGAGATGGGAGGCAAGGGTGGTCTTGCCTATCCCGGGTAAACCGACTATCACAGCAATGCCTTCCTTTCTCTCGCGCAGAGCCGCCAACTCGGACTCCCTACCGACGAAGACAGGCGCGGGCGGAATTTCCGCTTCGTGCGGCTGCACTATAAGCGAATTTGCATGCTCCGGTGCCCTCTCTTCGGCTTCCAGGCGTGCACCGTTCGCGTCAATGACTATTTTAAGAGCGTTTACGGTAGATGTGTAAGACTTGACATTCTTTGGTGTATGGTCCCGAGTGCCCCTGTCTAGACTCTGCCAAGTCCCTCTTACAAGTTTCAGCCTTTCGAGCTGTCTTAGTCGCTCGGACACATGGGACTCTCTCCTCCCCAGCCTGAGTGCGAGTTCACGAGGATAGGAAGAGCTCCCCATCAGAGCAGAAAGTATCGCAGCATTAAGAGGGTTTGATATCACTTTCAGGGTCTTTGAAAATTCTCCAAGGTCTTGCGTAGTGAGGGCCCCCGAGCGGGCCTCTTTGGCGATAGCTCCCACTGGAGAACTTTCTCTTCCGTATGGAGGCCCTTCTGAGATTTTTTGGTCCAAGCGGGTGTGATAATCGAAAATGGCGTATTATCTCTTTCTGCTCCAGAAGTCCGACTCTCATTCGGTCTGCTCTCGCCGAGAGTAATAGCTGACGGTTTTTCGAATATCGGGAAAGGGTACGAAGTGTTTAATTAGTGTAAATTTGCGACCCCATACATGCAACCACTACTGAGATGTTTGCAGGCGGTTTACTTAGCCGTAAGCGGCAGAATGGAATGGCCGGTTGCTGCTCTATCGAGTGCTCTTCGTTAGGGATTGGATATGTCCCGTAACCCTCAGGTACCTAGGGTTTCTAGAAATGTAGTTTTCCTTGCTCAGAGTGATGTCAGCGCAATTTGGCGGGCAACTGTCATAAGAGACCTTCTAACACTATCCCGCAGGGTCGGGGACACCGAACACCTCCGTCATAAGAGGACATGCAAAGATAAACAGTCGCCAAATGTGTATGAACCATGAGCTTGGCAATCCCTCATGAGATTTTGAAGGCCTTGTTCTTCAAGGGTTACTTAGGGGGCGAAACGTTCACTTACCCACAAGCAGGGTAGGCGAATTTGTACAATTAAGGCGGGTGACCGGAAAATTTGAGCTCCAAAAGTTCGCGCATTAAACAAGTCGGCTAATTCTGAACGCGCCGTATTGCCCTGTTAAAGGAAGTTTATTTGAGCCGCACTTCCCAATAGTGTCATGGCACAACTGAACCCCCATCTTATGATTAGTTGTAAAAGCGCTCATTTTTCGGTCAACCGTCCAATCAG
>JAJYZJ010000129.1 GCA_021800035.1 archaeon
CGACCCCCTACTCAATCCCGTCATGGGCCACCATTTTTCCGTGGTACAGCCACGACTCGCCTACTCTTTACCTTCCGGACAACGCACTGGGATCCTTCAAGTCTCCAGCCGCTATGAAACTCTGGGAAATGACGCCCTCACCCGCGGGAAGCCTGAGCGCGAGTTATAACTCGACCTTTGGACCGTTCGGCGAGCAGAACCAGAAGCTCGCGCCAACTCTCGTGAACACAGGGCCGGGCTCGCTCGAGGTTTCGGGATTAATCCCACACTCGGGAACCCAGAACCTTACACTTCAGGCAACATTTCGCTATTCGGGCCAACCAACGGGACTTTATCTGCAGGCTTCTATTTTCGACGGGGCCGCTCCAAATTCCAGCGTCTCTCTAGAGGGTTACCTGATCAGTCCGGCAAACAGAAGCTTTTGGATACTCGACTCCGGAACTGCTCCCGGACCCGAAAGCTCGGGCGCGTTTCAGCAATTTTCTGCTGGAAGCTGGCAGATGGTTTCTGCAGGCACCCCCAACCCCTCAACCATGCCGTTCAGCCTTTCACTCGGGCTGGGTCACGTGCTCGAAGCGGCGAAGGAGCTTGCGTCACAGGCTTTTCCTGTGGCCGGAAATTATGCAGTCAAATTTGTGCTCGAAGTGAACGGGCGCGTGGGCTCCCGCTATCAGGTTTATCTTAGCGACCTCAGGTTGGCCGTCTTTGGCCAGACATACGGCATCCTGGGCACGGATATCAACGGCGCAAGCGTATGGTCGCAGTTCGTGTACGGCGCGAGGACTTCTCTGTTGATTGGTCTAGTCGCCTCTGCACTCATAATTTCCATAGGTCTGTTCGTCGGTCTGATCGCGGGATACGCTGGAGGTGCGGTGGATTTAGGGCTGGTAGCACTTAATGACATACTACTGGTTATTCCCTTTCTGCCCCTTTTGATAACGCTGGGGGCGCTCGTGTTCGAACTGAATGTTCATATCAGCAAAGTAGTTCTGCTGATTACACTTATCACAATACTCGCGTGGCCCGGAACAGCAAGAATAATACGCTCCCAGACCCTTTCACTCAAGAACAGGACTTACGTGAAGGCCGCGAAGGGATTTGGAAGCGGCTCCTTCCACATTGTGATTCATCATATACTGCCTGAACTCATAGGCATACTCTTCGCGCAGCTAGCACTCGACGTCCCTGCTGTGATAGGTATTGAAGCGGGGCTGGACTTCCTCGGACTCGGAATTACAAGCTTCCCGACATGGGGAAACATGATTGGCATTGCTTCAGGTTTGTTCAGCTCGTCGAACGGCTTCCTCTGGTGGTGGATACTCCCACCGGGACTAAGCTTAACAGTACTCGGCATTAGCTTCTACGTGTTTGGTGAGGCAGTCAGGCAAAGCTGGGCGATAAAGAGACCGGGCCAGTCCTAGAACCTGCTAGAAATCGCGCACCTTCTTATAGAGTCCCATTCGCCAGCAGATGTCCGCCTATTGAGGAGGACGGATTTCCCCTGCAAAGTGACAGGCAGCGAAATGTCCAGGCGATATTTCCCGCAACTGGGGCTCGGCAGTTTCACAAACTGGTTGGGAGTAGGGGCACCTTGGATGAAACCTGCAGCCGCTAGGTATACTAGCAGACGAGGCAACTTCTCCAATGATACTTTCTCGCTCGCTAAACTCCTTCCCGATTTCTGGAACTGAATCTATGAGCGCCATAGTGTACGGGTGCAGGGGCTCTTGCACAACGCTCTCTGCAGCCCCTCGCTCAACAATCTTGCCTAGGTACATTACCGCAATAGAATCTGAGACATACTCCGCGAGCGCGATATCATGGGAGACCAATAAAACGCTGGTGCCTAGACTGGCCTTGGTCTCAAGGAGCGTATGTAGTACTTCCGCTCGTACAGAGACATCCAGCATGGATACCGGCTCGTCAGCCAGCAAAACGCTCGGATTAAGCGCAATCGCCCGCGCCACCGCAACCCTCTGGAGTTGCCCTCCACTCAGTTCGAACGGGTATCTAGCCACAAATGACTCGGGAGGCATCAGTCTCACTCGTTCCAGTGCCTGCCTGACTATGGCCTCTAGCTCGTCTTCGGATTTGGTTCCCTGTACTCTCAGGCCCTCTGAAATAGTGTCGCGAACGCTATAGCGAGGATTCACGGAGTCGTACGGGTCCTGGAAAATCATCTGCACGGTCTTGTGAAAAAGTTTTCTTTTTCTCCCTCGAAGCTTCTGAATGTCTTCTCCTTTGAACACCAGCGTGCCCTCAGTGGGCCTTTCAAGCCCCGCTAGGGCTCTCGCGAGCGTGGATTTGCCACAACCTGATTCTCCCACCAACCCCAACGACTCCCCTTTTCTCACCGTAAGGTCCACTCCGTCAACCGCCTTCACGACCACAGTGGAAAATCCTCTCCTGACGTTATAGTGAATTTTCAGGTTGTGCGCTGAAAGAACTTCTTCTCCCAGTCTTATTTCGATCGATTCTGCTAAGATGTATCACCCTCAGCGGGAAGACTTTCCATACTGTGGAGAAAACACGCGACAAAGTGGCCGGACTTTGCTTCCACCAGCGCGGGCGGTTTCTGCTTGCAGATTTCCATCGCAAAAGGACATC
>JAJYZJ010000053.1 GCA_021800035.1 archaeon
CCGATGGGGCTCATGTCAGACTCCTGTCTGAGGAAGGAGTGCTCAGCTTTACTCTGAAGGGTGAGAGCTCGCTTGAGGATGGCGTGTGTGACAGCGCGGATGTCGTTTCTGGTGACAATATGAGCAGTCTTCCGCCAGGGCAGGTAATTAGAGGAGTAGACCCAAAAAGCGTGGAAGGGGTCGTATCTGTCTCCAGCTCGGTGTCGCGCTTTGGGAGGCTTTCCGATGCAACGTTTCGGTTTCAAGCTGGAGTCGTGGTAGATTATTCATCAAAGCGATCAGCTGCAGTTCTCAGAGCGATGGATGCGGCTTCCAGTTTCAGAGAGAGAGCGCTCGGCTATCTGATGGTGGGGCTGAATCCTAAAATGCGGTATGGCTACGGCCAAGACGGTGTAGTAAAGGGGGCCGTGTCGCTGACACTCGGGTTCCAAGGTCTAGTGAGAGAGCCCACAATGGAAGTAGACGGCAAACAAGTTGTCAAGAAAGGAAGGCTTGTGATTTAAATCACTCCAACCGGGCTGGGACAAATCATCTTTTCACAACGAGCGCGGCAAAGAATAGAATCAGAATAATCAGGCTCAGAATCGCACTCGCAGCTGCCACCCCTAGTGGCCCGATATTCAATACGAGAACGTCATAGTTGCCCAGCAGAGCATTCACACCGAAAAGTGCGAAGGCTACCGCAACAAACAGCAGCCGTCTGCTCCTGGTAGTCCTGTATGAACTCAGCGTAATTGCGCACAGAAGAATCGAGAATATCGCAATAATAAAACTGAACCATTCAAACGTCTCATAATCGAGCTCTACTGCCGCCCGAAGCGTTAGGCTCGTAGCGAAGCCAATGTGAATCATCGCGAAGCTCCCGGGCAAATTCAGAAGAAGCATCAATGAGATGCTCCGCTAGGGCGATCTTGAATCAAAGAATCGGATTGTGTTCCAAGGCCCTCGGATATCGACTCTACAATTTCATTCATTCTCTCCGACCATCTTGTCCAGATGCTCGGATGGTAACTCTCCATGAATACCGCAAGCTTTTTTCTGACATTTTCGTTAACTCTGTATCGAATTGGCCGAAGCCCTCCTCCCTGCGCTTCGGATACTTCAATTAAACCTGCTTTTCGGAGCCTGTCCAGGTGCCACGAGACAGTTGACTGTTTACGCTCCACTTTCAGACATATTTCGTGCTGGGTGGAACTGCCCTTCAGGGTGAGGAAGGTCAAGATTTCTCTCGGTGTTTCCTGAGAAAGGGAGTTAATCAGGGAATGGGAGGATTCCTGAAACGTCTCACGCGTATAGAAGAACTTTCTGAGACCCTCCCTCGATGAGCTTAGGAGTCCAGACCTTTCCAAGATGTGGACGTGATACTGCAGATTGCCCATACCCAGCTTCAGCTCGCGTGCCAAGCCCCGCAGATGCGAGCCCGGGTGATCATGAATGTAACGTAGTATTCTCGTCCGAGTCCCGAGCTCTGCGGAGGCCGCTATGTGATTGGGATTCAGTTGTATCACCATAGGCGAGTGGTCAGGAGTTGCGCTGGTAGGCACGCACTATGATATTAATCCCCACCATTAAGGCTCCTTGAAATCCAAACATTTCTGTAAATTGAGCTTCCCCTGAGAGACGCGTGTGCCCGCTCCTTTGGCACGAGGCAAAGAACTGGGGGTGCCGCTCTTCTATCGACGCTTGTACCACAAGCCTTTATCGTATTCGCCTAACCCTACACCAGCCACCTTGCTTGTCAGTTTAAGCATAACCATCACCGAAATCACACTGGCAGGCTTTACTGCGGCCTACATCATTCACTATTTTCTGAGAGGCAGAAAGCAGGGTTCTTTACACATACGCCATGAGTACGAGACTTTCGAGACGAACGCTCCCGTTCGGGCTTATGACAGAACTCAGAGGCTGGTCCACTGGTTCATTGCAGGAATCTTCCTTTTCCTGACGGCTACGGGGTTTGAAATTTATCTTTTTCCAAATCTGGCTGTCTTTCACTTTAGCGTTTTTTCGCTGCTCTGGCACGAATACTTCTCTTTTGCTTTGATTCTACTACTCGCGATCCACACTTTTCATGAGTTGTACTCCCGTCGGTCACTCCGACTAATCGTCTTTACGGCAAGAGATGCAAGACTTATGATGGAGCGAGTCGGAAGGTTTGCAAGAGGCTCGCTCGAACAGCAGCGCACTGGTAAGTATGACCCTTTCAAAAAAATATACCATGCGTCCCTTGGCCTAGCTACTGGCGTTCTTGCGGTAACTGGGGTGTACCTCTGGGACCCATTCAGACTGTTACCAGTCCAAGGCTTGCCGGCTTATGTGGCTACATCATTTCTTGTTGCACATATCTACGCTTCAGTCTTGGTGCTTGGGCTGGTAGCCGGGCACATTTACTTTTCTACTTTGCCCCAGAATCGTCCCCTATTCAGGGCGATTACCAGAGGGACGCTTTCACCTCAGTTCTTTTCTGTGCACTACGATTCAAGCATCTGGATTCCAGACGCAGTGAAAGCAAAGGCATCTGTGGTCTCAAAGCTAACTGCCTCCTTATCGGAGGAGGCCTTCACGAAATACACTGGTCTACAGTCAAGAAGATTGCTCGCGAATCCCACCGCCTCAGTTTTCATTCCCTTCTCGGCCGTGCAGAAGACCTGCGGCAGCCGGGTCGTGAGAAGTGGCGCCGAGAGGTGCTCCCGAAAAAAGGGCGCATTGTGCCTATCTGACGCGTGTCCAGTTCTTGGCACCTATACCCCTCCTCAAGTTGAGGTTGCCAGACGTCAGTTTATCAAAAGGTCCAGCATGCTGACTGGAGCCATACTCCTTATGGCGCTGGGGGTGGACTTTTTGGCAAAAAGGCCCCGGGCGCCACCATCCGGCGGTGCAACTTCGACGGCGGCCGCAGGACCAAAACCAATCGCAAACATAAGGAACCTGCTACCCAACGCCGCTACTTACTTCTCAGATCCTTCCGGAGGACCAGGAATACTTATTAGATTACCCAGTGGAACCCTTGAAGCTTACTCGGCAATCTGTACCCATGCGGGGTGCGAAGTTCAGTATTATTCTCCTGATCGGGTCATTTACTGCCCTTGTCACGGCTCGTTATTTGACCCATCAAACGGCGACGCAATTAGGGGGCCGGCCTACGTTCCATTACAGAAGATCGGACTGACTCTGGACCAGGCCACAGGAAACATATATGTTTCTTAGGGAGACTGCTTTACTATGCTTCTTCAGAGGCTCTAGCAAGTGAGTTCTCTCTTCAAACTGGCGTTCAATTTCGCGGCCTCTCTCCTCTCTAAGGCTGGGTATGGGGGGGTTTTCTCTCTCATGTTCCTAGAAAGCGCTACGCTGCCAGTTCCAAGCGAAGTAGTCCTTCCGTTGACCGGTTATCTCATATTCAGCGGGCAGATGTCCTTCTGGCCTGCGGTTTTGGCTGCCACCGCCGGCAGCTTGCTAGGAACACTCTTGGATTACGGACTGGGTTTCTGGTTGGGCAAGCCTGTAATCCTGAGATACGGGAAATACATTCGGCTCGACGAACGGATGCTTGAAACCACAGAGAAATGGTTTGCCAGTCACGGAACGCTTGTCGTATTATTCGCAAGATTTGTTCCTTTATTGAGAACTCTAGTCGCATTCCCAGCCGGTTTTGCCAGGATGAACCCTGTCAAGTTCCTCGTGTGGTCCTTGGGCGGAGTTCTGGTCTGGGATATTGTCCTCATATATCTCGGTGAAAGGTTCTCCCAATCGGTGACCGCGCTTTCCCAGAACCTCTATGGCGCGTTCGCTTACATAGAAATCGCTGTCGCAATCGTGATAGTCCTTACATTAGTTCTTTACATAATTCGAAGCCAGTCACCATATGCTTCAGGGAAGCCCGAACGAGCTTAATGCTGTATAGAGAAGGGAAAAAGCCTGGATTGATTGTCCCAGACACATGCGTGAGATACGGCTATGGGGCTCGCACTTTCGTACTGGTCGTCTGGTTTGGAAGACCGAATTAGCCATGTCCGGAAAGCACGAATAAGAAGGAGGCTCCGCCTCAGCGGACCACCAAAACGTCGCAATGAGCGTGGTTCACAAGTCCCCCTGAAACGCTACCCAGTACTACTCTTTTCAGGCCACTCAGTCCTCTACTCCCCACTACTATGAGGTCAATCTTGTTATCCGTAGCGTAATCAAGCATTGACTGCACTATTGACGTAGCTCGCTCAAGAACATCGGCCGCTACTTCGACTCCACTGCCTTCAGCCTGCTTAACGGCTTCCGCTACAACTCTTTTCCCTACTTCGGTAAGCGCCTGTTCCACTCCGGAGTAATCAATCGCAGGGGAATCCAGAAGGGTTGAGGAAGCGTAAACGGGGATATGCACCACGTAAACGATATAGAGTTTGGCCCCGGTTGCACGTGCCACTGTTATTGCACGGGAAACCGCTCGCTTTGAGGGGTCTGACCCATCCACGCCTACAAGGATTCGGCCAATTTTGGAAGTGGTCTTTTCTGCTCCTTCTGTAGACAACGTGAACAGGAAATACTCGCGTGACTAAAGAGTCTTATGCTCACCGTTATGGCTTGGGCGGGCAAGAGGGCCAAACCCGGGCAATCAGTCTGACTGGTTTGCAAATCGAAATGGGATTGCCGTTGGAACGCAGCACTCATGTGGTTTCCACAGACGCTTGAGCTGCAACGCCCGGCGTAGCTAGAACGCTATGTCAGATTTGCCGCAGAAGTAGGTATTATACGTAAGTGACGGCGAACGTGAGATGGCAAAGAATGCAATCCGTCGCACTTCCAAACGAAGCCGCTCGCCGCCTGACTCAGCTTTCGAAAAAGTTCGGAGTGAACGAGGAAGAACTTGCAAAGCTGCTGCTAGTCGCTGCAATAGAGGACGAAGAATTCGTGCTTCAAGTGATCAAGAGCATGCTCGGTACGGAGCCCGAAGACACGACTCCGGGCTAGATGACCTACGCGCGCGTATTGCAGGGGATTGCGAGCAAACCGCGAGAGCCCCAGGCGCGGGCGGGTCGAATTCATCTCTAAACCCGGTGCTCCCTGCCCCGCTCCTGTCCGGGAAGCCTGTTCAGAAGATTGCTTCCTCGCCTTCCGGCGAGGCAAAAGGAATGACATGGCTCCATATACCAGTGGCCCTCTCAGCCGCTCAGGGACCAGCGAAGCTCAGCCCGAGCCGACAGACGAATGCAGGACCCAGTTGCCCGCAAAGGAGGCACCGGTACCGGGTAGGGCCCGAGCCGAGGTCTTGGAAAAATGTTCCGGCTCTTCAGGGAATTTGTGTGCTATAGAGGTCGGGGGAGACCTGGTCGAAAGGAGAACGAATGATGCGGGTGAAGAATCCTCCGGCGCTCAACATTTCAGGGACGCACTGGAGCCGGTGCAAATTCGAACTTTTATTGAACCAGATGGATTTGCTCCAAATGTAAATCTGGTCTTGTGAATCCACTAAACGGTAGTGCGATATTAGACCAACCAGAGTTATGAAAGAAATGAAGAGGATGACAGTAGCAGTCTAGATTTCAAAATTGAGCATTTATGCCTTAATCTTGAGCGTCTCCATTCCGTGCATATTCGAATTTCGTCTCCAGACCGGTTCTTCGTACAGCTCAGGAGTCTTGAACCTGTCACACAAAACATCAAACGCAATTTCCCCCTCCATTTTCGCCAGCTGGGCCCCAAGGCAGTAGTGTATGCCCTTGCTGAACGACAGGTGCGGGTTGTCCTTCCGGGTAATGTCCAGTGAGTCAGGATTATCAAAGACATCCGGATCCCTGTTCGCAGAGCCGATAATCGCAGTAACGGTGGAGCCCCGGGGTAGTATTTGCCCAGAGAAAGTGGCATCCTTGTAAAGTGCTCTTGAATCCCTCTGCACTGGTGGGTCAAACCTCAACAGTTCTTCAACTGCCGACTTTAGAAGAGTGCGATCATCCCGGAGCATATCAAACTGGTCTCTTGTTTTGAGGAGAGCGAGGAATCCATTCCCTATGAGGTTTGTCGTGGTCTCATGCCCAGCTATCAGAAGAAGATTGCACATAACAATTAATTCTATATAAGACAACCTGCTCCCGGATTCTTCTGCTGTTATGAGATCGCTCAAAACATC
This sequence comes from archaeon, assembly GCA_021800035.1. Classification (GTDB taxonomy): domain Archaea; phylum Thermoproteota; class Thermoprotei_A; order Marsarchaeales; family Marsarchaeaceae; genus JAKAWJ01. Next base: position 6,116 of record JAJYZJ010000053.1, read on the forward strand.
ATTCTCCACATTGAGCTTCTTCCTTTCGATGAGCTTCTGAAAATAGTTACTGAGATTCAGCCTTGCATCAGCCGCCAACTGTTCCTCTTCCTTGCTCGCTGCGACATCAAGTGCCAGAACAGCGTCGTCTGACCATTTCTTGAATTTTGTCATGTCTTCTCTTGGAACGCCCAGCATTCTGGCGATGGTGAACGCGGGAATCGGACCTGCAAAATCCTGTATTATATCATAGAACGGACTGTCATGTCTGGTCCTGGCCAGTTCTTCCGAAATTTCTCTTATGAAGGGTCTCAGACTCTCGATGGCTTTTGGGGTGAAAGCCTTGGTTACCAGTTGCCGCAGCTTTGTGTGTCTTGGCGGATCAAGAAAAAGAATCGATCTGTAGGGATCATCCATTCCAGTTGATGGGCCGGAGTAGCCTGATGCTCCAGAGAAACTTTCCTCGATATCCTTTCCGAAATCCCTGCTGCTCAACAAATGGGAACAGTCAGAGTGTCGCATTAACCAGTAGTGCCCAAGGTCTTTAGCAAAGTATACATCATGCGAATTCCTTATTGCGCTGTACAGTTTGTAAGGATTGGCCAGATACTCATCGGAGCGAAGATAATTCATCGTTGCATCCATTTTAAACCAGGCCGTAACGGTGCTTCCAATATTTAATTTTTGACCCGTCAGCCGTGTCGCCGAAGGATGGCGATGTCCCACCGCATCAACCCTTTCCAATCGCTTCCTTCTCGAACTTTACGCAGTACTCATCACCCCATCATCGGAATATGGACTCCTGCTCTGTATTACCGGAAGCACATCTTAACTGACATCGGCACAATGCGTCTATATCATTCTCGAGCTTCCTGATGCGTGTGCCACTTTTCGCAGCGCTCTTGGAATTGCGCCACGGACACATTGATTCGTGCTCCTCAATAGACCATTATCCCTGAGATCAGTGATGCATCGCGGGTATCCTGTCAAGCATGAAAAGAGCTGAAGCGCCGGGTTGTGATAGATCATTAAGAGATGCTGAGAGCCTCTTGAATTCGGTGAAATGCGCCTTTCTCAGTCGCATGTGATGGCACATTTCAATCATATTTGATGATTTCGGTACACACTGCCTGCAAGAAAAGGACACCAGATCTTAAGGACGTCATAATGTCGTCATGACTGTGTTCGCCCTTTCTTTCGGGGGATGCGTAAAATTGCGCTGCGTGCACAGCCAGAATATCTTCAGCCCGAAGGTTGGATCATTGTTCGGTCCCCATTCTTGCCGGCGATTACAATTTTACTTGAACGATCGTAAGAGTAAATCTCCGCGGGTTCAGTCTTTTCGGTATCTTTCCCATAAAATTTTAACATTTCATGATTTTTTCCTCTTGAATCATAAGAGTGAAGACGAGCTTTTTCACCGACTGGATTAATCTAAGACTTGTGACCTTCTGACGGTGTTTGCCATGGCGAAATATTTAAGCGCTTAAAACCGTGCAGACGCCGGTCGTATCGGTGTCGCAGAGCAGGAGGCTTGCGGCTGTGATGTTCACGGACATAGTGGGCTATACCGCCCTGACCCAGCTGGACGAAGCCCAGTCTCTGCGCGTCTTGGACAGGCATAACAGGCTGCTTCGTCCGGTTTTCATCAGGTTCCGGGGGAGAGAGGTCAAGACGATCGGGGACTCGTTTCTCGTTGAATTCGAAAGTGCGCTGGACGCGGTGAACTGCGCGGTCGAGATTCAGCGCCTTCTCGACGACTACAACGCGTCATCGGGAGAGGAGTGGAGGACAGTTTTGAGGATAGGCGTACACCTGGGAGACATCGTGGACTCCGGGGGCGATATACTCGGGGACACAGTGAATATTGCATCCCGGATTCAGCCACTTAGCCAGCCGGGTGGCGTGTGCGTATCCGGTCAGGTATACGATCAGGTCAGAAACAAAATACATTTGCGAATGGTCAAGCTGGAGCCAAGGCAGCTTAAAGGCGTGAGCTCGCAGGTCGACGTTTACAAAATCGTGATGCCCTGGGAGGGTGATAATCATATCGCAGGTGCGCAACCTGAAGATGCTACGGAGCAGGTGAGCAACCGCGTGGCTGTGCTTCCGTTCGTCAACATGAGTCCGAGCCGCGACGACGAATACTTTGCCGACGGGATTACAGAAGAGCTCATCGACAGGCTCGCACATGTGAGTGGCCTGGAAGTCATTGCCCGAACATCTGTCATGACCTATAAGGGGGAGAAAAAAAAGGCATCGCAGGTTGCCCAAGAGCTGAAGGTTGGATTCCTGGTTGAAGGCAGCGTCAGGAAAGCGGGCAACAGGGTGAGGGTTACGGTTCAGCTGGTCAACACTATAACCGAAGCCCACGTCTGGTCGGAACACTACGACGGCACACTGGACGACATTTTCGCGGTGCAGGACGAAATAACTGAGAGAGTGGTTTCGGAGCTGCGGGTCAAGCTGTCGGCGAGGGAAAGGAGCGTGATGGCCAAGAAACCCACTGAGGACATGGAGGCTTACACCTACTATCTGCAGGGTGTGCAGCTTCTGCACAGGCTTGAAGAAGAGCCCAACAGGGAAGCCCTCCAAATGTTCTTGAATGCGACCCAGAGAGACCCGCGGTATGCAGCCGCCCACGCGGGCATCTGCCTATCCTACGGTTTCCTCGCGTTACATGGATATGTTCCGTTTGCTGAAGCCATCGAAGAAGGCAGGCTTGCGGCGCTGAAGGCCATTCAACTCGACCCAGATCTGGCCATGTCCCATGCCGCTCTGGCGCTGGTCATGTTCATGGCCGACGAGCGGGAAAGCGTCCGGGAGATCAGGAGGGCGATTGAACTCGACCCGAACTATTCCGACGGATACCTGATGCTGGGGGTTTGGCTTGCCAGTGCGGGCAATATTCAGGAAGCAGAGGCCGCACTCGAGAAGGCGTATGCCTTGGATCCTCTCAACCCGGAATGCGTGACCCGGCTTGGCGTGGTCTATTACTACGCCGGGGATGAGAAGAAAGCCTTGGAGCACTGGAAGAGGACAATGGCTTTGGAGCCTTATCGCACGCATGCGGCTCTTTCCATGTATTATATGGGTAAGGGGCTGTACGAGGATGCCGAGAAGGAGATCAGAGAACTCGAGCACCTGGGGCCGGGCCTACCCGACACGCTTTTCTGCAGAGGGGTTTTGGCCGCGCTCGTGGGGGATCAGAAAACTGCTCGTGAGATGATCGCTGGGCTAGACAAAATGCAGAACATGGCTTTTAGCAGTGGCACGATACATCTGGCAATGGGTGAAAAGGAAAAGTTTTTTGAGCTCATGCTCAGGTCAGCCAAGGAACACACGACTAACATTTCACTTATTCGATGGGACCCATTGTTCGCGGATGTCAGATCAGACCCTCGGGTGAAAGAGCTCCTGAGTAGGTACGCCACTGCATTTGGTTTTGAGCTCACCTCGTAGCGCCATGTTCTCGCCCTGGCTACTGCAAGCGACAAGCCGATGCACAGCAGGAGTAGCGGCGACGGTCACCATGGCGCGCCACCGGGCGGATTGTGTAAACTCAATTTCTTTTCCTGGAGCGCGAGGTTGTGCAGATCACATCCGGGCTGTTACGTTTCCAGGCTAGAACAGTCTCGCTTGATTCGAGATAGAAACTAAACTTGCAGACGTGCTTCTTTCAGGGTCTAGGCTGAAGGGTGACATGGCCTAAGCCTCCCTCTGGACGGGAGGGAAAAAACTTGACGTTCGCGATGACGTGAGTCTACCGCTGGCGTTTCTGAGCTGTTCGACCACGGCTTGGTCCTCGACCAGCACTGAGCGCAATCGCCTTTGAGTTCACGCTTTCGATGGCGTCCGGTTGGCATTGCTCTGTAAGCTGGATCACACATCCGGATTTCCTCCCAGCCTGGTTATCTTGTGCATTCCCCGGGCTTTGGGGGTCCTACGGACCAGATTCAGCTGGTATCCACGCGGGCGTAATTTACCTAATTTGCCGCGCTCTTCTGGCAGCAAGCGCGGCATTCGGTGCTTTCCGCTCTTCAGTGGATCACTATCTGGAGCGAGGGTGGAGCTCTTGGACACGCCTGGGAGAAATCAGTTCAAGAATTGCTAGATGCCAAGCTTTACCCCTCTGTTCACCTTTACCACACCCTTCTTTGCGACCAGCTTTATATTTTCCAAATCCTGGAGGGCGCTAATGTCCTTGAGCGGATTCCGGGCTACAATAACGAGGTCTGCATCCTTTCCTGCTTCCAAGGTACCCTTTGATTCAGAAAGCCCGCAGGCCGCGGCCGCATTCTTGGTTGCGGCTACCAGAGCATCGCTCGGAGAGTAGCCGCACAACCTTACCAGCAGCTCGAGCTCCAGAGCATTTGTTCCCATCTCTGTGAGTTTTGAGCCAGCGAAGTCTGTACCTGCGGCGAGAATGCAGCCTGCATCGTGCAATTTTCTGATGTTTTTGATTACATCGGGCGTGCTTTCAGAGCATTTCCGAACTCCCCACTCGGGAAAGCCCGCAGCCACGCCTCCTTCGTTTATTCTCATCATTATCGAAAGAGTTGGCACGAATATTATCCCCCGCTTAATCCCTTGGTCAATCACCCATTCATCCGGAAAGAATGCGTGGTCCACAGTTTTGACTCCCGCGTCGATTGAGTTGTGCATGCCCTGGGTAGACTGACAGTGTGCGGTCACGAATGAGCCTACACTCCCGGCCACGTCAACTATGGCGCGGAGTTCGTCTACGCTGAACTGCCAGTGCTCCGGTCTATCCCTTTCACTCAGAACACCTCCGCTCGCCATCACCTTGATGAACATTGCTCCCTCCCGAAATGCGTACCGGGCCGCCTTGATGCACTCTTCCCTACCATCGCAGAGCAGCGACTCTCCTACCCTAGATGTCCTTGCATCGACGAATTCTATTGGTTGGAAATGCGAGTCTCCGTGACCAAAGGTCTGGGAAAGAGGGTAGCCCGCCGGAATGATTTCGGGCCCATCTATCGATCCTTCAGAAATAGCGCGTCGCAGATGGACTGCGTTAATCCCTCCGCAATCTTTGACTGTGGTGAACCCTGCTTCGAGAAGCTTCCTTGCGTGTACTGCCGCTCTGAGAAGCTTTACTCCTGCTGGAACGACCATACCTTCGTAGAGAAAGTTATCCGTGGCCATACCCGCAAGGTGGAGGTGAGAGTCAATCAATCCGGGCAGCGCAAACATCCCACGCGCGTCAAGGATCTCTGCGCCCGCGGGAATATCAGTGTCAGAAAGTGGCCCCACTGCCGAGACTTTCCCGCTCTCGATTACGATGCACGAGTCAGGAATCGGCTCCGCTCCTGTTCCGTCAATCAGGGTCGCTCCTTTGATTGCAACCGGATGCGTTCCCTTCAGATTTCTCTCTGCCTGCAAGTCAAAATCGTGTCACCAAACTCTGAGCCGCCGTATAAGCAATTACAGAGGGGCTGCGTCCAACAGTCCTTGGAGAGCCAGATGAGCTGTGTGAATTTGTAGGTATTTGGGAAGTATAGCACTTGGGCTCCGGGAGAGGCTATCAGGCGTTCGGGACGGCGCTCGCTCTATCCAGCTCCTCAAAAACCCATTCGGGCACGTTCAGTTCGATAACCCTACAATTTGACTCAACCTGCTCGACAGTTGATGCGCCAACAATTGGTGCGGTAACGGCATCGTTATGAAGCACCCAAGCAAGGGCGAGGTCCTTTGGAGTTATTCCAGCACTAGAAGCAATTTCTTCAAGCTTGCGCAGCAACCCTCCACCATCTAACTGTTTGATTCGCTCTGCGTAACGAGAGCTATAGGCCGCCCGGCTCCCCTGAGGCGGCGTGCTGCTTCCCGCGTATTTGCCAGTCAGGTATCCTCCTGATAGCGGAGAATACGTGAAAACTCCCAACCCCTGCGACTTTGCGAGCGGGAAGAGAGTGCTCTCCGCAGATCTGTCAAGCAGATTGTACCTGGGCTGGAGAACCACGATTCTGGGAAAACCGCGGTCCCTGCAAATCATTTCAGCCTCGCGTATTTCCTCTGCGCCGAAATTTGAACAGCCGATATAGCGGATGCTCCCCTTGTCTACGTGAGCTGAGAGGGCCTCCAGGCTCACTTCGAGCGGAGTGTGGGGGTCGGGTCTATGCATATAATAGATATCAACGTAGCTCGTCTGGAGTCTGCTGAGGCTCTTTGCGAGCTGCGAGGCTATATGAGTTGGCGAAAGTCCACTGCCCTCCGAGTCGTCCCCTACCTCCATACCCACTTTTGTTGCGATAATTACATCGTCCCTTTGTCCGTGAACTGCGTCCCCAATGGTTTTCTCCGACCTTCCTTGGGTATAGACGTTTGCAGTATCAATAATATTCAGTCCGAGCTCAAGTGACTTTTGGATTATACGAATTGCATCGCTATGCGAGACTTGGCCATCGAAATTGTTCGAGCCCAAGCATATCTTCGAAGGCCTTAATGAGGTACCGGGTATTTCTTGGTATCGCAAGTTTTCACGCCAACCACTCAATACGGATTTTAGAGCTTTGCTACCGTTACTGGAATAGTTCGCTCAGTGGATGAGCTAGAACTTAATCGACCCACCATGTACACTGAGTTTTCACGGGCTTCTTTTGAGCCTGAGGTCGAACCGGTCGGTATTCCCTTAAAACATTAATGGAATACCATGAGCAATAGTTCGTCCGCCCATTAAATATTCTTGGAAAACCAGTTCTTCTATGCCGTCAGGTTCTGTCTGCCAGTATTAAATCCTGAT
>JAJYZJ010000009.1 GCA_021800035.1 archaeon
CTGGTGCTCCTAGTAATTGGGCTGAACTTTTTTTTATACACGCAGCCCCGGGGGACCCCGCTAGAATCCTAGCTGGCCTTGACGCGACCCAGTCACAAGTCAACGCACTCAGGGTCGAGTATGGGCTGAACAAGCCCCTACTTACCCAACTTTTTATCTACTACCACAATTTTCTGAGCGGCAATCTTGGGTATTCCTACGAATACCGTGAACCTGTATCCACTCTGATTTCGAATGCAATTGGACCTACTCTGCTACTAACTTTTACGTCGCTCGCCGTAGCATTGGGGATCGGGGTGGTATTCGCTATCATCTCGGCTCGGCGGGAAAACTCAAGGGCGGACGTTGCGCTCTCTGTAACCAGCCTAATAGCCTACTCTTTTCCGGTGTTTTGGACTGGCATAATTCTGATATTGCTTTTCGCCTCGCACCTGAAGCTCCTTCCAACTGTCGGGATGTTCAGTCCCGCTTCGCCCGGAACGGGGCTGGGATATGTGGCGGATGTTGCGAGACACCTTGTGCTCCCTGTTGCCAGCCTTTCCCTCGCTCAGCTCGCGATTTACCAGCGAATAACAAGAAGCAGCATAATAGAGCACTCGAAGGAAGAATACGTGACACTTTTGAAAGCCACGGGGCTCAGGACACGCTCAATATTCAATCGTTACATCCTGAGGAACGCCCTTCTTCCGACTGTTACAATTGTGGGTATTCAGCTTGGCTACCTGGTAGCGGGAGCCGTGCTCGTCGAAGTGATATTCGGCTGGCCTGGTGTCGGTCAATTGCTCATTCAGGCGATTTCGATGCGTGACTATCCTCTCGTAATGGGAATTTACTCAATCATTGCGATTAGCGTAGGTGTAGCGATTTTTCTTACGGACCTTTCTTATGCGATACTTGACCCCAGAATCAGATACAGCTAGTGGTCAGGCATGAATCCAGTGACAGGCTTTCTGAGAAGAATGTCCGAAAGCAAGACCGCATTGTTCGGGTTCGGAGTACTTCTGTTCTTTGCGATAATGGCTGTGTCAGTTCAGTTTCTGCCAATACCGAACCCTAACTCACTGAATTTCCAGGCCTTCCTGCCGCCTTCTCTAGCGCATCCATTCGGTACGGATTACCTGGGAAGGGACGTGTTCAGCATAGTTCTGTGGGGAAGTAGAGCGGCGCTTGCAGTTGGAATCATCTCGGCAGGAATATCGGCGGTCATAGGTATCGTGGTCGGAGCCGTCGCAGCCTACTATGGAGGCTGGGTTGACGACGTGATTAGCAGGGTTGTTGACGTATTCCTGATGATACCAGTATTCTTCCTTATTCTTATTGTCGTAGCAATCTTCGGTGGCAATATTTTCTACACCATGGCGATAATCGGTGTAACGATCTGGCCGTCCAATGCCAGGTTGATGAGAGCGCAGATACTCAGTCTAAAGGAAATGACCTTCGTCAAGGCACTCCGGTCTTACGGAGTGGGTGGATTTTCGATACTGTTTAGGCACCTCCTCCCGAACGGTGTCGCACCGGTTATCACTAACACCATGCTTCAGATGGGCGCGGCAGTTCTGATTGAGGCAGGACTGAGCTTTCTCGGTCTGGGCGACCCCAGAGTTGTGGACTGGGGAAGGACGATCTACTTAGGAGAGCCTTACGTAGCGCTCGCTTGGTGGATCTCCACAATTCCTGGGGCATTCCTAGCACTTCTGGTGCTCGGGCTCAACCTTCTTGGCGACGGCTTGAACCAGGTGTTCAGGCCAAGGATGAGAGGTTCGAAATAGTGGCTCCACTCTTGAAAGTTGAAAACTTGAAAGTTTCTTACAGACTGCGGAATCGCGACCTGACTGCGGTTAACGGGGTGTCTTTCTCGGTTGAAAGAGCCCAAGCGGTCGGACTAGTGGGCGAATCCGGCTCTGGGAAAACCACGGTGGCCCTGGCGGTGCTCAGACTTCTCCCGGCTAACGGCAACGTTTCAGAAGGCAGGGTAACTTTCGATGATATGGAGCTCATCACTATCCCGGAGGAGGAACTCGCCAGAATCAGGTGGGAGGGAATCTCGATGGTACCGCAAAATTCGATGAGCTCTCTTAGCCCTGCTCATCGGGTGGGAAAGGTGTTCAGGGACGTTCTCAGGGCTCACTTTTCCGGAAGCGAAGAAGAAGTAGATGCACGCATCTCTAGGGCCGTAGAACTCGCGAATTTCCCAAAGAAGGCGCTTGAATTCTATCCTCATCAGATGAGTGGTGGCATGCGTCAGCGAGCTCTAATCGCTCTCAGCATGTTATGCCAGCCGAAACTAGTAATTGCTGATGAGCCCACGACTGCACTTGACGTGATTGTGCAGAAGCAAATCATGGACGAAATGAAAGACCTTCGTAGGAGAGTTGAGGCATCACTGATGATAATAACACATGACATCGGTATCGTGTCAGAATACTGCGACATCATGGTCGTTATGTACGCGGGGATGGTGTTCGAGTACGGCCCTACAGAGGAAGTCATCCATGACCCGAGGAGTCCGTATACCAAGCTTCTGTTAAAGTCCCATCCTCTTCTCTTCGACACAGCCAAACAGATAGTCGAAATCCCGGGAGACCCCCCGGAGCTCGAGCGTATACCCGTTGGCTGCCCATTTGTTCCCAGATGTCCATACGCGCAGTCGATATGCAAGGAGGCGGAGCCACCCCTCGCACATATCTCAGGAAATCATTTTGCGAGGTGTCACTTTGTCTGAGCCTGCAAGATATGGCATCAGCCCTGTCGCTGAAAGCGAATCTTTCACGTCGGAATTACTTGCGGTAAAGGAGCTGAAAAAATATTACCCCGTAAGGCGCGGGGTGGTCGACTTGCTCAGGCGCTCGAGAAAGGTGCAGGTCAAAGCAATTGATGGCGTGTCCTTTACGGTTAATGAAGGCAAGATATACGGTCTCGTAGGCGAAAGCGGAAGCGGCAAGACTACCACAGGTTACACCATAATGGGCCTGGAAACCCCCACATCCGGGAGCATAATCTTCCAGGACAAACAACTCTCAGTCAAGGAACTCAAGCCCGGAAATCTGAGCTTGAAGGTAAGAATGATTTTCCAGAATCCGTATGAAACTTTCGACCCGCGCAAGACCCTTTGGCAGACTTTTTCCGAGATCCTGCAGGTAGCCGGGCTGGGCTCCCGGGCAGATAGAAGGCAGATGAGCCTTGACGCACTTTCAAGAGCGGGGCTCAGACCTGCGGAATCGTATATTGACCGGTTTCCGTCAGAGTTGAGCGGAGGGCAGCTACAAAGAGCAGCGATAGCGACGGCGCTAGTGGTAGAGCCGGTTCTGCTGATCGCAGATGAGCCAGTTTCGATGCTAGACGCGTCGATTCGGGCCGGAGTGATGAACCTGCTTCTCAATCTGAACCGCCAGAAGAAAATGGCCATCCTCCTTATCACCCACGACCTTTCGGTTGCGTGGTACCTTTGCGACTACCTGATAGTGATGTATCTGGGAAGGATTGCCGAGAAAGGACCAGCTGAACAGGTTCTGCGGAACCCGAGACATCCCTATACCGCTGCCCTGATTTCCGCATCTCCCATGGTAGACAAGACCAGATGGAATTTCGTGGCCATGGGCGAAGTGGGTAGCAACATCGACTTGCCCAAGGGTTGCAGGTTTCACCCACGTTGCCCGTTTGCCACAGACATATGCCGTGAGCAGGAACCTACGGCTGAAGTGGCAGGAGATGGCTGGAGTTTCTGGTGCCACCATCCCCTTAGCGTTCAAAAACTGAAGAATTGAGCCTGTCGCAAGATATCAACGAATTTTCTTCCTTCTTCTGGCGAGCCGAGTTGGGCGACTGCGGCTTTCAGGTTTTGGCACAAGGCTGCAAGCGGAAAAGGTTCAGCTCAGGTAGCCAAAAGCCTGGGCTTGCTCACAACTGCATACCCTGCGAATGATCGTAGCTTCTTCGCTCGTCTTAGCAGTAGTTAGCAATAACCTGGCCTAGGCTTTAAGTCCCAGATGCGCTCGTTCGGCAAGATGCCTTTCGATGCGGGGGCTCCTGACCCATCGGAATTGAGTGGCGTAAATCTTCCATCTGACAACGTGACACTGGGCTCGTCGAGACTTTCCAACCGCCTTAGCTCCCCTTGGAGGTATCTCTTACAAAGTGAGCAAAGCGCGTTCGATTGAAAGTCGACTCTGCTGTTTTCTTCAAAGTATAGCGATTCAGCTCGCAAAATCAGATTCGCTTGGATAGGAGAACTCGCCCCGTCGCAGCTTTTGGCTGGGAGCACTCTAAGCACGCAGCCCTTCCAGTTTCTCGCTCCACATCCCAGGCGCCGGCTTCGGTAGGCCTGCGGTAACTAGCTCGCACAATCGTCTTACCGCAATGGGGGCACCTACCATCGCACTTCCAAAAAAGCTGGTCGAGCTCCTCTTCTGAATATTTCATTCTCTCTCCCCTCTTCCATAGCTCTATGGTAGCCTGCATATACTTTGCCTAGGGTCTTGGGCCGGTAAGAGCTTCTGCGCCTTGCCTTTGCAAGGATTGAGCTTTTTACTTCTAGGTTCACCGAAAGCTGGTCCGTTCACTAGAAGAATTAAGGAGATAGCTTCGGCTAGGTTAATATCCCTGTAGCGCACGCGCCTTCCGAGGTGCGAGCGCATACAACCATTACACCGCGTCTACAATGCAAAGCTACTGCGCACAACAGCATTTTCCTTTATGGCACTCCTGCTCCCAGTGTATCTCGCGAGCCGGGGGCAGTCGTCGCTAGAAATTGGAATAGTGGTTGGAGGTGTCGCCACTGGAAATCTCCTCTGGTCTCTGAGCGCTCCGAGGCTCATACGCGCAATCGGCTTGAGGGCGCTGCTTTCAACCGCACCTCTCACAATGGCCGCTGGCGGGCTGCTGCTTTTCTACAGCTCTGGGACAGCGCAGTATTTCATCGCGGCGCTCGTGGGTTCGGTGAGCATTACACAGACGGAGTCCGGGATTTTCCTTGTGCTGGATAACGCAATACTCCCGGACCTGACAAGTCCGGAGCGCAGGAACGAAGTGTTTTCGCTCTACAACATGGTGGGTTACGCGGGTAGCGGCGTGGGAGCGCTTCTCGACTATCTCTTTGGTGCATTCGTTCCGTCAGCGTTTCGTTATGACGTGCTCTTGCTCCTTTACTCAGCGAGTGGGCTCGTGCTTTCAATAATTTATTCTCGGCTTGAAATTCCCGAACAGCTTGCGGCGCTGAATCGACCGACGAGATTGCTCGAAGTAGCGCGCAGGAGTCCGATAGTCTCCAAACTCGCTCTGTTATTCGGGGTGGATGCGTTCGCAGGCGGGCTGACGCTCCAGAGCTGGCTTTCCTACTGGTTCTTTACGGTGTATCACTTCGACCTTTCGGCGCTTGGCGCGCTCTTCATCGGCGTAAACATTCTTTCGGCTCTCTCTCTATTCGCTGCGGCAAAACTCGCAAACCGCTACGGACTGGTTCGGGTGATGGTCTTCTCCCACCTGCCTTCAAATATGATGCTCCTCGCGATACCCTTTGCTGGCTCGGCAGCCGGGGCTGCCGGCCTGCTCCTCGGCAGGCAGCTACTCTCCCAGATGGACGTGCCAACCCGGCAATCGCTTGTGATGACGATTGCTGCCCGGGAAGACAGGCCCGGGGCCGCGGCGCTCACCACTGCGACGAGAAACATCTCTCAGGTAACAGGTTCGCCCCTGACCGGCCTACTGCTCCAGCTATCATTTATTTCGGCTCCGTTCGTAATATCTGGCTCTCTCAAGTCCGCGTATGACCTCGCAGTCCTCGCGCTGATGCGCGGCCATCTTTCGGTTGGAAAGGTAGAAGCAGCAGGTAGCTCAAAGTAGGTGAGCCCCAACCGGGAGTGAGGTTCAAGGGGCTTCAGAGTGCGGCCACAAGTTGTGAAGTTCGATCTTTTGAATACATGAGGCACCAGAGTTCACGAGCGAATCGCTTGCGAATCCAATTTTGAATACGCAGGATTCGGTTGCCAAACGTTCGCCAGAATTTTAATCTCCTTTGGTGGAGTGATCATCGAGTCAACCTTCCGAACCCTTCCCGTACCAGAATAGCTTTATCACAGAGCAGTAGCTCACTGGCAGCGACGAAGTTGTCAGAGGGAGGGCGCAGGCTTGTGGCGATAATGTTCACGGACATGGTTGGCTACACCGCCCTCGGACAGCGAAACGAGTCGCTTTCATTGGCTCTGCTGGAGGAACAGAGAAAGCTCATCCGGCCACTACTACGCAAGCACTCCGGCATAGAAATCAAAACTATGGGTGATGCATTCTTGATTGAATTCCCTAACGCCCTGGACGCCGCAAGATGCGCCTACGACATCCAGAGGACGATTAGAGAGTTCAACCTATCTCTCGAGCCGGAGAAGCGGATTCACCTGAGAGTCGGCATTCATGTTGGGGAAGTGCTCGAGCGGGAAGGAGATATTTCAGGAGACGCAGTGAATGTGGCGTCGAGGATAGAACCACTGGCGGAGGATGGCGGAGTTTGCCTGACCCGCCAAGTATACGACCACATCGTGAACAAGATTGACATCCCTCTTTTCAGCCTTGGGCCCAAATCGCTGAAGAACGTCGCGAACAAGCTCGAGGTTTTCAGGATGGTCATGCCGTGGGAAGAAAGGGGACCAGCGAACGCGGCTCAGCTGGAAAGGCAGCGGATAGCGGTACTGCCGTTTTCGAATATCAGCCCTGACCCTGCAGACGAGTTTTTCGCAGACGGACTGACCGAGGAAGTGATTTCAAAGCTTTCGCTTGTGAGGGGGCTGAAACCGATAGCCAGGACTTCCGTCATGGTCTACAAGAACAAGGAGAAGAAAATTTCGGAAATCGGGTCGGAACTCGGCGTGGGGACGATTGTCGAAGGAAGTGTCAGGAAGTCTGGTAAGAGGATTCGGGTGACTGTTCAGCTGATAGACGTGCGTAACGAAGAGCACCTCTGGGCCGAGAGCTATGATAGGAACATCGAAGACATCTTCGACGTGCAGTCCGAAATCGCTACTCGCGTGGCCGAATCTCTTCCCGGCGCGCTCACTCCGCCGAAGGCGTCGCTGCAACGTAAAGGAGATACAAGCAACATGACGGCCTATGCCCAGTACCTCAGGGCAAAGCAGCTACGGAACAGGGGCACAGCTGATTCGCTCAGGCAGGCGCTCGAGCTACTTGTCGACGCGACCGAACTTGACCCCGAGTTTGCGAGGGCATATGTGGACATGGGGAATTGCTTCTTTTGGCTTGGGGTCAAAAGCGGCGTCACTTACGAGGAGAGCTTTCACGGGATGAGGTCGGCAGCTCGGAAGGCGATTGAGATTGACCCCGAGCTTGCCGAGGGGCACGCGCTTCTTGCTACTTTGGCATATGCCGAAGACGAACTTGTCGTGGCCAGAGCAGAAGCGGAGAAGGCGCTTGAGCTGAATCCCAACCTCGCCGAGGCCTATTACACGCTCGCACTTGTCAAGATGACCAATGGCTATCTCAAGACTGCCGTGAAACTCCTAGAGAAGGCTCACGAGCTGGATCCACTTTCTTCGGAAGTCATCTGGAGCCTAGGGAGGTCTTACTTCTACTCGGGGCTGGAAACTGAAGCGCTGGACTTCTGGCACGCCAACCGGAGATTCGCACCCTACGACGTGTCAAGGTCCATAGTTGAGTACTATATGGCGAAGGGTGACCTGAATGAAGCAGAAAAGGAAGTTGAACAGCTCCGAACCCTGGCCCCAGAGGAAGCGGGCCCGGTAATGATTGCGGCTGAAGTTGCCGCGCTGAGAGGTGACGCGGCCGAGGCTGGGAGGCTTGTTGGGATTCTGAGGACGCGATACGGGGGAGGACCCGCGATTGAGCGGAACATCGGCTACATCAAATACCTTCTTGGCGACGTGGACGGTTACTTTGGCGCCATGTTCAAGGCGGCGGACGATCACGTGCTTGACCCCGGCCGATACAGGTACTCTCCTCTTTTCAGTAAAGCCCGGCTCGACCCGCGGTATCCTGAAGTCTTGGCGAGAATTGGGTTAGATCCGGCGGAAAAGGACTGAATAGCCAACGAGCACAAGGCTTACTCCGCCACTCTAAGCGTAAATGAGGCTGCAGTCAGAGGCAATCCCTCCTTACAGGTTGATTGGATACTTTTGACTCAATCAATCTGTGAAGTCGAAGGTTTCCTCACCATCGTCCAGATAGAGGGAGCCCCCCGGAATGGGTTTGACTTCGTGGTTTTTCTGAAACCCAGATTCCGGTAAAAGGGTAGGGTCCATTCAAATAGTGTCTCAAGGTAACAGAGTGTGCTGGTCCGATCGGCCAAGCGCAGCACAGGCAATAGCAGTCTCCTACCAATGCCCTGCCCCTGATACGGAGGATCTACTCCGACAAAGCAAAGGTACCAGCGCGGAATGCTTGGATGAAGCTTCTCTGCTCGCTCGAAACCACGAAACAGCTCATCCGCGGTGCCGGGAAATATGCGGCGGAGTCGATTTCGAGCGCTTTAAACCGCTTTTCGTACACCCGGACCTCGGCATACGCTTCCGGGCTTGGATGTTCAGCCCGTCACTGATCCGCCGGGCTTCCCAGTGGGTGCGCTCCTGGAATTCAGGGATGGCTACAGGGAAATACTGGATTCGGAAGGTCGGGAGCTCGCGCTTGTCGCGGGCAGGCTTAAGGACAGGCTCTTCAGTGAGCTTGGCTGAAGCCTGCCCTGCGTAGCCAGTTGAGCGAGGTGATTGCTCTATTGTCTAAGTCTTGAGCAACGGTGTGGGCAGAACTACCCTCTAATTCAGGCACTGTCCAATAAAAGTCGACACCCCAGCTGAGATTGCGCCCGAATACGGCGGGTTGCCCAAAGTAGCTGAGGCGCCGTAGCCGTTGCTGGAGTGGGAGCTTGATGCGGACACAACTGAGGAAGACGGAAGCAAAACTGAGAGGAGCACCGCGAGCGTGCAGAGAACTGCGCGCCACCAGGGTGAACTCTGAGCCAAGCAAGTCGTCCCCTCCTTTTCCTATTCGAGGCATCAGTCTAGGGGTAGTATGACTTCCGGCTCAGTCCGTTCAGAAAGTGGGCGATGCGTAGGTACGGGGTGCTAAAGCCCGAGGTATGCCCCTTTAGCCATCGACACAAAACAATAGACCGGGTTAGAGTAAAAAGTTCTATACATAGCCGGTAGAGCTCATCCATTCAGAATTCGGGTGCGTTTGCGCGACCACAACAGCGGGCAAGCTTAGAACGGACCAGGCAGGCGTCTGCACTTTTGGAATCACGTTTTCGGGATGAATAGGCGCCTCAACCGGTTTAGTTAACGAATCTAACTTTCCTTATATCAACTGAGTTGCTTATTACCTCTTGTATTTGCTTAACGCGTTGCATAATAACAAAGGCCTTCTCTCGCCCACTCTTATTCCCGTTTAGACCCAAGAAGCCCTCGAGATTGGGGGTTATTCTTTGGGCTTCGAAAATAGGCCCCCACTTTGAATCTTTGATAATTTGCTTGACATGTTCTGACAATCTACACTATAAGGTAAGCTTGGTTTTGCAGAGGCAGTATGGTAACTGATTCACCGCTAATGTGTTCCGGTTACATTTTCGAAAGTTTTTTGAGAATTTTTTTTCGCCACACGAAGTGAATCCGGCTCGGACCCTGAGTCCATTGCCAAAGTTTTGGGCCTTGAAATGCATCAATCTTTTCCGTATACCTCTTTGTGTGAGCACACACGCAAAAGTTGTATGGCGGTCTCTTGTCTTCTTCGTATCACCCTGAAGAGTATTCTGTTCTCTCGGTCTAGTTCGTATGCAAACAATCCAACCAACCGTCCCCTTTTAGCGGGCCCCAAGAATTCCGGGTTGACGCTTTCCCTGAGCGCAAGAAGTGCACCCTCTATTTTGACTAACAGCTCTCTGGGGGCCCTGTTTGATTTTCTTCTAAATAGCCTCTTAAAAGTGCCTGTAGCCACGACATCGTTCAAGCTTGCCACTTGCGCACGGCCTGTAGAAACTCTTCGTTGCTTAGTTCCGAACTCAAGACTTCGTAGCGATGATTTTCCAGGTCTTCCAGGCTGCTTAGCACGTCTTTAGTTTCTTCCGGACTGAGCTCTATTTCCTCCTGTTTAAGCTCTAACTCTTCTTGGATCTGAGAAGGGAAATAAATCAATGGTTGAACAGCCGGAATCCAAGCCGGGGGGGCGCAATTAGAAGGAACATTGACTAAGCGTTGAAGTATGACATGCTCAGGCACTTTTTTCTTCAACTCCTTCCAGGCTTAGCTTACCATCACTTTGCACTCTCAAAATCCACTCCGAACCTACCTTGTAGGGTATGGCTCCAGCCGATTTCATAAAGAGCGTGAGAGCCGATGGGTAAACGAATTTTTGCGGCTTGGAAAATGGTGTTGAGGGAAGGTATTTCCTAAATTCCTGATCGACTCCTACGACTTCTCCGAACTGAACCTGAAAAATACTGTCCCCAGTGTGACTTTCTACAGCGCGAGTGACCTGAATTACTTCAACCTTCTTGGTGTAGACTGAGTTAGGAACACCCGGAGCCATTGCCATAAGCACTTTTTGCTTACACTTAAGCCCTTACAGGGGCTAGTTCGGGCTCTGCGGCCGGTGACCAGATTTGGTCTAAAGAAGTATAAAGTTCGACTTCGTCACTATTTTGGATTTGCGCGAGCACTGCCTGTGCTTTCAGATGAAGCATGGACATACGGTCTTCTTCTTTGCTAGGTCATAGTTTAAGCTCGTAGAGTCGGGAAAACAGATTCCATAATGGCGCGCTTTATTGTGGAGACTACAGTCCGCAGCAACCGGCTGCGGGTATTATGACTTGCGGCTCGAGCCGTTCAGCAAAATTACGTGGACTGCTTCTTTCTTTCTTAGGGAGCAAGAGGCGCGCCTGAATGCAACGCTTGAGTCGTGTCGCAGCCTCAGCACGCGCTGCCCCATCCACCCCACTGAGGACGACACCGGATAAACACTGCTTTAGCGGTTATCCACTATCTCATCTACTGCATGGCCCACTATGAAACCAGCGAGTGCCCCAAGACGCGTCACCCCGCTTAGACGCAGGCCCGGCTAGAAGCGACCGGCAACCATCCGGTTAGCCCAAGCGCACCCAATAAGACCAAAGCATGGGTAGCCATAATTCATGGGCACCCATGAAATTTGGGTTCGGTAAACACGTGGATGAACCCTTCGACAGGGAAGGCGAAGCCGCCTTTTCAAAAACGAACCTCATGAATCTTTCGGAAAGAGGTCGCGGAACCTCACCAAATGAAAGGGTAGGGGTGGCGAAGAGTTTGACCATCGCGTCTCACGGAAAGCACTGCGAACGTGAACGCTGAAGTTTTTCAAGCAAAGCAGGAAAACCCAGAAGGTAGGTACCTCTCCCCAGAAAAACGAAAACACGGAAGCCACTCTTCCGGGCCCGCCCGTATTTCTTGATTCTTACGCATCTTGGGGGTCTCGCCTTACGCTTCAAGAAAGGCAAACTCCAAGCTTGGAAGTAGGCGCAACCACGCGCTCTTGCAACGTTCAACGGACCCAAAAAGAAAGAGGGGAGAGCTAGTCCGCTCTCGAGTATCCTGGGTATTTCTCCCTGTACCAGAGTGCGGTGATGAGCACAGTGAGAAGCAGAACGAAGCCAGTTATTGCAACCGATGACGGGTCTGGTCTATAGCCGCTGTACGAGCCAACCGTGACCGCGGCGACTGCAATCATAAGAATTGACACTAGCGCAACGAAGAGCTTTACGTCCTTCTCACTCTTTCTCTGCACTGAAGGGCTTGACTGTGTCACTGCGGCGTCACCCTCTTTGAGCCGTAGAGGAGCCTGCCGGTTATGAGGAGGCTCGCTGCGACAGCCGCGAAGAACTCGATGCTGCTTAGTGCCATCTGTAGGTCACCGCTCAGTATGTGGCCGGAGGCGCACCCGCCGGCCATTCTCGCTCCGAAGAGTACGAGGTATGACCCCAGAAACACCCCGATGGCTCTTTTGAGTTCGTTTGGTCCGAATCTGTCACGCCAAGTGGACGGCACCCACTTGTTGAAGGCGTGAAACCTTCTTGAGACGAAGATCGCGGCGATAAACGCTCCGAAAAGCGTTCCTATGTCGCTGTACGGCTCCCACCCAATCGTCTTGAACACAAGCTGGCTGTACGAATACGAGGGAAGCCACAGGTAGCCAACCGCCCAGCTGTAAGTTGTGGATTCGCCGAATATCTGGTGGAGAAACATTTCGAGCACCACAACTGCACCTATGATTACACCCACAAAGGTGAGAAGCCATTTCAGGTCACTTTTGGGCGCCCAGTGATTGTTCGCCGAATACGCAAGGTGGTCGTCCGCCGAAACTGGCATTGCCGACCCCTCGGTGAGTAACTTTGCCGTCTCCTCGTGTTCCATGAGCTCAACTCCGGTCATCTTGTAGTCGGGGTGTGTCGCCGTGTAAACACAGCTC
The DNA here is from genome assembly GCA_021800035.1 of archaeon. GTDB lineage: Archaea > Thermoproteota > Thermoprotei_A > Marsarchaeales > Marsarchaeaceae > JAKAWJ01. The sequence continues at coordinate 12,451 of JAJYZJ010000009.1, forward strand.
TTACCACCCCTGTACCGCGGAAGGTAGTAGGCGACGCCGAACATGAGAGCCGCCCAGACAACCGAAATGATGAATCCAGTGTCAAGGTCTGTGCCTACCTTGCCGGCAAGGTATATCTGTCCCAAATTGAAAGTGTTAACGAGCCACTGACCCGCAGAGGTCTGGTAAACCACGGTCCAGCTTGCAGCGCCGAGGAGCCCTCCGAACACTGCGTAAATAGCTTCTCTCCTACCTTCGCCGAGAGCCATCCACTCAGTTCCTGGAACATAACCGGAAACTGCGACGCCCACGCCGAATATGGCTCCCCCAAGCGCCACGCCAACTACATAGTCGGGCTTCACCCCGAAGTGAAAACTCACTCCGAGGGCACCAAGACCGTAGAGGAGTATCGCACCTGCGCCTATTGCTATCGCAATGCAGTTTATGAACAGCCTGTCCTCCCACTTCGAAAGCTTGAGCAGCACGTCGGAGTTGGAAATTCCCCAGAGTTCGGCAAGCCCACCTATCACGGCGCCAATAAAAATCCCTATCCAGAGAGGCGCTGTAGCTGAGAGTGTCAAGCCGACCACCACTGTTCTAAAAAGGCCGACATCGTAACCACGAAATGAATGTCTGTGACAGACTGTATAAATGCGAATGTGCATTCACACATACATGACCCTGCAGAGAAGGTCTGCATCAACAATTGCAGTGGCCTCGTCATACCCTTGGCACCTAACGCGCTCTTCCTCCTCCCGGTGCGCGCGCTCTCGTCTTGCTCCTGTACGCTCGTGCTCTATGCGCTAGTGGTGGAGCCTGTCAGGACGAGCGCCACTCTTCCTGGCTAGAAAGGCACCGCAAAGGATGCGTGGTCGGGGCATGTTCACAACACTTCAGATCGCACTTTCCCTTGTGTCGGGCTTCCTTGTTGGCTTCTCCCTCGGGCTCATAGGGGGAGGAGGCTCGATACTCGCGATTCCGCTACTCATCTACTTCGTGGGATTTAACCACCCGCACATCGCGATAGGTACAACCGGACTTGCGGTTGGGGTCAACGCCTACCTGAACCTGGTACCTCACGCGCGCAAGCATCACGTGGACCTGAAGAGCGGCCTGCTCTTTAGCGCCCCGGGCGTGGCAGGCGTGCTCCTCGGCGCCCAGCTCGGACTGATAACGCCTGGTAAAAAGCTACTCTTTGTGTTCGCGCTTCTTATGGTCGCAATCGCGCTCTATATGCTGAGAAGGAGGTGCGTGGATGTTGCGGTCGAGCCCGGAAAGAGCACGAGAAAGCTTGGGAGGATACTTCTCATGGGCTTTGCCGTTGGTTTTGCCTCCGGCTACTTTGGTATCGGTGGAGGGTTCCTCATAGTTCCAGGCCTCATATACTCGGCTGGGCTGAACATAGTGATGGCAATCGGCACGTCGCTAGTCTCCGTCGGAACGTTTGGCGTGTTAACCGCAGCAAGGTATGCCATTGCCGGCGAGCTCGACCCCCTGATATCCCTAATCTTCGTAGTCGGGGGAGTTTCGGGAGGATGGGCGGGCGCCCACCTTGCCTCCAGAATGCCGCGCAGAAGACTCACGCAAATGTTTGCCTTGATAATAATAGCGGTAGCAGTGTACATGCTCTACGTGAACATCTCGGCTCTCTAGGCTCTCCCTTTTCTGCGTTTTCCCACGTTTCGTTACAAACTGCCTGGGCATTCATAACGGGCCGCACCGCGCCCGCGCCTACTGCTACCGCAATGCAGTTTATGGAGAGTATCTCCTCCCCCCCTCCGAAGTGACTCGACTAATCCGGCGCATTTGCTCACTCTTTGTGAGAGGCTTCGAAATCTGAAAGCGCAAGCGCGTCCGCGGGAAACTTGACAAGCAACTCCTTGTATTCAGTTACGACTCTGGAGTTCGTTCTCTCCCCTGGGGCCACATAGCAGGCGTCGTAGACTGTCAGGTCCTTTTTGACACCAAGCTCCGTCGAAAGTTTCAGGAGCTTCCCCCGAGGTCTCCAGATGTCAAATCTGTATCTGTTCAGGGATTTCGCGGCAACCATGAGCTCGGGGCTCCTGAAACTGCCGCTAAAGCGCGATGCGTTCATCACTTCGTAGAAGAGTAATCTGGGGACCGCGAATTCCAATCGCCCGCCCGCGAATTCGTTCCTGAGCTCCATTGCCTTGTCAGAACCTGGCTCGGTAAGGAACCACTTTGCAACCACGGATTAATCGACTACGAATTTGCCCTTCTTCGCCACTCTTTGATCGCTTGCAGACCACTCCAGGTTTCTCGAGCGGGCTATCTAACGCGCTCGTTGAGTATCACCGCTTTTGCCATGTCCGTCTCTCCTTCCTCTTCGAGCCTCTGGGCCAGAACTTCCCTATCACCTCGCTCCAGTTCTCGTCTGCCTGAGTCATCTTCTTCAGTGACTGTGGGATTGTAATCGCAGTCCTGACAAGTTCCTCCCGCTTCTTCGGCATGTTTGTAGCACTGGTAATACTCGCAGCTGTTTAAGACGCCCGGGAAAACTGCCCAAGCGCTCTGACGGGCTCGGTGGGACGCGACTAATAATTTAAGCGAAGCTCTTCCTAATGTCAAGAACGAGCCCTGAAAGAGTGCTTGAAGATCCTTTTCTTGGTCACCTCTCACCCTTCTTTCCGCTTCTTTCAGTCATGGGTTGCGACGCGTCAAAACAATACTAATGTTGTCTCCTTTGGTATGGATCGAAACCAGTCCGTGTCTGCACCCATGATGTCCGAAATACTATTACGGTGCCGAAAGACTTACGCGATATCGATAAGATTAAACGCTACCTACACGAAGTGTCGGACGTCACGTTATGAAGTTCATAATTGACGGAACGGCTGAAGTGGTAACGCAACCGGCACGCTTCAAGATCCTACAGGCACTGAGGACAGCCGGACCCATGTTTGTAGAGCAAATTGCCAAGGAAACGGGCGTTCACCCCCGGATGGTCTCACATCATATCGACGTATTACAAGAGCAGAAGCTTATAGAGAGCAAATACGAACTTGTCGAACTGGATGGCTCAAAGAGACGAGTGGCGGTTCGGAAGTGTTGGGCCACGGCTCATGCAGAAGAGGTACTGAAGGACATCGCTGAATCTACCAAGGAGGTGATATAGAATGGCACGATTGACTTGGCTCAAAGAATTTGGAGATTACCTCTACCTTACTTTCAGATTGAGGAGGGCGCTCCTTGTAATTCTCGTCACCGTAAGTGTAATTCCCGGGACAATCTACTATGGGTGGCCAGCAAGCGCGAAGTGGGGCTTTGCTGGGGCCTATGCTTTTCTCTTTTATCTTACCTTCTTGGCACTTAGCCCCCTTCTGGTTCGTTCTGCGAAGGCCGCGCTAAGCGGTAGCATTCTCGGCTTGAGGTATAAGCCCGTTGTCTATTCCACGCCCAAGATAACCGCACTGGCCAAGAAGATGGGTGTTTTGAGCAGGGCGAAGGTCTATCTCACCAACAACCCTTGGATACAGGGTCCCTTCACGGACATGCTCTCGTGCAAAGTTTACATTCCAGAGACTTGGCTGAAAGCATTCCCCCCTCGGAAATACTTGGCATCGTTGGGCATGAATTTGGTCACATAGTTACCAGACGCAGGTTCGCGCTGGAAGCAACGCTCGTCATGGGCCTTGTGATGGGATTCGCCTTCCTTCTCTCCCTTCACTCAGTTCCTATTATCTACGAAGTTGCAGAAATCGCGCTCGCGTTACTCATGCTAAGTTTCATCTCATGGAGAGCTGAAAGGAGGGCAGATCTCGAAGGTGCACGAGGCGCGGGGCCTGAAGGCCTGATATCGGTGCTAGAGTTGTTGAAAAGCAAGACAAAGAGAGATGAGGGCTCGGAGACCCACCCTCCATGCGCCGACAGAATCAAGAAACTAATGAAGATGCTCGACGAAGAAAACGTAGACGAGGAGACGAACGAAATTTAGCGGAATCAAACAGACGAAGGCGCGTGGGCTGGCGTAGTCTCGGCTCTCGGCGGGCACCCTGATATTTGCGATCATCATCGGGGTCGCGCTGCTCTGATTAATCCTCTATCTGAACCGTAATGTTGCATACGGAATATTTTGAATCACCCCAATGTCAAACGCATTTGAGGGGGCAATCGCAATATTCGCCATCGTCTTTCTATTGTACTACAGAGCAAAGAGTCGTCTCTAGCTAACACGCCCCATTAGTCATCCTACTGACCAAATATTTATAAAGAGTTGGTCACTACAATCTCCAATTATCCTTAGCATGCCGGAACTGTTTGAAAGCAAACCATGGTGGACAGACTTAACGGCCATCGAGTAAGACAACCATATCCAAGAGTGGGGAACATCGAAATTCAAGTGGTCTCCGCGGTTAGGCGAGACGATTCAATGGGATGCGGATGTCATCTATGTCTTGCGTGGCCCTCGACAGGTAGGTAAGACCACGTTATCCAAACTGAAAATCAGAGAGTTGTTACGCAGAAGAACTGCGCCGAGGGCTGTATTCTACTGGGCATGCTATCTGACGCTCGAGAAGATGCCACCAGCTTGGTGAGCATTTTTACTCTGACTTTTGCTTACCCTGCATTGCATGTTTTTTGGAACCTTCTACCAGATCTGGTCGTCAAAGTCTCAACTACAAAGCCATCCTGCGATTTATAACTCACTGAGTTCGAATGTGCAGGGGTTGACGGACCACTGCACAATCCCACCGGTTTTCAACAAAAGTGACAAAACGCAAATTGATGAAGATTTATCTCTGGCACTAACGCTTTGGTTTCTTGAGAACGAACGCGAGAAAGGAAGTGGTTTCATCAGGAAAAAGATTCCCGAGAGAGTCTCGCAGGTATCTATTGTCTACCGTCCTCTCTTAATTCTAAGGCACTCGAGTGCGATGATCATTTTCGACGGTTGTGGCATCTAGTCGACCCGCTTCAAATATGGCATTACTCCGAGCTTCACGTACCTATTCAACTACCTGATATCCAACACCTGGACGTCTAAGCCCTAGTCCTACGCAGAAGGTCTCAACAGCCACTCGCAAGAATTCGAAGCGGCTCACGTTCTTGGCTCCAGGTCTTCTTTCCTGTCCACTTTGTTTAAAAGCTGTTGGCGTGCGTTGATGTTATGGCCCGAACCCAAGATCTGCTCAACCCCTCGTTCGCTTAAAGAGAAGTTGGGCTGGCCTCAGCCACATACTGCATTTTGCAAGGTACTCGTCTAGTGTTACATCTCTAGGCCGTGAGAGAACTTCATCACGCAGAGGTCCTTCCGGAAGTCTTTCTAGGGCGAACCGCTTGAGCTCATCGGGACTGACCTTGTTCGCTTTAGGTGCCGACTGAATGAGTGCATGGGCGATGTGGGCTTTTAACGTCTACATCGTCTTCTCCAGTTCCTCAACGTTCTCTGGAGTCACGACGTTCCAGAAGACACGGTCGAGCGGCTTCCCTCTCAATTCCCTAGTCCCAGGGCCTTTCAAAAGTTTGAGGAGTTCAGATCTAGCCTTGTCCATCTCTCTGACCTCAGTCGATCTCAGGCGGCTTGAGATGGATTTAGAAGTGGCGAGGAGCTTTGCCATTTCCTGAGGCGAGAGTTTTCCTTGGAAATACATTTGCATCAAGGAAGCAAGGAATCTGATTCGGAAGATTCTCGAACTCCATTCGTACCATTTTCTGCTCATTTCGGACTTGCTGACATAGAATTGCTGGAAGTCGTTCAGCGCTTTTTTGAACTGTATGTCTGCGGAAGCAAGGTCGATGCTCGAAAAGTTGGTCATTGTAGCCTTGACGTCTTCCAAGGCATCTGCTGGCTCAACACGTTTGTTTCTGAAACTCGCTTCGACGGGAGTGAGTACCTGCACCGCCTTTACTGCGTCCACTAGTTCCGTAACCCCACAGTCTCTCTGGAAGGTCAGCATCTCAAGGTCGTAAAGCTGCTTTGGGTAATCGTCGAGACGTTGAATTCCGACGGTATTCCTTGCAAGGGTAAGGAGCTTGTCTCCTATGAGAGCACCGGCAGTCGAGCAGGTTACATTCCTGACCGTGCCAGCGAAGGTTTTCGCGCTCTCGATAGTGCGGGATGGAACTTTTAGATTGACTAGCAAAACATCTAACTTTATTCTACATCTTCCATTGAGAACGCTTGGCAGGCCGACGTTGTAGGTTTTCATTGGGAGGACATGCGTGGGGTTCTTCGGCACGTACTCGTTGAACTGGAAGAGCGGTGCGCTCGATGCGAACTTGCCATCTAATGCGTGCACTACACCTGCGAGAGCACTTTCTTGTCCCGGGAATGTCAGGTCTACATCCACACTGCCCCGCTGTTTCGCTGTAGGGATGTAGAGCTGAGCCGCCGCTCCGCCCTTTAGAACGAAGTCCCTAGACTGGTCTTGAATCTGCGAAACAAACTCAAAGTCCCACCTGAACAGTTCGACGACCGAGGGCTGCGTGAAGCCCGCAGCCTTGGATAGCTCAAGAAGTTCCTTCTTGGAGAGCAAGCCGTAGGTGAGGAGATCCTCTAGTGCGACCAATTTCTCACCTCTCAGTTTCGGCTGTGACCGCGTTAACGTGCTTGTTAAGAACTGCCTTGCCTCGCCCCGCAGGAAGCTCCATTTGTGCTTTCAGAATTGCGCGGATCTCCTCAGCAATTCCTCGTCTAGAGGCGAGTTTGGTCAGCCGTGAAACGTTCAAACTGCTCAACTTTGTCGCGTCCCGCATTATTCTTCCGACCTCTGATGCTGAGAACGGAACCCGTCCGCGAGTGCTCTCGAAGTAAAGGTCGACGAGCCCCCTCTCTATCGAGGCTACGCCGGTCTTCGTGTTGCCAGACAATTCTCTCTTCTCTCTGATTACGAAGAGGTCCCCCTTTGACAATCCAAGGGTAAGGTTCAGCTCTCTCTCACTCTTCGGGTTGAGTATGGCCGTGAATCCGCCCTTTTCAAGCACTTCGACCGCAGTTTCACCTGCACCCAACTTCACGTACACAAGATTCACAGTTCTTCTGGGAAAAAGGTGGATGAAGGGCCCCAATACTGAGTAGCCGGTCAGCATGAATTCGATGCCAGCGTTTGATAGCAGCTTCCTCGCCCTTTCGAGGTTCGGGTAGAGGTTTCTTACTTTGATTTCGATATTTTCGCCCCTTGGTTCGGCCCGGTAGATGGCATACCCGGCTTTGGTGATCTTCCCTTCTCGCGCGAGATCACTGAGAAGTCGGTAAATCGTACCCTTGCTGTAACTTCTCAATACTTTAGCGGCATCACTAGCTGTGAAGCTATTGCGCGCAAAGCGATTTCGAATCTCGACTAGGGCCCTCTCTTCCCAATTCATCACCTATGAGTAAGACTGGTCAAGTTTTAAATCTTTTGACTAGTCTTACTCATTCTCCGCCGTGAATCCAATAATCTCGCGATAGCTTTCCGCTACTGCCGTAGCTGAACTGGACCCGCCAATCCCTTGCAATTGTGGTACAGGTCGCTGGAAGACCTTGGGACACTGCCTGTTCCTAGTTCCCAGCCACAAACCAATAGCTTCTCTAGCCAAGTTTACGAATGGCGCCACGTTGCCCACTGTATTAATGAATTTGTCCCCGTGTGAACTTTTCTTTGAGCTGAATCTCTCTGAAATTTCTTGGGGATTAGGTACAACCCCCACTCATGTTACTGTTGGCTTCTTGGATTTGTGAAAGTAATTACAATCGGTGTTGCGTACTGTCCGTCTTTCTAACCTGTGTACCAGTCCCAGAATATATCTCTCATGTTCTTAAGAGATGCAAAACGCAGTCTCACTGCTTCTCAGTCCGCGTTCGACGTTGATGATAGGTCCAGGCCAGCCGCTTAGGTGGCCAACCCTTCCGCCATGGATTCAGGGCCTTAAGAGAATTGAGTCCGAGAGCGCCCACAGGCGAGCAGGATGGCTGCATCGTGGCAAGACAGGCGACAGGGGCATGTGGGCAATTCTGCCCGATTCGGTCTCGTGGCATACTGAGTATTTACTCCCAGCTTCTTACACTTCGATAAAGATGATGTCATGCCAAGTGCCCAGAATGCTACTGCAATACCTAGAGCAACGGCTACTGCAATGAGTATGACTGTAGCTAATGACTGGAGAGACTGCCTTTCGTCTGGTTGTTATTATCGACTTTATTGACTCGTATCGTCAGTCGTAGTTTAACAAGTTGATTGACATCAATGCCAATGGATTTATTGAATCGCGTCAGGAATTCAGGAATGACTAGAACGCAACCGTGCATGTCACTCGTGCGACCTGCGAAGGTACCGGGCGGAGAGGGCTGGCCGGGGGGTGTCTGTTTGCAACGTGATACTTCCTTCATTCCCTGCTGTCGCTCCGCTTCGTGCATTTCGAGGCTTGGTGGGCCCCGCATCCACGCATGAACCTAGCAACTTTCAATTAGTCTCAGCAAAGTGATTCGTTCGCGCGCTATCTTTATGTATTACATTGTATTCTCATCCCGTGCGAGAAATAAACTTGAAGGAGAAAAGCTCCGTCGTTACCGTGCGCCTTTCGAAGCGTGATTTGGAAAGAGTGGAAGCCTTGAGGATTCTTGAAGAAGTTGATCGCTCCACACTAATCAAGGAGTTTATCGAAGACGGGTTGCGTAGAAGGGTTGTGGACTTCTATCGAAAGGGAAAGTTGACTGCTGGGCGGGGAGCGGAGATTTTGGGCGTTTCACTGCGTGAGTTTCTTGAGCTGCTGGAGAGGGAAGGTGTTTCTGTTAAATGGGATTCTGAAGGAATACGTGAATATTTGAAGGCGAAGTATGGGGATTAAACCAATTGCGAAAAGCGGTTTCTGATGCTGGTCCGCTTGTTCACTTGGCCCAAATAAACAAGCTGCATCTCTTAAGCCAGCTTTTCGGGCAAGTGGTTATTACGCTAAGCGTGAAAAGAGAAGTCTACGACGAAGGTGTCAGGCTGGGTTATGCCGATGCCCAACTCGTTGGGAAGGCCCTGCATGAAGGATGGATCAGGGTTAGAGCCCTCCCAAAAGTTCTGGCCTCGGCTTCCAAAAGGCTGGCTAAAGGCGAAAACATCTCGAACCCGGATGCCGAGACGCTTCTCTTGGCAAGGGAGATGAAAGCGGAGATTTTGGTTGACGAGACGGCACTTTCAGATCTTGCGCGAATGTTCGGGCTTAAGGCCTGGGACACTTGGACTGTGATGCTGGAAAGCCTGCGCCTGGGCTATATTGAAGTTTCCGATATCGAAGCAGCCATCAAAGAGCTGGGCGAGAAAAGGCATAAACTGAAAAATGAACAAGCTGGACAAATATTGGAAGCAGCCAAACTCATAGCGCAGAAACGGAAACAAAAAGGAACAGGTTCAACACCCTAGTTTATGTCTTCAGCCCAACTCTGGAAGTTTTGTTTGCACGTGTCGAGCCCTCTGAGTATTTTGTTTCCTTTCCGCTTTTGATTGCTGCGATTCTATCGGCCAAGAGCTCGTCTACGGATCTTCGATGGTGCTTAAATGACTATTTTTTAGCCCCAGCATAGTATACACTGGGGGTACGGGCCGCCACCCGTCGGCGGCCACAGGCGCGGACGCCGAGTCCGGGAGTCGGCATGTCGGCGGTAAGTCGTTGTCGGAGTATATGTGTTGGCGGAAGGATTCGCAGGTGTCGACGAACCAGGCGTGAGTGGCGGAGGTGACCTAGGCGCCGTGTTCTTGGAGGTAGGAGGCGAGTTGGTCGGCGAATAACTGGTTGTCCCAGTGTATTCTGTCTCGGATGCCTCTAGTGGCGTGGATATACTTGAAGTGGCTTGGAGGGTATTTCACGATTAGGGTATGGATGTCCTTGTGTTCTGTGGTGGTGCACTCTTGCCGATTTTATGCCGAAAGGTATCAAGCTACAAACGGGCTCGCGAAACCCATAATCGGGAATAGGAAACTATTGGAGTCCCGTAGGGTGAGCCATGTGTATTCAGGTTTGTCAGAATATGGGGTAAGGAGTGCAAATGAGAGACTTGAGGAATGCAGAAGGCGCTTGGTTCGTGAAGGTAGTGGGGAACAATGTGCTCGTCGTTTTTGCGGTCTATTAAACGATTCCACGATCGGAAATGGTGGAGTGCTACCTGAATTAGCTGCGTGAAGAATATATTGGTAGCAACTGGGTTGCAATTACCAGATGATACCAGATTCTCGCCAATGGATATATGCGGACAACACGAAGACAATAAGCCAAAGAGCAGGCATTCGGACGCCTTCCATGATGCACGTATGTGAATCTAAACTGAGCTCAACAAATCAGAATATATCAAAAGTTCCGACGTCGTGGGTGTTATGTCGAAAGATTCACTATCAAATGATGGTAGGCCCTGCTCCGTTAAAAGCTATCAGTGTCACTGCTGGTATGGAATAGGGAAGAAAAGAAGAGGGTGAACGTTCTTCTCAGGCTAGGGAGAGAAAGGTTTGAGCGATTACGCTAGCGGAACTTGAGTCGCTCCCTACTCCGCTTGGGAATTCTTTGGTATTAGATGAGGCTGAGAGCCATCTCTCCCTCAAGGGGATAACGTCCGGTGGTGAAGAAAGGACGCGTGTGATACCTTTCACAAGCACTGCTGGCTGACGCTAGTAATTTGCGCTGGTAGCCTCCCTAGCTCTCATAAGCCGAAAATGTTGAACCAAGCTAGTCCCCGAGAACGGTCTCGAATGCCGCTGATTTTGGCAGTCAAACCTATGTCGAACCTTTTTACCGGAGGTTGGCTCCTGCCGTCTCCTTTTTAAGGAACGGGTCGGAATGCTGCACTGTGTACCTGCTTTTCGCTGCAAATACAACTGCAGCTACGACTAGATTCATGAATGATTTGACACCGTTTCTGAGTATTATTGGCGGATTCATTGTTGCCTTTGTAGCAATCATCTTGTTCGAGTTTGTTCGGAGGCCAAACATCGAAGTGTTTCTGCCTGAATCGGATGAGGTTAGATATGCCCAAATTAATGGTAAACCGAGCATTGGTCAGCCGCCAGCTCGTCTCGCAAAGATAGGTGTAACGAACAAGCCCCTCAGCAGGAAGTTCTGGTTACCAAGGCATCCTGCGGTATCTGCAAAATGCCTCGTAACACTATACGACGCGGAGGACAAACAAATTGTGGGCAATCTCAGAGGCATGAGATGCAAGTGGGATGCTAGTCTCGAACCCTCCGCAGTCAAAATACCCCAGTTTGACTTGACCACGGGGAAGGTATTACTTTTCTTTAACGCGTCTAATTTCGTCTACTATGTTCAGCATGCAAACATTCTTGACTTGAATTCTAAGGCAGACCCAGAATATGTGGCGATTGCCATCAAGGTTGATGGAGATAACAATTGCTATCCATTCGGCGGAGAGAGCTACCAATATCCTGACTTGAGAGACCGTGCTCGTATGATTCCTCAAGGAGATTACACACTGCATGTTGTCATAAGCTCTGACAATATGCAGTCGAGAGAATATAGATTTAGACTTAGAAATCACGGGCCCACGAGTCAAGGTCTTTCCGTCGAACCTTTGAGCAATCTATCATAGGCATTGGCACAAGGAGCACACGGAGAACCCGTCGGAACCGAATCCGCTTTGAAAGCACAACAGACCCGCTTTCAACACTGTCGGCTGGGCGTTGGCGGAGGACTTCATTCGGTCGATCATGTGATTCTGTAGTTGGCTCATCTTGAGCTTTTCGTCATATCAGTTGCACATCGCACGTGATAATTTGCTCTGAATCGCATCGTCCCAGCTATGCTCGCTTTCGACAAGGTTGAGGAGAAGGGCATAGCGAGAGGGAGGCCGCCTCTCTGCGCGGAGTGTGGCGTGGCTCTCGCCCCCGACAGTCCCATCGTACTCCAGCGCCGCACTTGGCAGGGCGAGAGGTTTCGCAAGAATCCATTCATCGACACCCCAAACGTCTCCGACATCATAAAAGAGAGGCAATGTGACAGGCGGGGTTCAAGGAGAGGCCACACGCGCACAGGAACCACTTCGACAGCTGGTTGCTCGTTCCGGAATCCGAACGCCAGATCTTGCGCGACTTTAGGCTATTTTTCATGGGGCGCATGCGCGATATCGAGGGCCACTACGCCCTGAACAGGCACAAACTCGCTCCAGACCTAATCGAAAGGATAAGGAATTCTTACCGGAGGTCGCAGAAATACCTAGAGACTACGGCCCCAGTATTATCCGAAGACGACATTCCGTCTAGAATAAGGAAACGGATGCTCCTGACGGTGGGGTACAAACAGGACGATATAGACAAGTTGAACCTGCCGGTAGAGTTGCGTTGTTACGGTAGTCGCAGTGAACCGTCCCTCCGCCGTCGCATCACTCTCAGATTACTGTATGTTTAATTGTTTGCATTATGATTGTTATGTGGGAAATTGCCATGAGAAAAGGAGCTACCGCCTGTGTGTTGGTCAGGTTTTCCATCCCTCCTTTGTTCCGTGCTTTAGGAGCGGTCGATTCCTTCCCGGGTATGGGCCGCCCTGGGCAGGATGAAACATGCGAGGATTGCGGCTCCCCACTTGACGACCGTGGTATCTACTGCTGCTTCAGCGAAGGAGGGTTTGTCGAAGGCGGCAGTCCTGCAGGAAGTGCCACCCTTGAAAAGACCGAGCTCTCAAAGGCGCTCAAAAGAAGCGTGGGCGTGAGGGGCAGAGTGCAAGGGGAGCTCGCTGAGGAAGCCTTAGTGGAAGCTTGTTCCAATGACGTTCCTCCCTACGTGTACGAGCTGGCGGTGCGAAAGTATAACCTCAAACCCTCGAAGGTGAGTTCACTAGTAGTGCTACCAGAGATTGAGGCGGTGGCCCAGTGAGGTACTCAGATTTCAAAGAAGGGATTTGGGGGTTCGAACAAGAGAACTGGTTCGGAGAGATTGTCTACTTCGAGACCCTGAGCCGGCTCCGGCCCTTTGGACTTGACACAGAGAGGTTGACGAAGGACGAAGTGGAGGGGGTCATCAGGATGTTTCTTCTACAATGGGGACAGATGGCCCGAGCAATCAATCGGAAAGACACTGATTGGAATCAAATGTTGTCCAAACTCAAAGGAATTTCAAACGTCCTGAAGGAGCTTGGGAAGGAGAGCATCCTGAACGCGGATTTGGAATCAAAAAAGGAACTAATCTTAGAGGCGTATGGGGGTCTTCACTGTATAAAACACTTCGGAGCAACCTCCATCCCCAAGATCCTTCATCTCCTGAACCCCGAACTCTTCGTTATGTGGGATGAGAGAATCAGGGCCAACGAGAACAACAGGTTAGGCTTCGACTTGGTTGATGGGGAACCCCAGAAATTTACCAAAGCTCCATGCGGTTATCTAAAGTACCTGCGCGCGTGCCAAGACGAGGCCAGAATGGCCTTGGAAGAGGGAAAACGAACGACATCGGATTCATTGTGTGAAGTCTTACGCAGGCTATTGGCGGAAAGACCGGAAGTCGAACCCGAGAAGCTTGGCTCAAAATACTCGTGCAAAACCCTTGCGAAACTGATAGACGAGTACAATTGGTGGAGGGCGAACAGATGGTGCGGGTGAATAATTGTATTCACAGCCAGCGCCCTTCGCTTTCACCTTGCCTCGAAACGGGGCCCACACACTATGGTCGCTCGGGGGTGTGGCCGGTGCAGGCTCGCCGGGGAGAGGGGATAGAACTGGACTCACATGGCAGAACAAGGGTGATTTCGGTAAGGGTACCACCAAAGTGAGTGACGTATACTCCTTACTCTTGGGGACACGAAGGATTCGTCGCCCGTGCCAGAGTGAGCCAGAATGCTGTGCAAAAGACTAAAACTCTAGCCAAACGAAAGGGTGTGGGGAGAATTGGACGAGGACACGAATTGAATCCCAAGAGACTCAAGTGGTTGGCGATTCTGGTCGTCCTCGTTGTCGTGTGCCTCTTCCTAATTCTAGTGACTCCGTGGCTACTTCTCAGGGTTCCGGGATTCTATTTCTTTTGGTCGATTGGATTGTCTGCGGTCGCCTCTTACATGCTGACCGACTTCGCCGAGCGTAGAGTATTCGGATGGCTTCAGACAAAGCTTGGCATGCAATATCAGAATATGCAAGTGGTAACTTTCGTCGAAGTGATTTTTTCTATGGCCGTTCTGACTTCTCTCCTAGATTACGCGTTTGACCGGTTGCTTGCGAACCACATCGACCTCCTTCTGATTCTCGTCTACCCGCCGATAATCGGCTTGGGGACAATCTACTATCTCAAAGTTTACAGGTTGAACCCAAGGAAGATGAGTATGCTCACTCCCTGATGCCCTATGCCTTATAGTACGCCACAGCAGTGTTTTCCCTTATTGAGCTCGAGGACTCGTACTTACGTCCATATACCTTTCCTTTGTCGTTCTTGAGGAAGGTGTAGGTGAGAATTGGAAGTCTGAGGGCTTCATCTGCTACAATCGACCCGTCGGCGTTCACCCTCAACTTACCCGCATCATACGCGCTTCTAATCACTCGGATTCTCTCATCGACCACTTTGAGAAACGTGGCGCGGTCCCTTTTCCAACATTCAGCCCTGTATTGCGAGAAACCAAAGATGGCCCAAGGCACTAAATTCTGAAATGTCTTAAACGCGTGTTCGGCGCTCGCGTTAAGAGTCTTGCTATCCCCTAATTCGCTAAGCAGCCCAATTTGCCTGTCTGGCCTGACTATCAACGTAATCTTCCATCTGGTAGCAGTAGTGACGACCCCCAACCACTTCCTCGTTCTCTTCGTGGGGAAGACCCAAGCGATATCCGTTGCTCGGAATCCATCATACCCTCCGGAGAGTTTCTTCTTAACAAACCAACCCTCGCTGATGCTGTACCCTCCGATTCTGTTCCCGGGTGAGATTGAATTTAATCCAGCTGCAACCGTCTCAAAAGGTGCGACCCCCAACGCGTCGTGGATTGACGGAACATCCAACCCCGCAAGAGCAATTCCATCCTTAGAGGGTCCAAGGGAACTTCCTACCGGGTCCATCCAAGGAGTGTCCTGAGGTTTCGCTACATATTCGGGCTCAACATCGGATGGCGGTGACGACATTTCCGCGGCTGGTTGCAGCGCAGAATCAACTGAAGTTGTTGGGGGCGTTTCCTCGAGCTTGAACGCACAGTATGGGCAGAATCTTGGAGATGAAACGGGGATCTCTCTGCCGCAATTGGTGCACCACATCGCGGCCGCATCTAACGTAGTGTCACTGTCATATAAGTAAGTGTTTGGCCTTCCCTAATCTCGTTTCGTAACTGCTCTGGGAATATTTTCGTCGCGTCTTTAACTTCGGTAGCTCTCAACATCAATCGAGCGGGCTCGGCAGCACCTCAGCAGGAAGAAGACAGCCAATGTCCAGCGCGGCGTGTCCCCAAGCAAGGTCAGGGAGCTCACAGACAAGGTCGAGGAGCTCGGTCCGGAAATATCTGGGCTGAAGCGCCGGATCTTTCTATACGAGAACTCGCCTTCCACGAAGAACTTGCTCCTCTACAGGGAGCTGAGGAGGAGCAGGCGGAACGGGGGGGAGGGCAGCGGTGCCGCGCCGAGGGAGCCGGGCAGGAAGGACGGCCACTAGGGCGTCACACAGGTCTTCGGGCCGACCGGCCAGGTCTTCCATGCGATGGAGAGGTGCCCGCGGTGCTACTCGACGACCGGCCTCTCGGTCGCGTCGACGGAGAAAAGGACAGTCGCGGATGTCCCCGAGCCGCTTCCGCACACAGTGGAGGAGCACGTCATCAACGTCTACAGCTACTCCAGATGGGGAGCGGATGACTTGCTTCCCGAGTCCGTCGGGACGGCTTAGCTGGGTTCCTTTTCTACTTTTGAGAAAGCGCCCCGAGGAGAGCGAATTGCCGCCTTTTCTTCTGTACGAATCGAAAAAGGTTCAATGGCAAGAAATGGCTCTCTCAGCATAGCTAGGTAGACGAGAAGCCTGATCCAAGCGTGCCAGAATACTTTATATCATAATGTTCCCAAAAGAGGAACAATGTGATATGAATGACAATTAGCCTATTACTCAAGAAGCTAATGATAGAGAACAAGGAATTCGTCACCTCGGGGGAGCTGAAGGAATACTGCAAGTCGACGAGGGTGAGCTACGTCTCAGCGGTCAGGTACTTCATCAAGAAGAGATACATCGTGCGGATATTCAGGGGGGTCTTCTACCTCAAATCGCTGGAGGAGCTCAAGCTCGGAAGGAGCAGGTACAGCCATCTGGAGTTGGTTTCGAAGGGGCTAGAAATCAAGGGCATCAAGAATTGGTACTTCGGGCTGCACAGCGCCCTGAAGCTGAACAACATGACGCATGAGCACTTCTCCATCGAGGAGGTCGTGAGCGACTCGATCTTTAGGCGGAAGCCCGTGAGCATCGCGGGCTACAGCTTCAGATTCGTAAAGCTTTCATC
The DNA here is from genome assembly GCA_021800035.1 of archaeon. Classification (GTDB taxonomy): domain Archaea; phylum Thermoproteota; class Thermoprotei_A; order Marsarchaeales; family Marsarchaeaceae; genus JAKAWJ01. The sequence continues at coordinate 28,798 of JAJYZJ010000009.1, forward strand.
CAGATTGCTCGGGTTCGGGGTGGTGGATGAGGGCGGCATAAGGCACTCCGACCCCGAAAAGACGATTCTCGACTTCGTTTATGTCTGGAGATACAATGGCATTCCTTCGGGAAAAATCATCTCTGATGCCTCCGAGTGGTCCAGAGGGACGTCTAGAGCGAGGCTGCTGGAATACGCGCGCAACTATCCGCAGACGGTTCTCGCGACCATAGAGCGGCTAGTCAAGTGAAGATCGATTTCATCAACGAAATCGCGCAGAGGTCAGCCGTGGGAAGAAGAGACTTGGTAGAGAAGGACACGCTCCTTCACCAGACCCTGACCGCCCTCGCCAAGGACGCTCTCTTCTCCAGCCGATTCAGCTCTTTGCAGCTAGAATGATAATCTTGTTCCTTCCTAGGAGGGAACCTCCACAATCGCTTGGCCGTAAGGAAACGAGGCCACACACTCGTAACCCTGCCCAGTGCAGGACCTGACCTCCTGGACTGGGGTCACCCTATGGTTCGCGCCGCTACCAGTCATCATTCCAACGAGCCTCTGCATTACTGCGTTCTGAAGCTCCCCGTGACTCATCTCATCTGGATTCATCTTCTCGGCCTCCTCTTTCTTGAATCCTGCTGCGATGGGGAATCGCTCCCTCAGGGCCTTCCTTGTCTGTTCTTCGTCCGCGGTTTCAGCCCTTGTTGAGAGCAGGGGCCCGCACTCCTTGCAGGCATCCCTCAGTTCGTCAATCATCGAAGTGAATCCTCTCATAAAAAGGGGATAAAGGTTCGCTCGCGCTTGATCTGAACCGTTCGCTCCATGCCTACTCCATGGATTCGTTGAACGCGGCCGTGTCGAAGTAGATTGCGACAGAGTCGAGCTTCCCCTCTTTCATCTTCCAGAGCTCGGCGACTCTTGACGTGAAAGCCTTCCCCTTGGGAGAGACCACGTCATAATTCACGAGCGCGAATCCGGTGTTACCTTCTGCGATCATCTCCTCGACCTCGAGCCCCCTGACCAGCTTGAAGAAGCTGTTGTTCACGTAGGCCTCTCTACCGCTGCTCCCCCTCGCGATCGTCCCGCTCAGGACGAAGTTCTCCGAGAGAAGATCGCCCCAACCGCCCCCTTTGGCCACGCGGTCGTAGTAGTTTTTCAGGAGCGCTTTGATACCTTGCGGATTCTCCAGTTCTTTTCTTTGCATTCAATCACCTCCTCTTTCCTGAGCCCTTGAGAGTTGCGTTGTAGTCCAGGGCGAGGCCGACCCAGAACCGCAGGTCCTTCTCTGTCGGGAGCGCCATGGCATCGACAAGCACCCAGCCTCTGTACTCGCGACCCTTCATCGTCACCGGGCGGCACCCCGTCCTCGCTACGAGACCTTCCTGGAGCGCAGGGTCGATTCTGCACATGATTCTTGATTCGCGGACGCTCAGGCACAGTTTCTCGTTCACCATGAAGCCGACGCTGCCGAACATCCGCTTCTCTCGCACGCTCTTCACTCCGTCCAGCGCGGCCCTCACCCTTGGCAGGAGTTCTCCGGATTCCTTCTGCGTCGGCGTCGGCATCGACTTCGGACGGTCTCTTGCCATCGAATGGTTTGAAAATCTGGGCCATTATTAATCTTCTTCAACGCTAGGGTGAAACCCTGAGCGTTGCCGTTGAATCCGTGGCCCCGTGGTCGCCTTTGTGCAGTAGCGTTGGAACTGGTCGCTATACCTCATGAGGCGTTTGTCGTCTCCAGAGTGCCAGGCACTGAAGTCCCCCCTTGCCGGTCAAATCCGGGAGGCAGACCCATGCCAGCTTCTCCTCTAATGCCCTAGCAATCCTGACATCTTCCATCAGGACTACTCGGCCTTTTTTTGTGAGAGCCAACCTGACCTCGGAAAGGGGCTTCTGGCAGACCGTCGCGCGCGGATCATCCTCAGGGAGATGAGTTTGGAGGAGAACGAATCTCGGGCTACCCTGATTTATGATAGGAGGTAGGTCTGCGACTAACCAGACATATTCCATCCCTTCAGAGTTTATCTGTTTGATGAGCAGGAGGGTCTGGCTAGCATGATTGGGAAACCGCCCACTCGAGAGCTTCCCCAACTTCTCGACGAAGGGCTCGGGAGGGTATGTGGACTCGTGGGTAAGGAAGTATTCTCTGTGCGCAGGACGAACTCCAGCTCAGGAAACATCCCGAACACGATCCTCCTCAAACTAGTAGGAGCCGTCGGGACCTCTGGCCACCGAACCCGAGTCTCTCAAACGTTCAAGGTGTTGGGAGCCCACAAGGAACGACGCATTTATCGCCTCAGCCAGAGTTGTGGGCCTCAGTTTCTTCGGGCTAATTTCAGCTATGGAGTTTCAATCCGTCGTCGCTGGCCAGCGCGAAGAGAAGCTCGGGAAGTCCCAACAGGTCCCGCCCATCGGCGGCCAACCCTTCCGACGTGGGTTCAGAGTCCTAAGAGAATTGAGTGCGAGAGCGCCCATGGGCGAGCAAGACGGATGCATCTTAGCAAGACAGGCGACGGGGGCTGTGGGCGATTCTGCCCGATTCGGGCCCGTGGCATGGAGATTCGAATCCTGGCAGGGTTGGCATGCCTTCCGGCTCGAACCCTTCGCTGCTCAAAATATCAACTGAGTAGCGCAACATGCTCGAAGGACACGCAGAGTTCCAACTTTAGGACACAGAGATAGGGCGAGGCACCTAGAAAGTATTGGCATTACATTTAACTACATGATAGCGTCAACAAGCTCCGCCGATTCTAGGCCTAGGGTCCACTTGCAAATGATAGCGGGCAAGGTGAGATGCAGTTAATTATCTAAACGAATCTTCTCGCCAAAGCGCTTACACCCAGGGATTGTCTGGACTGTTGCGAGCAGGTCTAATGGCTAATAGGAGACATTGCAATAGTTTTTGCCGAAATCCTTCGTCGCGGCAAACTTCCGAGTATCTTCCGATTCTCTGGATTAACCCGCTATTCAAGGAAATCTTGTCTTCATTATCAAGTCTCTACCGCAGTTGCTGAAGGAGAGATTGAAATCCCCGCTGCCTGAAAGAGGCCGTCGAACTATCTCGGCCTCCTCAGGAATTAGCGGTGTTTGATACGTTCCCACAAGTCTAAACTCCGGAATTTCTTTATCCGATCGCTGGCGACTTGGAGATAGTTCGCGTCGATCTCAAACCCAACGCATGGTTTGTGAAGCCTTAGGCTAGCCATTGCAGTTGTGCCTATGCCCATAAACGGATCAAGTATAGTTCTAGCGCGCTCGAGGCCATGAACCTTGATGCACATTTCAGGTAGCGAGACCGGAAAGGTAGATGGGTGGGGTCTTTGGGTCTCACGGTCCCAGATTGTTTCATACGGTATGAACCAAGTGTTTCCCCTGTCCCTTAAATCCTGTTTTGCTTTTTTCCATCTTCCAATGTTTGACTTGTCTTGATAGGGGATGCCAACCGCCAGTCTATCGAGTTCCACATCGCCCTCCTTGGTGAAGTGAAAGATGTATTCGTGAGCATCATTGATGAAACGCCTGCTTCCAATTGGCTTGTAGTGACCAACTGCTATGTCTCCTTTGATATTCTCGTATTTTCCTACATCTTTCTTCGGGATTGCAATTGACTTAATCCAATGTATGGTATTTTGCAAAACGAATGTTTCCCTCATTCTCTGGGCAATGTCAAGAGGAATCCAAGGGTCCTTTAGAGTGCCTCCTACGTTCAGGAAGAAAGATCCTTTGTCTGACAAGACTCGACTCACTGCGACCCCGACGCGCTCAATCCAGTCGAGGTACTCCTTTCGCGGGCGGATATCGTCGTATTTCGTGTACTTGATTCCGATGTTATAAGGTGGTGAAGTGACAACCACATCGATGCTTCCGGGTTGAAGTATGTCCCGCATCCCCTTGACGCAATCCTCTTGGTATAACTTGACGCCATTGAGTTCAAAAAAGGGCGCTACAGTTGATGGAGCTTGCAGAGTATCCTGTGGACCAGTCGTCTTGGGAGGTTCCATTGCCTCTTCAGCTTCTTAATATTTCGTCCTTTTTAAGTCCTCGAAGAGGGTTTCCATAATTTGGTGTAACGACACGGATAGAAAATTAGGGGAGCCCAAGATTCGGGGAAAATATAGGTTGTTTTATTTAGTGCCAAAGTGATCGTTAACTTTGGAATGAGAAGGGTCAAGGCAACCAGATGCTACAAAGGGCTGAAGATTTAGCCGTGACTTGGGCGTATGTGGATGACCACTTACAAATGGCAGATGGCCTTACTCTTCTCGACAACGTTCAATTCATTTATGAGCTGGCTCTCGCAGAATTGGAACTTGAGTCTCTCAAGGTCGATTTTCAGGTAACGAATGGACTACGTCGATTCAATTTGTTGAGTGAAATTGATGAAGGCAGGCTGAGGAGGAGATTGGCTTACTTCAAGTATGTGAGGGGAAAACCGACGGACTACTACAAGACAATCGTCCGCAATAGGACAAACTCTGTGAACCAATACCTGACTCACTGGATTTATCCGTATAAAGGGAAGTTTCATCCTCAAATGGTTAGAGCTCTGCTAAATATCCTGAAAGTGGAGCCCGGCGAAAGGATTCTCGATCCATTCATAGGTAGTGGCACTACTGCAATTGAGGCACAGCTGCTTGGGATTGATTGCATAGGTGTCGACGCGTCACCCTTGTGCGTTCTCCAAGCGAACGTTAAGACCCAATCTGTCCTGCACATTGAGCAGATTAACAATTCGTTGGAAAATGTAAGCGCGAAGATAAGTGGAGGCGCGTTCGGACCATTGAACATGTCCTCAATACTAGAGGGCGTGACAGATGAGCGCGTGAGAGATTTCTACCAAATGGCGAAATTGATCGCTGTAAGCGACAACGCAAGGCGAGGGAAGGATATTCATCGGTCTTTTGTCAATGCGGTCCAGCAGATGATTGAATCTGTCAACGACTACGCAACCCTCGCTAAGGATCTCAATCTCAAGCTAGGGCGTGTTAATGTCAGGCAGGGTGACGCAAGGAGGTTGGAAGTTGAAGATGAAAGCGTGCATGCCATCATAACCTCGCCGCCATATTCAATTGCGCTGGACTACATTGCAAACGATGCCCATGCTCTAAGGGAGTTGGGGAAAGATCCAGTCAAGCTGAGAGAAGAATTCATCGGTGTAAGGGGAAAAGGATCTGCGAAGGTTGAGCTCTATGACGAGGACATGAAAAAGAGCATAGATGAAATGTATAGAGTTCTAAAACGCGGGAGATACGCCGCAATAGTAATCGGTAACGCAACATATCTTGGCAAGAAAATAAACACTGTTGATTTTGTGATTGAACAAGCCGGAAAAGCCGGCTTCGAGTTGGTGAGAGATATCGACAAGATTATCTTCGGTCTTTACAATGTAATTCAGAAAGAGAATATTCTAATCTTCCGGAAGTAGAGTCTCTTCTTGGCATATTGATTCCTTCTGAATGAGATTGGTTCGACAGCAATTGCCCGGCTTCTATTGAAAAACCGCGCGTCAACGTCGGAGCATGGTTACCTTGACCGAATCACGAGTTACATCGCTCAAGGTCAAATGTGATGGAAGTCGTGAATCCATGCCAAGGTTGTGCCGAAGGCCCTTGGGTTCAAAGGGCGGACGAATAACTTGCCAGCAACGGGGCTAATCTCGTTTTCCAAGCTCATGTTTCAACCCTGAGTTTTCCTCCTGCAGAATGGATACTGCGGCACCAACAACAGGAAGCGAGTGGACGGTATCGTAACTCAATTGGTGACATTAGGGCTTGTCTTCTCAAGAGAGGGCTTTCAAAGTCAGGTATTGACGCAACTGTAAAAAGCTGGCACCAACACAACACTTGTCTATCCTGATTGAGAGGAAGGGATTCACATTCCTTGTAGCGAAGCCGATTTGGATGAAGCGACCAGACAGATGTCCGGGAGAGTGCTTTCAGAACTGACGAACGTTGACGGATATGTAACCGGTTCGAGAAATGAACGATTGGTTAGTCTCTTCCGACGGCTAGCGGAAGTGTTCGCGGAAGCAGTGTGACACTGGTGAACTGGTTTCCAACGCAGAATTAGAGTAGATGTCATATAACTTATCTACCATAGACCAACTATGGATGATAACTTGTCTAATGATGAGAAATACGTTAGAGAACTGGAAGAGACCATTGCCAAGTTCATGTCCCCGCTCAAGGATATTCCTTTTCGCATTGTTATCAAGGCCATTACTGGGTTTTCAGTCGTACCTTTTGACAGAAATAGCCCGGCTGATACAGCTCTCTTAGGGAGACTAAAGGACGCTCTTAACAAAGCTCTCAGCGATGCAAATCAGATCGGAATCCCTACAAGCAGGCCGAACGAGGTGGGAAACCGAATCGAACCTTTCGTTAGGAGGGCACTCTGCGCCGTAGGATGCAAGGCCTCTATCCCCAAGACTAAGAAGGGTGTTCATCGTTCCGCAGGGTATCCAGATATAGAGATTAGAGATATCGACAATAGGCTGACCTATCTCGAATGCAAGACCTACAACATAAAGAGTGAGGGCTCGTCTTTCCGCGCCTTTTATCTTCAGCCGTCAGAAGATGCTAAAATGACGGCAGATGCTAGACATTTGTTGGTTGGATTTGAAGTAAAGCTAGAAGAGCGTCGTTCAAAGAATGTCTATGTGCCCACGAAGTGGAGGCTTTACACACTGGAGAATCTGCGCGTACAAGTCAAGCATGAGTTCAACGCCAGCAACATCGACATCTACCGAAGTGATTCACTTCTGGCACAGAGTTCCATCTAGCTACGAACCGACTTTTCTCTTTAGCTTAGGATGGCATTCGCCCGTCAAGAATGGCCGTGTTTGTAGTCTTACCGACACGTGGTCCATCATTGTATTCGCTATTGGGTTTGGCTACAGTTAAGGTGCAGAGACAAACCGAATACCCCTCTGAGGGGTATACTTCAATGACTCTTCCCGTATCGGCCGACGAATCATCCTTGGGTCGATTCGTTTCAGTCTCGGTAAATGTGAGATCCCGTATTACCCAGCACGGCGCGCCCACCAAGACTGCAATCTACTAGAGAACTCGGGTAAGAATATGGGACTACTACCCACCACTTTAATGTTAAAACTAGGGGGTAGAAGCAAGTCACAGTGTGGCGGTATGGGCACCCAAAGCGGATTTGTAGCCGTAGACCACGTACTTTTGACAAAAATGGGGGACTGCTCATTCGCATTTCCAACTTACATTGGCGCATTTACACCGCTTTGGCATGATACTTAACGGAATGACAACTTCGAGTAATCCCTCAGATGTTGTAAAATGCGACCCACTAGCAAATGATAGTGGACCGGAAGGAACCCATCTTGAAGTGAGGCTGCGTCAGACAAACCGTGATTCCATGCCATGGGTTCTGTTCAACCTATAGAAGGCGACGTACCTCCTCACGGCTTCGCTTCAGTCTTTCATCTTCCACGCGATTATTTGACGCCTTCTCCTCAGGAACTCCTGGTTTGCGTGGAAAAAGGAATCCCGGGCTTATGCGCTGCAACTCGCTGATTCCCTGAAGAAACGACGCTGGAGCCAATGATTCGGGAAGCGAGGCGAAATACGCTCATTTCTATGCCTGAATGAGGCACTCAAGCAACAATTGGCATTAGTAGAAGTACGCCAAGGCAACGCCAGCCATAAAGGCCAAGATGCTGGCGAAAACGACCTTCCAGAAACTGGAGTGTCCGATCTCATAAAGCAGGCATCCTCCTCGGGTGGTCTTCCTCACCTTGTCAAGATGGTAGTCATACATAGCTTTCATTAGGTCAGGCTCATACGACTTTGGTTGAAATCCAGACTGTTCGGTTACCAAAACGGCAGCAGCTCTGCCCCAGTAGGCACTTTTGAAGAACATCCAGGCTCCGAACACGAGGGTTGAAAACAAGACTGGCAGGAACAGCGAAATCGAGAAGTAGGGAATGAGAAGCGTAGAAAGCTGGACATGGCCAGTTAATTCGGTTGCCAAAGCGATAATGGTGCCCAGTCCAAACCCAGCAAATTCTAGGGTGTTGTCGGAGTAGAGCTTGAGAAGGGTTTTACGAACATCATCAATCTGCGATTGGGACAAGAAGCAGCTACCTTCTACATCGCCCAGCCAATGGTTCTCATGCCATCAATCAGGAGCAGAATGTTCCTTCTTACGCCTGCTGATTTAGCTTCTGAAAGTTCCTTTGGCAGCTCCTCCCTAAGTTTGAAAGCTGTTTCGTGCCCTCTCAAACGCATAAATCCAATCTGCAATCCTAGTTGTGGGAATATCGCATTCGGTTCGCTTTTGGCCAATTCGAAAATGTCGGGAATGATTTCTTGCGCATCGACCATACAATGAACGGTGAACGCCAGTGTTCGTACTGGCATCTCCTGCGAATGAAGCGCGAGTTGAGCTATTTTCGGCGCTATCTTTGGTAGGAGCTCATTCCTCCCTTCTGCGGACAGACGTGGAACAATTGTCGCTAATACTTGTAACGTTTGTTGTCCCACCTGGATCTCTTCATCATCCGACAATTCGACCATTTTGTTCAAGATATTCGGGAGGTTCTCAATAAGAATACTGGCACGATTTCGCGTTGAAGGCCATCAAAGCTTGGCATCGGACTGCAGAATCGTTACTGTCTAGGTCACTTGCCAAGAACCTCAGTTTGTAGGGCTTCGTGCAGTCTCGTGTTTCTGGAATATACGGAGCGACCACCGAGTTGAGCGGAAGGTCACCATTCGCGACCATACCTCTCTCACGGGCCTTGGCCACGCGCGCAGAGGCATCCATAAAGTTTGTGTAGTTGCCGTGCCTATGGGGAACCAAAGGCTCTGATTCATGCGTATCCATGTCCCTTCGAAATATCGACAACGACGACTGTACCTTTCGAGGTGTTGTGTAGCAAAGGGCTTCGTCCCCGAGAACTCTCTTTCAACCTGAATTTAGCCTGAGCTGACGCTCGAGAGCCCTTTGGGGCCGTTTTGTTGCCGTTCTGATGCTCTTGATGCCGGCCCAAGAGCCCTACCATCATCGATGCTTTTCTAAAAAAAATTCATCCACCAGAACCAAGGACAGATAATACTCAGTATAGCACCAGCCAAAATTGGGCTTGACTGGAATTGCACGCACAAAAAACCCAGCGGAACCCCCTGACGAGTTTGAATTAGTCTTTGTTGGAATAAAGGATAACCGCAGCTCTCTACCTCAGGTGCCTGCGCCCTAACTGCAGTGCAAGCGGAATAAAGAGTCTGAAGTAACTCCTTGCGAAGGCAGTGGGGCAAGAAGACGTGGTATAGGTATACAACTTCATCATCCGCATGCGATTGCATCGCCCGCAAAGGTACTCTATCACTAGGAGAGCAACGAGTGCATGATTGCTGGTTGCAAATGGTGGAAGCTGAGGATGTTGTCAGGCTGGGATTCAGGTGCTGTTAGGCTGGTATTGCAAAAGGCTCCCGTAAGCCGTTAGTAATGTTTCAGCGGTCACTTTAGTTCCTTGACACAAATTAGATATTCCACTTAGTCTCGTCTCTTAAGAAGCACCAAAATCCCAATGACCGCACCAACAATCAGTCCTAAGACCTCAAGTGCATCACTGGATTCAAGCAAGGAGATAAAAAGATTGAAGGAAGGGGTAATCTGGGAGGTTTTGATGTGAGTTACTTGAGAAGCAACAACTGTTATTCTATTTGAGAAAAGGTTACCGAAGAAAAGGGCAAGCACAATTATTAGCATGGAAACAATCGCCATCATTAGCATGGGAACGATGCCATCACCTTCCATGTGATTTATTGCGACTCTATCAAATATTAAGCCCACCCTACGCAGACCGCAACTTGTTTTTTCTCTTTCGACCTCAATTGGTGATTTTGCAAATTGCTGAATCAGAGTAATTAGGTAGCCTGCTATGGCACCTGTCTAGAAAGGCAAAGGGCCGCTGCTCACCTCACCGAAGAAAGTTAACACCCGTATCGCAATCACCAGGGTTATCAGGAAACCTGTCATTCAATTAATGAGTCACCAGTTATGGTGCTTCACTGCTTCTAGTCTCTTCAGCCTCTCTTCTCGCCTTTTAAGTAGCTCAAAATCGAGCACTTCCCACTCGTTGAACCGAATTAACCATAAGCTTGAAGCATAGTCAAGTGCATAAATATATTTGAATTGAAATTGAGGGCTACAGACACGCTCTCTTTGGAAAGGCTAGACGCGGACCATTCCCAAAAGCCCAATCTTAAAAGATCCTCATTCAGGCTAGACGCTCTACTTCAGCCCCAAGGGCTCAGGTAGACCTTCACTTCTCGGAACAATCTTGGGCCCGTAGCCAGTTAGAGGCTCGCCCAGGCTTGAGGAGCTCGGGGAGGTGAGAGTTCACCTCAGCCCCGCGCGAACCCTCAATCGGACTCGGGCAGTTATCCAAACCTGCGTCGCTTCATTAACAGGCAAAGGGCTTAACATTCAACTTGAATCATATGATTGATGGTATGATTCCAGCTAACACTGAGAGGCGCTCCCTTATACAGCGGCTCTGGAAGGAGAATAAGACTGTGGAGCAGATTTCAAGAGAAACAGGAATTCCGAAGGGCTCGGTTTCTTACTACGTGCGCAGGCTTAACAGGAAGGGGGACCTCGGAGTTGCCCGGCCCGGAGCGCTAAACGGCGGGGGGCTAGCAAAGCGCTCGGTTTCCGAAAAGCTGGCCATCAACATGGCGGTGCGCGCAGTCGCGAAAGCGAGGGGCTTCACGGAGGCCTACCACTATCTCAGGCTCGTTCAGACAATGGAAGAGATGAACCTGTTCCTCAAGCCCGAAGACTTTCAGGAATTCTTGGGGATGAGCCCGGGCTCGGCCAATCTCGCGTTCCTCTGGTGGGTCGCGAGCATGTAGGAGACGGAAGAGGAAGGTAGAGCGGCTCTGGAGGCGCGTCCGGAAGGGTGAGGGCAGGATGGAGCCTCTGCTCGCGGGTAGCTTCCCGCTCCCGGGGTTTACGTGAGTTTCTGCATCGTTCACCGGCTCCTTTCAGCTACGATCGTGCCATGCTCCTCAACAGTGCCCCGCCACTCGGGGTTGTGCAGGTAGACCGCGGACTGGAAGCCAGCCCGCTCGAGCATTCCTAGCAACCCAGAAACCTTCTCCTCGTCGCCCTTGGTCCACTCGATTTTTATGGCATGGTTCACCTTTTCCAGGTCCTCTTGGGAGAGAAGCCACTCGCAGCCCTTGCAATCTAGCTTCAGAATGTCAATCGAGTCCAGTCCGAGCTTTGTTAACAGGTTCAGAGGGGGTAGGATTCGACTTCCTGGCTGAGCCAGCCATCCGATTCGCGTTTGCCTTCCCCACTCCCACTCCCACTCCCACTCCCACTCCCACTCCCACTCCCACTCCCACTCCCACTCCCACTCCCACTCCCACTCCCACTCCCACTCCCTCTTCTTCTCTGGGCGAAGGCGCTCGCGCTACCCGTCAGGCCGCCCGCGCTAGGTGGGTATCTCAAGAGAAGTTTGCCCGCGGGCCCTAGCGCGGCCCTTACCGGGACGATGGTTTTGCGTAGGCCTGGGTTCAGGTTCAGGTTTCGGAGCATTGCGTCGTAGTTCTCCTCGAGGGGTTCGATTGAGTACACGCTTGACGCACCCATGGACGCGAAGTAGAGCGCCGTGTCGCGAGCGAGCGCTCCCACGTCCAGAACGCTCCTTCCGCTCGGCTTGAGGTCGCTATGAATTCCAAGGAGATATGTTTCTATCAGGGCCGAGGGCTCTATCGAATTCAGGTCAAACCTGACTTTCGAAGGCGTAGTAACGAGCGCTTCGCCGAGGTTGAACTGGAACGTCCTTTTCATTGCTCCATCTCCGCTATCGGTTGCTCCAACCGCGCCGCCATAGCGGTAACAGTATCCGAGGAGGGAGAGCGCGTTTAACGCGCCTGCGAAGCCGAGCTTCCCGAGTGCTCCGGCCATGGGCTCTCTCAGATAGGGGTAGCCCTCGACTCTCAAGCTTGAATTTGTGAGCTCGACCCGGAAGCCCTCGCGCTCAAGCTGCTCAATCTCGTCTTCCAGAGCGGTCAGCAGGAAGAATTCGCTTCGGTTCAGGCTGAGCGAAGCGCCCCCGTGACGAAGGAAAATCTGACCGCTAACGAGCGCGCTCACCATGTTCCTTGGACCCACTCGCGAGAGCGCGGCGAGACCTCTTCTCGATTTCAGGAAGCGCAGGCCGCGAAGCACTAGCTCTCTACGGTTCAAGAGCAATCTCGCGCCACTTCTTGCGCCCTCAGAGCAAATGTGGAAGTGCTCAGGTTACCAGTCCAGGGGGTGACCGCTGAGAACTCAGGTGTCTCCAATCGCAATCTCTAGAGCCCCGTTGTTCGAGACGTATCGCAGGAGTTCTGGCTTTAGGTGTAACGGGCCGAGGGCCCTGCGTGCACTTCTCCTCCCCTCCAGGGACGCGAGAAGCATAGAGGAACCATCGCCAGGAAGAATTCAAATCTGCGCAAACGACCTTTCGCCGATTATGAGCCTGTGGCCCTTTGGCATCGCGCCATCGCTATTCAGTATGGTGGAATAGCTACCTATCAGGCTGTCCACTATCCTTTTGCCGCTTTCTAACCTCGAGCCAATCATCACTATGCTGTTTTCTATCTCTACGCTTTTCAGAGTGCAGCCGTCGCCAATCGAGGTATAGGCTTCCTCGGGAAGCGTAGCCACAGCCGGGCCGCCCTTCTTGAAGGTTATCCAGGACATATCCAATAATATCACGGAAGGCATCATCCAGAACCTGGCGCCAAGTCGGTCAGATCACGAGCTATTACAGTTAATCTGCGGCACCCTGTCAGTGCATTACGGTGAATGTGTGGACTCAGAGGTCATGCGCCATGTACTAGGCTACTGTATCCGCCCATATGTCCCGATATTTTCGGGTGAATTGTTTTTTCGATTTTGCTAATCGTGAACCCCAAAAGTGATACAGGCGGACTGCGACAAAGCTGCTGGAAAAATCTCGGCTGACCGCCACGCTTAGGAAAAAGCCCGGCGGAACCCATGCCCGGCAAGATACTCAAATACCTAGGCAAGGGGCGATTCTTTTAGTTCCGCGATCGTAAGAGGGTTAATCCGAGATGAGCTGTGCCTCGCTGCTGAGGATGGGGGAAACCCACTTATATCTGCATTCTAAGCCCTTTTCAATGCTCACCTTCGGCTCCCAGTTTGGCACCCGTCACCGGTGCGAGGTTGGCGTGACACGGTCACTGCGGGCGATTGCTACCTACAAGACCACAACTCTTTTTGAGAAAGCGCTGCTGGCCCACACATTCGGTGTCACCGCCAGAGAGCATCGCCGCAATTTATTTATGCGCAAATAATCAACTAACGTGAAGTCTCACTTTTGTGCGCCTTTATGATACCCAGAGGTTTCGTAGCCGTGCACTTCACAGTGAATCCAACGTGTGAGAGCAAACCTGGAAGATCTCCTGGCCCATCATGATACTCCAGAATGATATCACTAATCTTACGGAACGTTTCTTGCTTTGTGTTTCTGAGAACAGAATACTCGCAACCCTCGCAGTCCATCTTAAGCAGGTCTATTCTTGGAAGGCCATATCTCTCTATCAGAGCTTCTAGGGTGGTTGTATTAACTTGGACCCTATTACCCTGTGCAAAATCCATAACTTTTGACAGACTTTCTGTGGGGCTCAGGGTGGATGCGTTTGGCTGCTCATTGGGTATAAGAAATTCGGCAACGCCATCTGATGCAGATAATGCTAGATTGAGCGGAACTACCTTTTGTTGTAAGTCATTCATACGGATGTTTTCTTGAGTGAGTTGATAGGACTCAGGGTCTGGCTCAAGCGCCAAAACCTTTGACGCACCCCTAGCTGCGAAAAATATCGCTGAATCCGCGTTCGACGCGCCCACATCTATGACGTATTCTTTTGGTTCTCTACCGTAAACTCCATCCTCAAATATCTCTTGTATATGCCCCAGATCCCACCCTCTTTTGTACCTGCACTTTAGATAAACATCTTTCTTTAAAATTATATGATCATCTGTCTGCTCAACGATTTTCCACCCGCGATTCAAAAGGAAGAGCAAGGAGTAAAGGGGGTCCACCTTGATTCTTAGCGTTGTGCCTGACTTTGACTTAAAGAAGACGTGACCCTTCTTTCCGGCAGTGATGGAGGCAAAAATCAACGTTACAGGGTTCTTGGATTGCTTGAATAATAGCTCCACGTAATTCAGCCCTGATCGAACAAATTGTTTCAAATTCAAACTAATTACCTTGGAAACTTTTTCCTATTTAGACTTCAACCTCTGAATAGTCACTTACGTGCAACTTAAGGCTCTTCTTCGCATTTGAATTAGATTTTATCTTTGCATTCCTTCCAACCAGGCTCTCCTCCAGATTCAAAATTTCTTCTATCGACGTGTTGTCCATTATGATGCTGTATTCGATGGAGCTTCTCGTTATAATGCAGGAATCGCCTATGCTCGTGTACGGGCCTATGTGAGAATTGATTACTCTGGTATTCCCTCCAATAATGGCGGGACCCCTTACCGTGCTATTTTCTATAATTGTCCCTTCCCCTATCCTGACCCTTCCTTCTATTCTTGAATTCAACGTCTTCCCATCAATCCTGCTCTGAATCCTCTCGTCAAGAATTGTAGCGTTCAGAGCCAATATGTCATTCTTTTTTCCGGTATCGGCCCACCAGCCATCCACGAGTGAATAACCTACCTTGTAGCCGTCGTCAGTCATCAACTGTATTGCATCTGTGATCTCAAGCTCATTTCTCCAGCTCGGCTTCAGCTTACCAACAATCCTGAAGAATGATGGACTAAAGAAGTAGACTCCAACAACTGCAAAGTTGGACACGTATTCCTTTGGTTTTTCGACAAGCCTCAAAAGCTTGCCATTTCCATCAAGCTTCGCAACGCCGAAGCGCTGAGGCTCCTCTACCTCCTTCAATAGTATCATCGAGTCCAGCCTGCCATTGACAAATGATGATGCATATTTCGCAATTCCATGTTGAAAGATATTGTCGCCCAGGTAGACTACAAAGTCATCTTCGGCAACGAAGTCTTTGCAGAGGCTAACGGCGTGGGCTATCCCCAGAGCCCTACCCTGGTTGATGTAAGTTATTTTTACCCCAAACCTCGAACCATCGCCGTAGTATTCTCTTACGAGTTCGGGAAAAGTTTCACCCAGTACTATGGCTACCTCCTTTATGCCCAGTGATATGAGGTCCTCGAGAACGTACTGGGATACGGGCTTGTTTGCTATCGGTATAAGCTGCTTTGGACCTGCGTATGTTAAGGGTCTTAGCCTTGTCCCCTGGCCTCCGTGGAGTATTATACCCTTCAAGCTACACTGACCATTCCATGAACAATATCGTTGGACATGCTTGGAAGGCTATTGATAATTATTCCTTAGCTCGCGAAGAGCGGGCCATTTCTTATCCTTTTCTGAAATCAACGGGCTATCCACGGGCCATTTGATTCCGAGCTCGGGGTCATTCCATATTATCCCTCCCTCATGGCTTGGCGCGTAGGAATTGTCAACCGCGTATTCCACTTCAGCCAGGTCGCTCAGAGCAAGGAAGCCATGCGCAAATCCCCTCGGCACGTAAAGCATGTACCTGTTTGAATCAGATAGGTTGATTGAATAGTATTTCCCACGGGTCTCTGACTCTGCTCTTATATCCACAGCAACATCTAGTATTTCTCCATTCAGGCATCGAACGAGCTTCGCCTGCTCATAGGGATGGCGCTGAAAATGCAAGCCTCTGAGCACCCCTTTTGAGGACCTACTATGATTCATCTGAACTATATCCATCTTGATTCCTGCTTCTTCAAAATCCATTCTTGCAAATGTCTCCATGAAGAAACCCCTTTCATCTCCAAACAGTTTGGGCTTGACAATTAGCAATCCATTCAGCGTGGTCTTCTCAAATGCAAATGGCATTATCTTACCCCCTCTTCGATGAGTCTAGCTCCTCTTTCAACCTACATAGTGAATCTTTAATCGAGGCTGGTTTTTTCACGAGAATACTGCTTGCTTTTGTCACGTCAAGTGAGCTGTCTCTTGGCCTAGGAGCATACCAGTTCATTTTGCTCATGTCAACTGGATTGATGAGCGAAGGATTCAAGGACCATATCCTGCAAAGTTCAAGTGCAAATTCGAGCCTGCTCACTCTGCTTGCACCCGAAAGATGAAGTATCCCCTTTACCCTTCTTTCCAGGCACTCTATTATCATCTCTGCCAGGTTTGTGTTAAGTGTCGGAGAAACAAGCTGGTTCGCGGCAACTTTTACTGTTTTACCGGCGCTCAATGAATCAAGGAGCCAGAGAGCAAAGTTAACTTTTCCAGAGGATGGGGTTGACCCGTAGATAACGCTCGTACGTGCTATAAGGTAATCTGATAGAAGTTCCTTGACAGCCTGCTCTCCCATTAACTTGGTATGGCCGTAGAAGTTTACGGGGCTCGGGATATCTTCTTCGTTGTAGCTTCCACTTTTCCCGTCGAACACATAATCTGTACTGACATAGACGAGATATGCCCCAAGGTTTCTCGCTGACTTTGCGATTGCTCTTGTCGCATCACAGTTTATTGCTTTAGCTAGCTCACGATCCCTTTCACATCTATCCACGTCTGTTAGAGCAGCTGTGTGAACAATTGCATCTGGCTCGAGCCTTTCCAAGGTCTCCGCAACCTGATTCTTATTCCTTAAGTCCAAACGAATTGGAATCCCTGAGGTTGGCGCATGTTGGTCGTAGAGAGAATAGACTTCATGCCCCTTTACCAAAGCGAAAAGAGCCGAACCAAGAAGACCTCCTGCGCCTGTGACAGCAAGTTTCAACCCAGCTTACCACTTTATCTTCCAGGGAGTCGGGTGCAGAACCTTTTCACTGGCGAGAGGTTTCCACCATCTTTCATTATTCGTATACCAATCCACGGTCTTCGATAATGCCTCATCAAAAGTATGATTTGGCCTCCATCCGAGCTCATTCCTCATCTTCGAACTGTCAAGGCTGTACCTTAGGTCATGCCCGGGTCTGTCTTCGACGTATTCGATGAGAGTATCCGGCTTATTCATAAGTTTCAAGATTGCGGAAACGATATCTGTGTTTTCAAGCTCGTTCCCGGAGCTGATGTTGTATATTTCTCCAGCCTTTCCCTTATTCAGCACAGTTTCTATGGCTTCGCAATGGTCCTCGACATACATCCAGTCTCTCACGTTCTTACCCGTGCCATAAAGAGGAATCTTTAATCCTAGCCTTGCCCGGATAATTGTCTTCGGTATCAGTTTTTCAGGGAACTGAAAGGGTCCAAAGTTATTTGTGCATCTTGTGATTATTGCGTCAAGGCCGTAAGTCCTGTGGTAAGAGTGAATCAGCAAGCTCGCGGCAGCCTTTGACGCTGCGTAGGGAGAAGACGGGTTAAGTGCATCAACTTCCGTGAAGGAGCCCGATCTGATGTCACCGTACTCTTCATCCGTGCCCACATGTACCAGTCTTGCGTCATTTCTGGCTTTCCTCATAGATTCCAGAATTGAGAAGATACCAAGAATGTTTGTTTTGACGAATTTTTCAGGGCTAGATATGCTTCTATCGACATGAGTCTCTGCTGCGAAGTTTACTATTGCATCCAGTTCGCCTACGATTCTCCTGAGGACATTCTCATTCAACACATCGGCTTTGATAAATGTATAGCCAGAAGCTTCTGCTATATCTCCAAGATTTTCTTGATTCGCACCATACGATAAATTATCTAAACTTATAATTTTTGAATCCTTATTTTTTACGAAGCGTCTGATAAAGTTGCTACCTATAAAGCCCATGCCCCCCGTTACCAAAATTTTCACTTTGTCATCACCTGGTATCCGCTCTCACCTGCCTTTGAATTTGCGGTATGGCTCATGCAATTGATCGCACAGATATAGGTTTGCACACGAATTTCTTGATGACCCTGCAACCTTTGCTTTACACTTTGTAAATTATTTTTAGCGTCTTATTGGGGTCAAGCTCCCCAGATGGGTCATTAGACAGCGAAGCAAGGTCAAGGACTGCGTCAACGCCATGCATGATAGAGGGGTCAAATGTCCTTATGTCATCCCTCACCAATTTCACTCTGTCGGAAATAGGAGAAAGGATATCCTTGCCAAAAAAGAACCTGTCAAGGCATATCAGGCTGTAACCCTCGGAGACGAGCCTCTCTGCCAGAACAGATCCAATGTAGCCTCCCGCGCCAGTTAGTAAAACTCTCACTTTTTCTGGCCTCAGGTTAGGATTACACTGTATTTAATCCATTTGCATGGAACAAGGACAAAAATACAAGTGAATTGATGGTGAGACATGAAACTTCGCTGTTTCATAACGTGCCTGGGAAGAAGTATAATGCGTGTTTCTCTGTATGATGAGGTTATGCTGAAATTCCAGAAACTGGATTGATAAGAAGGTGGTAAATTCTGGATAATAATCTCAATACCAAGAGTTTGGTCCTGCGACGAAGTGGCATGTCTTCTGGGTCTGGTGTGGAAATGGTTCCCTTCCCGAGGACCATTGAGTACAGTGCGATGCCGCGAATGTTAATGTCTTTTTGGTTCATAGGTTTTTTTGCGATTAGGAATACCCCCGGTTCAGGGTCCTTCTTCAAAGTGATTATTTCAAAATCCGCAAAATTTGTTTCATATCCTCCGGCTCGTACCTCCAGTAGTCATATGGATACGCATGAAAGAGGAATCCCTTCGAGCGTGTAGTGATATACATATAGCCACCGGGCTTCAGGACATCTTTCATATTGATGATTACTTTTCTCCAGTCCCTTACATGCTCCAGCATCTCTGTAGAAATGACAACATCGAATGATTCC
>JAJYZJ010000130.1 GCA_021800035.1 archaeon
CGCCCGGGGCACTCGAGAGCGTAGTGGAGCGTGCGGGTGATTGAATTTTCGACGGGTTGCTCTGCAAGCGGCTGAGCGTTACAGAGGAACTGAACTGGATTCGGAAGAGAGGAGTCGCCCCCCCCCCACTCTGATTGGCGCGTGCTTCCTGCTTGCTAATGATAAATCCGAAACCTCACTGATCAACTCTCTCGCGCTCGTGCGCCTCAGGAGCAGTGATGTGGCACCCAAACACTCCACTCCCGACTCCTGACACCCGCAGCACTTCGCAAACGGTTAAGAAAGGCAGCTCCAAATCGAGGTTATGAACAAACTCGTGCTTCGCGGCCGGTTACTCACCCAGGACGGGTTGATACAGTCCGGCTTGCTCGTTATCGACCAGGAGACCGGTCTCATCGAAGACGTTGGAGAGAAGGATGCGCTCGAGCTACCAAAGGACGAAAGAGTGCTGGATATCGGGAACGGCACGATCCTACCGGGGCTCATGGATGCGCACATGCACTTTTTCGGTTCGGCCTCGCAGAGCCTTACAGAGTGGGTCACAACTCCGGAAACTCTCGTGGCACTGCGCAGCGTTACCGACATGAAAAAACTGCTCATGGCCGGGTTCACTACCGTAAGGGACCTTGGAAGCAATGCGGGGGTCCACATTGCAAGGGCAGAAAGAGAAGGTGCGATAGAAGGGCCATCCGTGATAGCAGCTTCCAAGTCACTCTCCCAGACCGGCGGGAACGACGACCCTCTCATGCTACCTCTAAGAATCGCCCAGGAGCTTTCCTACTCCTACTACTGCGATGGCCCCTGGGAATGCAGGAGGGCCGTAAGGATGTGCGTTCGTGACGGAGCGGAAGTGATAAAGGTCTACGCTTCGGGCACCTTCGCGCAGGGTGCCAAGGGCAGAGTGCAGCTAACAACCGAGGAGATTTCTGCGATAACGGATGAAGCGCACAGGGCGGGTCTGAAAGTCACGGCGCATGCCTACGGAGAGGATGCGCTCGAGAACGTAATCGAAGCTGGAGTGGATTCGATAGAGCACGGGATAGCGCTCACGGATGAAATCGCGGCGCGAATCAAAAAGAAAGGAATCTACTATATTCCGACCCTGAGCGCGTTTTTTGCAGCGAGACCGAGTTCAAGCTCCGAACGCGACATGATGATCAAGCGCCACCTTGGCGCAGATATGGAACTCGCGAAGAAGTATGACCTGAAGATTGCATGCGGGAGCGATTTCACGGGCTCGCACTCAGAGCCACATGGCCAGAACTACCTCGAAATCTCACACCTCTCAAAGTACCTGGGAGAGCTGAGAGCCATCTCCGCAGCTACTTCTGTCGCAGCAGAGTGCATGGGTCTCGCGGACCGGGGTCTTCTGCGAAAGGGCTGCCGCGCAGACGTTGTCGTAGCTAGGGGAAATCCGGATGCAAATATCGAAGCGCTGAATCCGAAGAATATACTCTACGTAATCAAGAGCGGCAGGCTTTACGACGCGAGCTCATGAGCCCAACGAGAAGAAGCTAAAAATTGGTCACTTCCTACTACCAAATCGCAGAGAATCCAGCTCTGGAGCGGCCGTAATCCCAATTGCCAGCCAATCTCCCACCCCAAGCTCAGGCCCTCTGGGTCAAGGCGCAGGACGCAAAGACTCCAGAAGAGAAACTGGAGAGATTGCAGGAATTCCTTTCCGCCATTCCTGCGCACAAGGGAACGGAAAAGCTGCGTCATCAGGTGCGCCATCAAGTGGCCGAGCTTAGGGAGGAGCTGGACGAGGCCAGAAGGCGGAGAAAGGGTAGCGGCTTCAGCTATCTCATAGAGAAAGAGGGCGCGGCACAGGTGTGTCTCGTGGGCCTTCCCGACGCAGGAAAGACTCACCTGCTCACCAGGTTGACGGGGGTCAGCGCGGCTTCAACTGACGTGCCGTTTGAAACCTCAAAGCCGCAGCCGGGAATGCTAAGGTACGAAGACGTTCTGATTCAGATAGTGGACACGCCTTCGCTCTCCGCTGCGGGAGGCCAGCACACAGCCCGCGCAACTGCTTCCGCGCGAAACGCGGACGTGCTCGTCATAGTAGTGGACGGTTCAAGACCGATAGCCTCCGGGCTGGACGAACTCTTCGCAATACTCGGCGCTCACAGGATATACCTGCGGCCAACTGTGGCAAGCGTCAAGGTCGAGAGGCGCTCAACCGGTGGAATCCAGGTCGTGGGCCAGACATACTCCGGCGCCTCACTTGACGAGATTTCGAGGCTCCTGAGGGAGTACGGCGTAATGAGCGCACTCGTGACGTTCACGGGGCGCGCAGATATTGCTGACGTCGAAGCAGCGATTCTGCACGGCTCGGTCTTCAAGCCGAGCATCGCCGTGGTCACGAAACTAGAAAGCATCGAGGCCGAAACTCGAGCTCACACGCTCTCCGAGCTCGCGAATCGCCTGAAACCGATTCCGGTTATACCTGCGGATGCGCCCGACCTGGTGCCCAGAGTGGGAGCGGAACTCTTCAGGGCCTCAGG